>NZ_JBHFNS010000019.1:0-392214 GCF_041929135.1 Floridaenema fluviatile BLCC-F154 | reverse complement strand
GGAAAATTCCCCACTGCTGCCTCCCGTAGGAGTCTGGGCCGTGTCTCAGTCCCAGTGTGGCTGGTCATCCTCTCAGACCAGCTACCGATCGTCGCCTTGGTAGGCTCTTACTCTACCAACTAGCTAATCGGACGCGAGCTCATCAAAAGGCGGGTTGCCCCTTTCACGTTGCGGCATATCTGGTATTAGCAGCAGTTTCCCGCTGTTGTCCCAGTCCTTTCGGTAGATTCTCACGTATTACTCACCCGTCCGCCACTAACTCCGAAGAGTTCGTTCGACTTGCATGTGTTAAGCAGACCGCCAGCGTTCATCCTGAGCCAGGATCAAACTCTCCATTTTGAAGATATTTGTTGGCTCCGAAAACTAACTCGAAAATATCTGATTAGTCTCGGATTCCTCGGCTTTTTCTGGGTCAATTAATGACCCAATTTTTAATAATTTGTTTGACGAGGATTGAATGCTTGTTTAGGCTTTCAAACTTTTGATTTTTCCAGGTTCGGTTGTGAATGCTGTTGCCTTCACACTTTTATAACTATAACAGCTTTGTCTGAGTTATGCAAGTAAATTCCGAACTTTTTTTGGGGAATCTTGCCGAACTTTTTTTGTCTGACTTTCCCCACTTGTGGCAATCAATCGCTCAAAAGCTTTGTTATTTTAGGCTTTCAAACTATTTTTTTGTTTTCCAGGTTCTGTCGGTTAAAGGTTTTTTGCCTCTCGCCTCTTTAAGTATAACAAAAAAACTTCTCTTTGGGAAACTTTATTCCTAATCCAGGGAAGTATTTTTACTACTTGATTCTGGAGATAATCTCCTTTAGACAAAGGGTTGCTCTCAGAATCAGAGGTTAAAGGTTATTCCTTAACTCTTTTCTAAGATAACAGATTTTGGCGCTAAAGGTGTAAAAGTTAAAAAAATATTTTTTTAACTTTTTTCGACCTTGGTGACAATATATATGTCAATTCTAGGCTTTTCTGTTGACGGAAAAGCCTAGTTTTTAGCATTTCTCAGCAAAGTATAGCTAAGAGAGTTTTATCTCCCAAAAGCTCATGAGTATTCTTAATCTAAAAAATTGAGTTCTACTCAAAAAGTAGATGCTGCAAACTTTTAGAGTTCTTGAAAGCTCTTTAGATGAGTAAATGCTATTTATTTAAATCCCACTTTCGCCCTATGTGTGTAGGTAGAACTAGTTCAGCTTTTTGCTCACTTTTCTCTCCGGTTTGGAGGGGTGTTTACCAAGCTGAATGGTGAGGATTTTTTTGGCGCTTTACTAGGGTAGCAAACTTTTTCAATTTTGGGGATAGCAATTTTTAGTTCGATCGCTACGGAAGTAAATCAAGGTGTCAGGACTTACGTAACTGGTATCATTTGGTGCGTCAGACACTCAAACCCTGATATGATCGATCGGATTTACTATCTGACACACCCTACAACTACTGAGTCAAGGTGTCATTTGCTGCGTCAGACACTCAAACCCTGATATGATCGATCGGATTTACTATCTGACACACCCTACACCTTATATACATAGATATAGTTAACTCCCGTTCCTCACCCAGAACGGTCAGAATGATAAAGATTGTAGGTTTCAACAGGTAGGTGTTAACTCTTGAATAATCAACTCTCTTTAAAGGAAAAATTACTTGCGGCGCTTGATTTGATTCCATCTCACAAAAATGGTTCTCCTGTAACCAATTTGCAAATAGACAAAAATATTGCCGCAGAAATTGAAGATTTGACTACTCAATTAGAAAGTTGCAACCCAAATCCTCATCCTTTGGTAAATGCTATTTCTTTATTAGAGGGAAGTTGGCAATTGCATTACTCGACTGCTAGAGAAATCCGTTCTTTAGTTTCCCTACCTTTGGGATTAAAGCTGGGTAAAGTGTATCAAGTAATTAATGTGAGCAACAAACAGTTTTTTAATCAGGCTTTTGTGAAACATTTTTTGGGTGTATTATCGGGATATGTGAAAGTGACAGCTAGTTTTGAACCTGCGATCGAAGATTCATCCCGATCACCGGATAAACGGATTAATGTTTATTTTGATAAACGTTACCTCTCGATCGAGAAAATTCTGGGAATTAACACTCCTCAATTCGACCCTTTTAAGGTGGTAGCAGCTAATAATCCTACTAATCGAGTTGCTACTCTTGATATTACTTACTTAGATGAAGATTTCCGCATTGGACGTGGGGGAGATGGTAGTTTGTTTGTTCTCAAAAAGTCCATTGAGGTAGTTGAGTAAAGGCGATCGCCTCTTGATATAAAATAAAATTTTCAGCAAGTCCTAAAGTAGGACTGCTGTAGTACTTTCGCGTTTTAAGCTGGGTTTTCTCCGGCAATTAATTCCTGAATTTTTGCAGCAGTTAAATCTTGGACATTTGGCAAAATTATCTTAGCACCAGCTTGTTTTAAATTCGCCGTATAAGCTTCTAGTTGTTGCGAGGTTTCTTGTAAAACATGAGGGGGTAAAATTCCTACTCCGATCCATAAACGATTCGGTTGTAACAACTTAGCTTTTTCTACAGTGTACATATCAGCAACGGTGTCTCCTACATAAATAACTGCTGTAGTTTCTGGGGCGGAAAATTGCTGTTCTAATAATTGCACAGTTGCCAAAAGTCCGGTAGGATCGGGTTTACCTGGGGCATCTTCCATTGCGATTAAAACAGGACTTTTTAAACCTAAACGTTTACATAAAACGTATTCTGCGGAACCTCTGGTTGCACCACTGAAAAAACCCCAAGGTATTCCTGCTAAAGTCAAAGTTTCTAAATAGTTTGAGGCTAAAAGTAATGGTTCTGTGCAAATGTAACCTGTCCAATTTTTGGGGTTAGGGCCACGATAACGAGATTGAAAGAAGGCGACTAGGTTCTGGTAATCTAAGGCAATTTCTGTGCGGTTTTTTCCCTGTTTTTCAAAGTAGCGATAAACTAATTCTTGGGATGCTTCCCAGTCATTATTCCAAACGCCTTCGGATTTTAGAGTATCAATGTCTACTTGGGAGGGACGATAAGCGCCGTTTGTGTATTGTTCTACGGTGTCAGCAAGTGCGCGACGATACGATCCGCCCACATCGCGCACGACCCCATCAATATCGAAAACTACGATCGCCAATGCCCGATTTGCACTCTTGTCTAGGTTAGATGCTGTCAATTTGATTTACCTCGAAAATTTAAGGAACAAAGGTTAGACAATTAGGTTATTATAGAAAGGTTGTAAAGTCGCGAAAAGTCTGGGTCGATCCCGGAGGTGGGTTTGTCGAAGTTTATTTTAAAGGTTCTCTGGTTAGAGAAGGATGTAGCGATCGCAGTTGATCAGGTGGTGGGCAAAGGTACCAGTCCTTTGACGAAATACTTTTTTTGGCCGCGCAATAATGCTTGGGAAGAGTTACAAAAAGAGCTAGAATCCAAGCATTGGATTTCTGAAATCGACCGAGTTGAGCTTCTCAATAAGGCTACAGAAGTGATTAACTACTGGCAAGAGGAAGGCAAGCGCCGTCCGATGTCAGAAGCGCAAGGTAAATTCCCGGAAGTTGCCTTTACTGGTAGCGCCTGATTGTTTCGAGTCGCCACAGGTTAATGTTGTAATCATTGCTTGAGTTAGTAATGATTTTTAAGCTTGCATTGAATGGCAACTAAGTAATTGAATTCTAAATTTTTCAGGAGGGTGGCAACTTTTTTATGCTTACCCTCCAAATTTTTTAACCATCCATGAGGAAGGAATAAACTAGTCGCAATAATTCTAATTCTACAGGTGGTAAGCTACGACCCTCGGTAATGGCAATAAATTTCCCTTCTAAATCTGCGATTTCTTGATGTGGGGCATCGGTAGTTGTAAATTGTGCTAGATAAACGTTAATTGGAGTTTCTGGTGAATCTACTTTTGCCCAAAATTCGGTTTCGATTTTCAGGCTACCAGTAGCCAAATTTAATTTTTGTTCAGCGTGAGCGATCGCCTCATCCAACCCTGTAACCACTTCACCTTCCAGGGAACTTTCCACAACTTGCGAGCTTTCAGGTAAGCCATCAAATTGGCAAACTGTACCATTGAGGCGTAAAAACAAAACTCGCGCACTAGTGGCTTGCTTATGATACAGGATGAAGCGGGTGTTTGGCATGGTGTTTTGGCAAATAGCGATAATTATTTGGTTTTTAATTATACAAACAACTGTGCTGCAAATATTGTTAACCAGGAACAGCCTTCGACCTTCTCTAAATTTAAGTTAAAAAGAATTTCTGTTGCTCCCTTCTAGCAATACAATCATTTAAAGCGGTTAAATCAAGGCTGGAGTGATTGGAAATGAGCCAAGATCCTAATTTATTTTGGTTTGGGTGCATTCTTTGGTTAGTTAGCGTTTTAGTTATTTTCAACTTAGTTTACTCTCATCCCCCAGCCAAGGCTAAAGTTACTCAGAAACGAGTAGATCCGATTAAATATGCTTATGTAGTGAATACAGACGAGGAAAAAGAAATCGCTCAATTGCGCCGAGAATGTACGCGACTTCGGCAGAAGTTGCAGCAACAATCACAAAAAATCAGGGAAGATTTTCAACATAATACTTTTTATCAGTTAGAAAGTTTATTAACTAATTATCCTACTGTTTGCAAAGTTGTTCAAGAGCACCCAGATTTACCTGCGAAAAATATCTTACCTTTGTTCAAACCTTTGGATAAAGTTTTAGCTCATTGGGGTTATGAAGCGATCGGATCGCCTTTAGCACAAGTTCCCTACAATCCGCAATTACATCAACCGGACGATCGAGATATTACCGTTGGTGAAATGGTTTATATTTGGTTTGTCGGATATCAGGATCGGAAGTTAGAATATATTATTTCTCCTGCTGTAGTTAGCCGCAATTTACCACAGATTCCTAAGTCAACTAAAAGTTATGCAGTAAACTTTTCTTAATTGATTGATTGATTTAAATCAATGAAACTTAGTTTTATTGCCAGTGTATTGGCGGCTATCCATACTGACCTTCTTGTTGGTTTTTCTGAGGGGAAAGACTTTAAAAAAATGCGATATCAAGCTTTAGCGACTGATTATGATGGAACTTTAGCAACTGATGGTAAGGTGGATGAAACAACCTTAGCTGCACTTTCTCGACTGCGGGATTCTGGTCGCAAATTAATCTTAGTTACAGGTAGACATTTAGAGGATTTATTACAAACTTTCCCACGAATTGAGTTGTTCGATCGCGCAATTTTAGAAAATGGTGCTTTGTTATATCGACCTGCAACTGGAGAAGAAAAAGCATTGGGCGATCGACCTCCAAAAAAATTCATTCAACTATTACAAGAAAGAGGCGTTGCACCCGCAGTGGGAAGAGTGATTGTCGCCACTTGGCATCCCCACGAAAACACAGTTTTACAAACAATTCGAGAATTAGGATTAGAACTGCAAATCATATTTAATAAAGGTGCGGTAATGATCTTACCTTCCGGGATTAATAAAGCTAGCGGATTGAATGCAGCTTTGTCAGAATTGGAAATAAAAACTAGTCAAACTGTAGCAGTTGGCGATGCTGAAAATGACCATGCTTTTATGGATGTTTGCGGGTGTGCAGTCGCCGTTGCGAATGCTTTACCAATGGTAAAAGAACGTGCAAATTTGGTAACTAAAAGTGCTCGTGGTGCGGGTGTAGTGGAATTAATTGACCAAATGATCGATAATGATTTATCAGAAATAGGATAAATGTGGGATACAAAAATGTAGAGACGTTGTATACAACGTCTCTACATTTTGATCTTCTGTAGGGGCGAAGCATTCGGGTCAAAATTTATGGCAAAAACCCTAAGTTTTTTGCCCGAATGCTTCGCCCCTACCTTGAACTGTTCCCTGTTCTCTAAAACAAAAAACAATAAGGTGGGTAAATCCCACCTTACTGTTTTTAAATCTTTCGGTATAGCGTTGGTTATAGGGGGCGATCGACTTGGCGATTCAAACAAAGCAGTCAATCAAATAATCACATCCTTTGGGTTGCCAACTGGGAGAAAGAAGCGTTTGTTTGCTGTTCTCTGCCCCAGTGCTTTGCTTCTGTATATTTATTCAACCTAGCCAACTGGGTTTCCTGAAAATTCCGAATCAATTTAATTAAGATTTCGGCTCTCTTGTACTTATAGTTATAAATAAACCTGATTAATTACTTAAATGTTCAATATATTACAAACCTCAGCGCCTCAAACTAGGATTTTCCATTACAGTACAAGAGACATTTTTTTGTGTTTTTTATTACAACCATTATTACGGATAAAAATATCTTATGCCAAATTTGAGGTGAGTGAATATGTAACTTTGAGTTTGGGAGTTTCTATTATAATTCCTAGTCACAATCTAGCACAAAAAAAATTGATTGCTACTGTGGCTAGAATCCGATACTTGCTATGAGTTACACAGATCCTCGACTTCTTGGAGAAGTCGAGGATCTCGTTGGAAATTGTAAAAAATGCCGCATTATAGAGATAATTATTTTTAAGGTAATGTGAGGTAGTGAATTGTGATCCAGCAAGTAGTAAGTCTGCAAGACATTTTATCTCAAGCACAACAAGGCGATAACCAAGCTATTGCTACCCTGATTAATCAAGCTTTATCCAGCGAACCAATCACAGCAATAGTCAATTCTGAAAATACTTGTCTAAGAATAACATTACTATCTCAGAAATCATTAGAGCAAAATTTATGGGTTGGTTTTATTAAAGAGGGAATGAACCGACTGGAATGTAAAACTTTTAAATCTGTGCGAGTAATTGGACAAGAAATTCATAAAGTTCTGCCGAACTGGATTCAGGAATTTGAATTATCTGCTACTCAAGCTCAAATAGTAACTTACCCAGAAAAACAATTTAAAATTCCTTTGCTGTGGTTAGTGAGTGGGGTTATTGGAATTCTGTTAATTGTTAGCGGATTTTTCCTCAAAAATCAACTAGACAGTCTCCAATTAACACCAGCAGAAAAGCCCACTCCTCAAGCGCAACCTACACCAATTGTCAGTGCTAAACCTACACCAAAAGCTAGCCCTAAACCAGTTGTTAAAGTAGTAAAAAAACCTGTCAAAAAAGCGCCACCAGCTAAACCACGCACTGCGCCAATGTATTTGAAAAGAACAATTACAGGTCGTATTACTCCGAAATCAATTGTACATTCGGGAAATGGGTTATTTTTTGCCCAAAATATGATGTATAGTCACACAATCACGGTTTATAACCGCGAGCATAAGTTAGTAAAAACTATTCCCGATCGCGTCAATTTAGCTAAGTTTGGTTATAGTAATTTTAAAGGCGATTACAATGGCGCACCTGTAGAAGCTAGTTTTTCTCATGATGGAAAATATGCTTGGGTTTCTAATTATCAGATGTATGGTGCGGGGTTTAATAATCCGGGAAGCGATCGCTGTCATCCCTCCCAAAGAACAGACAATAGTTTTTTATATCGCATTAATACGGAAACTTTGCAAATAGAAAAAGTGATACAAGTTGGTTCAGTTCCTAAGTTCGTCGCCACTTCTCCTGATAACCGTTTCGTATTAGTTAGTAATTGGTGTAGCTGGGATGTCAGTATTATTGATACGGAAAAAAATCAGGAAATTAAACGAGTAAAAATTGGTGCTTATCCTAGAGGAATTGTTGTCGATCGCCGATCTCAAAGAGCTTACGTTGCTGTGATGGGTTCCTCTGATGTTGCTCAAATAGACTTACAAGAATATTGGGTTAATTGGTTGCGAAATATTGGGCGATCGCCACGGCATTTAAATCTCGATCGAACAGGAAGATATCTCTACGTTTCTTTAAATAGTGAAGGTAGAATTGCCAAAATTGACTTAGCAAAACCCAGAGTGCTTTCTAAAGTTTACACAGGTGCAGCACCTCGCAGTATGGTTTTATCAGATGATGGGCAAATGCTTTATGTGGTTAATTACAACAACAATACTGTGAGTAAAGTTCGCACTCAAGATATGAAAGTTTTACAAACAGTACGAGTAGGCGCTAGTCCAATTGGTATTACTTACGACCCAAAAAACCGAGAAGTTTGGGTAGCTTGTTATTCAGGTCAAATCATGGTTTTTCAAGATTAGCTGACAATTATTGCTTGATTGTACCATTTAATACAAAAAGCGAAAAATGAAGAAAAGTTTGACAAAGTTTTTAACTTATTTTAATTTATTTTAACTAAATTCTTATTTTCGCCAGACTGCCCTAATAACTAGTACTTTCGGTTTTTCCTACCTAAGAATTAGTGAAAAGCCACCTTTATGGGTGATGTTATTTAGGTGTATTGCTTCTACAGTAGAAGTGTAATTCCTAAAGTATGAAGTAGTAAAAGGAGTATTGTTATGCTAGAGGTCGCTGCTTTATTGATTGGTTATGTCATAATTAGTGGAATTTTTATCTCTGTTGTCGAATAAGTCCAATGAGACAGTCTCAACAGAAAAAGATTACTGCTAATCAAATACAAGTTATAAGCTTCCTCTATTTGCCATGAGGAAGCTTATATTATATAAATTTTTCCATAATTTGTGACAATTGTTACATCTTTTTTAGCCTCCAGTAGCGGCTGCGGAAATGATGAAAGGTTAAGCATTTTTTACCTTAAACTCCAGTAGCTAAGAGCAAGCCAGATCCCCGACTTCTTGAAGAAGTCGGGGATCTGTGTATCTCACAATTTAGGAAGTACGTTTACTGGTAGAGGCAAGGTTTTTAGTTTTAAGGGAACGAAATATCTGCTATAAACTACGCTCTGATTGTTCCAATTTGGTCGCCAATAGATATCTTGAATTACAGCTTTAGCATCGTCATTTCCGGTTGACCAATTGAAAGAAACTAACCCAAAATTAGCTAATCCGACAACTTCTTCTCCTTCTTGAAACCAACGATTTTGCCAAAGCCAAGATCCAGAATTTGATGAGGTTTTTGGTGAAGATCTTTTGGCTTTTTCCCAAGCCGCTAGTTGGGCTTTTTGTCGTTTGATCCATTCGGTGCGGTACCACCAATCTGGGAGGAATTGGGGGTGTTTAACGGCGATCGCCCAAGAAACATCATGATTTTGCCAACTCCCTGACTTTATTTCCCGCAATAAGGGAAACTCCGGGGCATTTTTTAGCTGAGAAACTTTGATTTGTTCTTGAATTCTTTGTACTTCAAACAGTTGTGGTTGCTGATTCCAACCAGCCCAAACTTCAGGTTGTTGCAGTGCTAAAGAAGAAAGTTTTGTATGTACTAAACTTGTACTAAACTCTACATTTTTAAAGGCGCTAGCAGTTAACTGTGCAATAACTTTAGCAGAGGTTTGCGCGGAATTTCGCGCACAATAATTGAGTAACACTGCACCAGCATAATGAATGTCGCCTGTTAAAATTATGACGCGATCGCGCCGTTCCAACAAATAAGAAATTAACTTACCAAAACCCACTTTGTTAAAATTCCAAGAATCTCCCACATCGCTATTAAATATACGATCCATATCATCAACCTGATGGCGTTCCCAATCCCAATTTTGGAAACTATCCACAAATGACAAACTGACTAAATTGGTAGGAATCACCACTAAAGTAGCTTCAATTTGGGAATTATCTGTTTCTTGAAGTGGTTGTTGAATTTGCTTTTTAAATGCAGTTGGACTTAACAACATTGGCGGATCGGTTGTTTTACTTTCACCTTTGATATAACCGCGCCAAGTGCGTGTATCAAGGACAATTACTTCATGTTTAAAACTTCTGATAGTATAATACCAAATTAAAGTTGATTTACCATCAGGATGTTGACGATTTAAAATTAGGGTATTTTCATCTTCTTGGTAACGGGAATTTGGCGAAATATCGATAGGCATCCCTAAATGTTCAGCTATATTTTCCCAGGCAATTTGATTTTTACCTCCTGACATTGACCAGTCTTTGGCTGCTAGTAATAATTTTTCTCCTGGTTGTCCTGATTCAAATTGTTCAGGAGTATTTCCCCAAGCTTGAAATATGGCATAAGCTAACATGGCATTTTGAACAACGCGCTTGCCAAGGGGTTTACTTAAAACGCGATCGCACCATTCCCGATTTAAAAACCAATCATCGGTGACATCATGATCGTCACAAATCATGTAGGCGGAGATGTTGGCAAGCGATCGTCTAACTTTCCAAATATCATTAGCAAATTCTAAAACAACTGCCGCTTCCTCATCCCAAACTTTCGCTTTTTTTCGGTCTTTTTTCATTCTTTCACCTGTGGGAAAACGATTAGGCCAAACTACAGGCGACCAAGCAAACAAATACATCGCAAAGTATTCACCTAAACCAAAAAGATGACTCTTCGCCTTGTCTGGTTTATTCACCAACATAGCAGTAAAACCGCCGTAATCTCTAGCAATATCACTACGTTTTCCTGGTAAGAATTCACTGAGATTTACATATTCGATTTCTCCATTTTCTAATTTTTGGAAAGGTAGCTTTTCTGACCAACCTAACAGGGTATTACCCGCTTCTGTGATTGCCCAAAGTAAGGGATCTGCTACATCATCACCGTAAATTTGATCGCCTGTTAGAAATAGTTGTTGGGGACGATTTAAAGGTTGATTAGCAGAGTGACTAATTAAATCATCTAATATTGTTAAAGCATCTCGTCCCCCACCATGAGGTTTGCGACAAGAACCATGCACAATTTGTAAATCATTTAAATCATTAGGAGGCATGGCGAAAGTCGGTAATTGATGGGAGAAATAACTAATTGTTACTTCAGGAAAACCGCTTTCAAAATTTAAAGCCTCAACTAAATTGGTATTACCAAATTCTAAATCATAAGCATAAATTTCCCCTGGTTGAAGTTGATTTTCTGCAACTACGCTAGATTTAGCAGTAACAGCAACTACATGAAGAAATTGACCCAATGGCATAGTGTAACTTCTACCAACTAACAATAATCGATCGATAACTTCACCTTTACCATTAGCTGTAGAGTAAACTTTCAGCGTTACATTGCGAGGTTCTTTTAAAGCTACCCAAACAGTGACAGCATTTGGTTCTGTACGCCGCAAAATTGGGCCTGCGAGAATTAGGGGTAGGCGATCGATGCGATCGCACAAAGGTGTCCATGACATAATCTATCTCCCAACTTAATCGCCAAGCTACCTAATTTCTAAACCAACTTTAATATATTTACCTCTAGATCCCCGTTTTAACAGTATATTTTTATAAAGCAAATTAGTTTAGCTACAAAAATCAATCTTAAGACTCATGAACTTTCGCCGATCTCACGGCAATCTGAGATAAAGATTTTTGGTATAATTTTATGCCCTACCAACAAATTAATGATTTACCAGACTCAGTAAAACATCATTTACCTAAACAAGCCCAAGAGATTTTTTTAGCCGCATTTAATAGTGCTACCGAAGAATACGACGAAGAAGAAACCGCTTTTAAAGTTGCTTGGAGTGCCGTGAAACATAAGTATGAAAAAGGCGAAGATGGTAATTGGCATAAAAAATCGGAATAGTCAGGTTATACTGAAAAAACCGGGTTTATAGTTAGTTGCCAAATGACATCAGAATTCAACTTTTTTCAACACTGGTATCCGCTTTCACCAATTGAAGACCTCGACCCAACTCAACCAAAATCGGTAACTATTTTAGGATTACGTTTGGTAATTTGGAAACCTAAATTATCAGATAGTTACCGTGTCTTTTTAGACCAATGTCCCCATCGTTTAGCCCCATTAAGTGAGGGGAAAATAGACGAAAAAACAGGTAATTTAATGTGCAGTTATCACGGTTGGCAATTTGATTATAGCGGAATTTGTACCCGGATTCCTCAAGCAGAAAATCCTAATTTATTAACTGAAAAAGCCAAAAATCTCTGTGCAGTAGCCCTACCAACTCGACAGGAACAGGATTTATTATGGGTATGGCCTGATGTAAATTCGGCTGCATTAGCTGCATCAGTTCCCTTACCTTTATCGCCGCAAGTAGATGCAAGTAAAGGATTTTTTTGGTCTTCATTTGTACGGGATTTGGAGTATGATTGGCAGACACTAGTTGAGAATGTTTGCGACCCCAGTCACGTTCCTTTTGCCCATCATGGAATACAGGGAAATCGCGAGAAAGCTAGACCGATGCCGATTACAATTGGCGAGTCAACTCCTAACTTAATTACTGCTATAACTAGCATGGGTTCGATTACTTTTGAACCACCTTGTAGGTTAGAGTATGCACTTAAATTTGGTGAAACAAAGCAAGTTGGTTTAGTTACTTATTGTATCCCGACCACTCCTGGTAAATCGAGAATAGTTGCTCAGTTTCCCCGGAATTTTGCTAAAACTTTTTTTAAATTAACGCCTCGGTGGTGGGATCATATTAAAAACCGCAATGCTGTATTAGATGGAGATATGATTTTACTCCAACAGCAAGAGTATTTTTTGCAACAAAAACAACAAAAAGAAGCTTGGCAAACTGCTTATAAAATGCCGACAAGTGCCGATCGCTTAGTAATCGAATTTCGCAGATGGTTTGATAAGTATGCCGCAGGAAAATTACCTTGGGATGAAGTAGGAATTGCTGTTAAAGAAACATCGGAAATTTTTGGCGATCGGCAATTTGTGCTCGATCGATATAAACAGCATACACAGCATTGTCAAAGCTGTCGAACCGCACTTGCAAAAGTGAAACTTATGCAAAGTTTACTATTAGGATATGTAGCGGTTAGCGTTCCTGTAGTAGCGGTATTACCAGATGCAGTTAGAATCAAGTTTGGGTTGCCTTTGATAGTGCTAGTTTTATTGAGTTTAGGGATTTATAGTTGGCTAAAATTTTGGTTAGAACCGAAATTTTACTTTGTTGATTATGTACACGCAAAAAGGTAATGATGATTAATCAAATGGTATAATTGATGATATAAAATCAGATCGACTATACCAAAAATATAAGGAGGTTGACTATGGTAGCTACTCCTGAACCTAAATACATGACTCCCCAAGAATATTTAGATTGGGAAGAACAACAACCAATTAAATACGAATACATCAACGGCGAAGTGTATGCCATGACTGGGGGTACACTTGCTCATGCTACGATTGCCGCTAATCTATTTTACCAGTTGAAAAATCATCTGCGAGGAGGTTCTTGCCGTCCCTTCGTCTTTGAAGCCAAACTTGGTGTATCGGAAAATGGCCCTTTTCACTATCCTGATGTGATAGTAACTTGCGACGAAAGAGACAAAAATGCGAAGAAAGTTATCTATCATCCTTCGATAATTGTTGAAGTTCTTTCTCCGAGTACGGAAAGTTTTGACCGAGGTAAAAAATTCCAACAATATCGCCGCATTTCCACATTCAAAGAATACGTTTTAATCAGTGCAGAACAGATAACTGTGGAAGTTTTTCGCTTAAACGATCGAGGAATTTGGGAACTTTATACTTATGTGGAAGGAGAAGAGATTTATTTAAGTAGCGTTGATTTTCGTTGTGCGATCGAACTTTTGTATGAAGATGTTTTGTTAGAAACTGAGGAAGAAGAAACAGGTAAGTAGTTATTCAGCAAATGGCAAGGAAAATGATATTGTAGGTAAGATTAAGGTAAAGGCAGTTTGACCACTGAGAGTAGGATCTAATTTTAAATTACCTCGGTGAGCTAAAGCAATTTCTCGTGCTAAACTTAGTCCTAATCCTACTCCTTCAATTTTGCGATTATGAGTTAGATTACCGCGATGGAATCGGTTAAAAATTTGCTCTCGTTCCTTCTGAGAAATATCCTGGGAACTATTAGTAACGGTGACAAATAAATTATTAGCTTTGTATCCAGCTTCGAGTTTGATCCAACCAGATGGTAAATTGTATTTAATCGCATTACTAATGAGGTTTTGTAAGACTTGAATTAGTAAATCTCGATCGCCTTTTGTCCGCAAATCTGGCAGAATCTTTGTTTCTACTTGCAAATGCGGTGCTAGCATTTCGATATCTTCGGCTAAATCTGCTAATATTGGCGATAAATTCACTTCTACTAAATGCAAACGCATTTGTCCGGTATCAGCAAGGGAGAGTAACAAAAGTTTGCGGACGATCGCACTTAAATGATGAACTTCGGCAATTAAATTACTCAAAGTTTGTTGCATTTCCGAACCAGAATCTGCTTTTTGCAATGCTAATTCTAACTCTCCTTGCAAAATTGCTAATGGGGTTTTTAATTCGTGAGCAGCATCAGCACTAAAGCGGGATGCTTGATAGAAACTGCGTTCTAAACGTTCCATCATTTGATTAAAAACTTGTAGCATTTCGACAAATTCAACATCTACTTCTGCAACTGAAATCCGCCGATCTAAACCTTTAGCAGTAACACCACAAATAGTAGCAGTAACTTGGCGAATTGGTAATAAGGCGCTACCCGATAACCACCAAGCTGCTAATGCTACAAATATGAGTAATAATGGCACAGCAATTAAGAAAATATTCCGAATTGAATTCATTTCTCGATCGATTTCGTTAAAACTAACTGCGATCGCAACTCGGTGATAGGGTGCTGTGACCATTCCAACTCGCCACGCTCCTCGATCGGTGCTTTTGGTCTGAATTGGCGAAATTTTTAGCGGAGGGCGATTAAAACCGCTTTCCGGTGGCGGTGGAGGAGGAAAATCAGGGGGAAGGGGATATTCCAATGGTCTTGGTGGTGGGAATGGCGGAGAATTGATTGGTTGAATTTCGGGTAAGCGCAACTGTTTGATATTGAGTTTATTGGGCCAATTTTCAGATTGATATAAACTTTTTCCTTGGCGATCGAGAATTAAAACGGCACTGTTAGTTGAAAAAGTAATGTTTTGGGGATATTCGCGAGATTCCCGATTTCTAATTCTGGGGGGTTTAGCTGCTTCTTGTAATAATCGACTTTTAATTTCCGTATCTAAGCGATCGACTTTAGTTTTGTAAATTAGCAACCAAGAAGCAATTCCAAAACCAATCAATGTGCTACCTGCTAATAATGCAGATACCGCAGCAATGCGAAGGCGAAAAGAGCGCAATTTCACGATTCTGACTCCGATTTCCGAAAACAATAACCAACTCCTCGCACGCTTTCAATCCAATCAGCACCACCGACACGCTCAATCTTTTTTCGTAATCTTTGAATACAGACATCAACTAAGTTAGTATTCGGGTTGAAATCATAACCCCAAACGTGCTCTAAAATTTGGGTGCGGGTAAATACTCTACCAGGAGATCGCATCAAATATTCGAGTAAATTAAATTCGCGAGTGGTTAATTCTACTAATTGGCGATCGCAAGTTACTTGTCTGGTAATCCGATCGAGTTTTAACGACCCAACACTTAATATATTTTGCCGTTCGCCAGACACGCGACGAATTACAGCATGAATCCGAGCAATCAATTCTTCGACAAAAAATGGCTTGGTAATATAATCATCTGCACCCAAATTTAAACCTTCTAAGCGATCGTCTAATTCATTACGAGCAGTTAATAAAATAACTGGAATATTCCGACCTGCTTTTCGCAAACTTTTTAATATTGCCAATCCATCTTTACCGGGTAACATAATATCTAAAATCAGTACATCGTACTCATTTTCCATTGCTCGCAGATAACCATCATTGCCATTATCGCAATAATCCACCACAAAACCTTGTTCCTTCAATCCAGCACAAACAAAGTTAGCAATTTTAGCTTCATCTTCCACAAATAAAACGTGCATAATTCGATCTATCAACTAATTTTACTACCAACACAGCACAACAAAAATTACAAAACTGTAATTCTCCTGTACGTTACTTTGTAATTTTCAGTTTGCTTAATAGAAACATGAGTGATTTCCAGGGTTAAGCAGATGAAGTTATTTCTCCTAAGTACAACTTTAATATTATTACCAATCACAACTAGCATTGCTTTGAGTAAACCTCCGTTGGCATCGATCGCTCAAGTGCCACCAAATCCAGTTTCAGCGCCTCCTGCACCCCCTTGGACTCAGGCAGTCAATCTCAGCGCCGAGCAAAAAGAGCGAATCGCGGCGATTCACAAACAAGCGAAACAAGAGGTTGACAAATTGCACCAAGAACTTTTCGCCGCAGATAATCAAATGCGATCGCTTTTAGAAAGCAATGCTTCGATCGAACAGTTGCGCCAACAGTATCAACAAATCCAACAGTTGCGCCAACAGCTTGCTAACACACATTTTGAAGCGATGTTAGCAGAACGCCAAGTGTTAACAAATGAGCAACTGACGCAAGTTTTGCGAATTTTACGCCAACAGCGATCGACCAACAATTCTCAAAAATAAATTACAAAATTGTAATCCAAGATGTAGCCAAATTGTAATTTTTGTTGAAGTTAATCGAATCATAGACACTGTAGAAACAATTATGAGGAGCAATAAATGGCAACATTTCAATCGCTAACTATTAATAAAGATGGATTTGTTTTTAACGCTAATACTGGTGAAAGTTACACTTTGAATTCTTGTGGACGGCTAGTATTACAACTATTAAAGCAAGGTCAAAACCGCGAAGAAATTGCCTTATTTATTTCCAAAGAATTCGGAATTACCATCAGTCAAGCAGAACGAGATATGGCAGACTTTTTCGCACAATTAAATGCACTTGGATTGACAGGGGGTAAGTGATGAAATCAGCGATAATTGGTGTTACTGGTATCAATGCGATCGATAATCCTGGCCCCGGTACTGGCGTGGCGCGTAGCTTGCGAGAAGATAATTTTCCCATGCAAATTGCAGGTTTAGCTTATGATGCTTTGGAACCTGGATTATATATGGATTGGTTGTTCGATCGCCGCTACATTATGCCTTATCCTTCAGCAGAACCAGAGGTTTTAATTGAGCGATTATCCCAGATTAAAGAACAGTTTGGATTAGATTGTATCATTCCTAATTTTGATGTGGAATTACCGCTTTATATCCGCTGTTCTAAAACTCTAGAAAATTTGGGAATCCGCACTTATTTACCGACAAAAGCGCAATTTGCTTTAAGAAATAAAGCCAATCTTGTAGAAGCAGCTAAGAATTGGGGAGTGAGTACACCGCAGACAATTACTGTTACTTCATTATCAGAATTATCAGATGCGATCGCAGAAATTGGCTTACCTTTAATGATTAAAGGGCCATACTACAAAGCTTACCGAGTCTCAACTCGTAATGAAGCGATCCAACGTTTTCATCAGTTAGCAGCTGAATGGGGATATCCAATTATTTTGCAAAAAATTGTTAGCGGTATCGAGTTAAATTTAGTCGGAGTTGGTAACGGTAAAGGTAATCATTTAGGTATGGTAGCGATTAAAAAAATGAGTGTTACCGACTTGGGAAAAATTTGGAGTGGTGTCACTATTTACCATCCCAATTTAATTAAAGCAGCGGAAGCATTTTTGCGCCATACCCAATGGAAAGGAGCTTTTGAATTAGAATGTATTGCTGCTGATGATGGCAGGATTTATCTAATAGAAATTAATCCGCGTTTTCCCGCTTGGACTTACTTTGCAACTGGTGTAGGAATTAACTTACCTTCGCGTTTAGTAAAAGCAGCATTGGGATTAAATTTACCACCTTTAAAAACCTATGCCGCAGGTAAATTATTCATGCGCTACACCTACGAAATTGTCACCGATGCAACTCCTTTGCAAGCTTTAGTAACTGTAGGAGAAAGATAAAATGCTACTCGAAAATTTTGATAATTCACAAGTGACAAATACAGGCCAAAATTCTCAGTCAAAACCAGGGAAAAGTTCCTCGAAAAATGTCTACCAATCGGGTAAAAAAATGAACTTAACAGCAACTAATACAAAAACTTCTGATGTATCGTCACCAAATATCCCTAGTCGTTATGAAAAACCTGCTATCTATAAATTGCACAGTGGATTAATGAATAAATTTGCGGGTGCGACTCCGCCTCAGCGACGAGTTAAAACCGAAATTGATGGGGTAGAAATAGCAGATTTAGTTGATAAATTCGGTTCGCCATTATTTGTATATTCAGAACGATCGCTACGGCGCAAATTTCGCACTATTCGCAATGTATTTACTACTCGCTATCCCGATGTAGTATTTGGTTGGTCTTACAAAACCAATTATTTAAAAGCGATTTGTGCGATTTTACATCAAGAAGGTGCGATCGCAGAATTAGTTTCCCAAATGGAATATGAAAAAGCAAAAGCGTTAGGTATTCCCGGACGTAAAATGATTTTCAATGGCCCGCATAAACCCTTAGCGACATTAGAAGCAGCGGTAAAAGATGGAGTCACAATTAACATCGATCATTGGGATGAAATTGAGGATTTAGAAGCGATCGCAACTCGTTTAAATAAAACAATTTCCGTAGGATTGCGACTAAATTTAGATGTAGGAATTCAACCTCGTTGGTCGCGTTTTGGCTTTAATTTAGAATCCGGTCAAGCGATAGAAGCCGTCCGCAGAATTAAGCAAGGAGGTAAGTTGCGCCTGACAGGATTACACAGTCACATTGGCACATTTATTATGGACCCAAATGCCTACAGTCGCCAAGTAGAAAAAATGGTGAAATTCGGCTATGAAATCGAAGATAAATACGGTTGGCGAATGGATTATATTGACATCGGTGGCGGTTTTCCTTCACGCAGTCAATTGAAAGGAACTTATCACTCAGTCGAAGTAATGTTACCCTCAATTGATGAATATGCCGACGCGATTTGTGATGCTTTATGGCATAACTTAAAACCGGGACATCAACCAACATTAATTATCGAATCTGGTCGCGCCGTAGTTGACGAAGCCGGAACATTAATTTCCACAATTTGGGCCAGTAAACGCTTACCAGATGGAACACCCGCTTATGTTGCAGATGCCGGAATAAATCTCTTATTTACTAACTTTTGGTATCGCTTCAATATTGCACTCGATCGCCAAATTTCAGGAATTTCTCAACCCTCAGTAATTTACGGCCCATTGTGCATGAATATTGACGTAATAGATGAAGCAATTTCCTTACCACCTTTATCGCGTGGCGATCGTCTAATTATCTCCCCAGTTGGTGCTTACAATAACACCCAATGGTTGCAATTCATCGAATACCGACCCAACATAGTTTTAATAACAGAAAAAGGCAACATCGAACTAATCCGTGAAGCCGAAGATCTAAGTGATTTAGAACGTCGAGAACACCTACCATCTTGGCTAGAGACTGGGGACTGGGGACTGGGGACTGGGGACTAGGAAAAGAGTTTGTTTTCGCCTTTCTGTTAAGAATCTAGCGTTCTAAATCAACTCTAAAAACCTTCTCTTCTCTTCTTCCTAATCTTCGTGTCCTTCGTGTCTTACGTGCTACGCACACGCTACGCGAACGTGGTTCAAAAAAAGATAAACCTAATTCACACAATAATATGTTGGAATTTAATTACAAATCAATGCTAATTCGACCGAAGCAAAATAAACCAAACTTGCTCACTAAAAATAACCAATTTCACACCCAAGTCGCCATTCAACAACATCCAATAAAGTGGCAATTTATTCGCTACCTCTTAAAAGCAATACCTGCCGCAACTGCCGAAATCTTATTTTTACGAGGAGTGACTATTGGCACAATTCTCCTAGCAGCAATGCTACTGCAACCTGGTGTTTTACTAATGGGATTAATCGGAGTTTTAGCAGCAGTAATTTTTGCTAAAATCGCCCAACTAGGACACACTTACCTCGACCAATCAGCCTTTTTATTTAATCCTTTACTCGCAGGTTTAAGCGTTGGCTATTTATTTCAACCTGCATTACCAGCAATGTTTTTATCTGGAATGGCTGGAATTTTAGCTTTTATTTTAACTTGGTCGATCGCACATATTTGGCGAACCTTTTTCTACTTACCAGTATTAAGTTTACCCTTCATTGCCGTTAGCTGGATTGTCCATTTAGCAGCTTATCGCTATGCAGGATTGCAACAGGCGATCGTTCCAGCTTATGTTTATGCGATCGGTTTACCAATCCCGATCGAAGGTTTCCTAAGAACATTAGGTTTAATCTTTTTTCTGCCGAATATTTGGGTGGGAATAGTAGTAGCAATATTAGTATTTTATAACTCACGAATTCAATTCTTACTAGCGATATCCAGCTATTTTTTAGGTACTTCTATTCGCGGCATATTGACCGGAACATTTGCTTATGTATATTACGATCCTTCGGCATTGAATTTTATTTTAGTAGCATTAGCGATCGGCGGATTTTATTTAATACCTTCGCCGCGAAGTTATACCTTAGCTGCTTTAGGAGTGAGTCTCACAGCAATTTTAAGTGAAGCGATTAGCGTTTTTTGGGCAGCAGTAGCCTTGCCAGTACACGCTTTACCTTATAATTTAGTAACCATGCTATTTTTGTATGTATTAGGATTAGCTGGAAATCGTTGGTTAGCCAGAAACCCCCAAGCTTCGCCAGAAAAAACTTTAGACTTAGAATTAACCGCTAAATTGCGTTATCAAAGTATTGGCAGAACGATCGCATTACCCTTTACTGGTGTTTGGAAAGTTTGGCAAGGAATTGATGGACAATGGACACATCAAGGAATTTGGCGTTATGCTTATGACTTTTTAATTGTAGACGATCGCGGACAAAGTTTTAGCAACAGCGGCTTACATTTAACTGATTATTATACATTTCAAAAACCCGTTTTATCTCCCGTTCGAGGTTGGGTAGTTCAAGTAGTCCGAGATTTACCAGATGGCGAAATTGGTGTTGTAGAGACAAATAATAATTGGGGAAACTATGTAATGTTATATGACGATCGCGGTTTTTACGTGGAAATTTCCCATTTTGCCCAAAATAGTATTGTAGTCGATCGAGGCGATCGAATTGAGCGAGGTAGTTTATTAGGACGTTGTGGTAATTCCGGTTATTCACCGCAACCACATATTCACATTCAAGCACAATTAACTCCTGAAATTGGTGCAGCTACAGTTCCGTTTAGTTTTGCGAATTTAATCGTAGATGGTGAATTTCATCCTGAGTTTACACCTGCTACCGATAGTATTTTAGAACCTGTGAGTATCGATCGCAATTTATCCCAAGCTTTTACTTTTCCTCTTGATACTCAACTCCACTTTAATTACCTGCAAAAAAGTCGAATTTGTAGCGAGTTATCCGCAACTGTAAAAATGGCTGCTAGCGGATCGTTTTATTTAGATTCTGGTAAAGCTAAATTATTTTTTAGCCGCCATGATGACGGATTTATATTTCATTATTTAGAAGGAGAAGATCCCCGATTAGCATTACTATTTTTAGCCATTCCCAAATTACCTTTAGCCCGTCGTCAAAGCGGACAACAATGGCAAGATTATCTACCAATTGGAATGGTAACAACAGGATGGCATCGAGTATTTTATCAGTTTGCTAGTTCGTTTAATTCCCAATTGGCATCAGCACATTATCTTGGTGAATGGAAATCGCCCGAAATGCTAACTGGTGTTATTACAATACCAGGAATTACCACTAAAATTTTGACTTCAGCTACTTTTACAGAAGATGGGCAAATTGTTGGGGTTGTTGTGGGCGATCGATCTTTAATCCGACAATAAAAATTCAGATCTCCGACTTCTTCAAGAAGTCGGAGATCTGTGTAGAGACAATAATTTTTGTGAATTTTTTACTGATTTTCAGCAAACTAAGTATTTATCTCTATGTTTCTAGGTTAAAAAAGTATTGTGCTACAAAGATCGTCACCTACACTACGTAATGCCCAAACTGATTTTTTAGGCTGAAAATAGGAGAAAATATGTTAATTCGCCAAAAATTATTAATTGCTACTGCCACATTAACACTATTGGGAACAGTAGCCATCACACCTGCACAAGCTTTCACCTTAAGCTTTCAATCAACCGATGGAAAAGTTACAGGTAATATAATTAGTCCAGATAGCGGGATTTCTATGTCTACTATCGGGATTTCTATGTCTACTATGTCAATCTTAGGACAAGGGTGGAGTTCTTTCGGTGGCTTTTATTCGTTTCCAAAGGTTCAAGTGGGAAACCAATGGCTTTTTAAATCACTAGATGGAGGGGGGTGGGGAAATGTAAAACTACTAACAACAAACTTCCCTGACTTATCTCTTCCTAGTGTAGAACCTGTGAATAATATGCCATCCGATCTTCCTCGTATTTCTCCTATTTTAGAGCGTAGTAACACAAACCCAATTGTAAGCTTTTTATGTCACTCTGATTCTAATTGTTTAGGTGATTTCGGTAGTATAACGCTAAATATGTCTTTCTTTGATTCGGGAAGGCAGCGTTTGTACTCTTGGGTTGGATATAGTGGGGAGATTCAAGTAACTGCATGGAACCCCACGGGCACTTCGATTCCGATCGCACCTACTCTGCCAACAAATTCAGTTCCCGAACCTTCATCAGCATTGACGATGTTACTATTAGGTTGCGGTTGGTTACTAAGGCAAAAGTTAGCAGTTGATTAATAATTTTTGGCGCACAAGCGCAACTATGTATTAACAAATTCAGATATTTTTGATTTTTTAATGTTTTTGGCGCACCAGCGCAACTACATAGTGTTAAATAGTGGCTAGAATAGTAAGGTTGAGGCTTCAACACTTTTACTGCCTTTTTGCTTTTTAATCATGCCATTGCCTGTAGTCGCTATTATCGGTCGCCCAAATGTGGGCAAATCAACCATTGTCAATCGTTTGGCAGGGGGAAAAGATGCTATTGTTCACGATCAACCAGGAGTAACACGCGATCGCACTTATCGACGTGCTTACTGGTGCGATCGCGAATTTACGGTTGTTGATACTGGTGGTTTAGTTTTTGACGACGACACCGAATTTTTACCTTTGATCCGCGAACAAGCAATGGCAGCATTAGCAGAAGCAAGCGCAGCTATATTTGTAGTAGATGGACAAACAGGGCCAACCGCAGGAGATGAAGAAATTGCGGAATGGTTACGCACCCAAAAAGTACCAATTTTGTTAGCAGTTAATAAATGCGAATCTCCCGATCAAGGTATTACTCAAGCTGTGCAATTTTGGGAATTAGGATTAGGAGAACCTTACCCAGTTTCCGGGATTCATGGTAACGGTACTGGGGAATTACTCGATCGATTAATTACCTACTTGCCACCAATTGACGAAGTAGACGAAACTGAAGAAATAAAAGTAGCAATTGTTGGTCGTCCCAATGTAGGAAAATCGAGTTTATTAAACGCCTTTGTGGGGGAAAGTCGGGCAATTGTCAGCCCAATTTCGGGAACTACTAGAGATGCGATCGACACCGTTATTCAACACAAAGACAAACAATTTCGGTTAATTGACACCGCCGGAATTCGCAAAAAGAAAAACGTCGAATATGGCCCCGAATTCTTCGGTATTAACCGGGCTTTCAAAGCTATCCGTCGCGCCGATGTTGTCCTATTAGTAATTGATGCTTTAGATGGCGTTACCGAACAAGACCAAAAATTAGCCGGACGTATTGAAGAAGAAGGTCGTGCCTGTGTAATTGTTGTCAATAAATGGGATGCTGTAGAAAAAGATTCCTACACCATTTACGATCATCAAGAAGACCTAAAATCGCGGTTGAATTTTATCGATTGGGCAGAGGGAATTTTTGTTAGTGCTCAAACCGGACAAAGAGTAGAAAAAATCCTCGATTTAGTAGAAGTCGCCGCCGCCGAACATAAACGTAGAGTATCCACTGCGGTAATTAATGAAGTAATCGAAGAAGCCTTAAGATGGCATAGTCCACCTGTTAGCCGTCAAGGTAAACAAGGCAAACTTTATTATGGTACACAAGTTGCCAGCGAACCGCCAACAATTGTCCTTTTCGTCAATTCTCCTGAGCGTTTTAATGATAACTATCGCCGCTATATTCAAAGCCAATTCCGCAAACAATTAGGCTTTAAAGGTACACCATTGCGGTTACTTTGGCGCGGTAAGAAATCACGAGAAATCGAAAGCGGAAGTAAAAATCGCGCAACCAGGGTTTAAATTTGTTCATGACTCTTGGTAAATAGTATTATATCTATTTACCAAACCGCAGAGACGCAGAGGACACAGAGAAGGAGGAGTTAACAATTCAAACATCTGTATTCATCTCTAGTAAAAAAGAGAACTCCCGCAAAAACAGATAACCTCAATATACCATCTGCGTTTATCTGCGTTCATCTGCTTTCATCTGCGTACTAAAAAAAGACTCTAGCAAAAACAGATAACCTCAATATAGCATCTGTGTTTATCTGTGTTCATCTGTGGATATCTGTGGTAAAAAAAGATTTAGGGCTTTTGCAAGAACTCTATTAACCAATAACCAAAGACAAACATGGATTTATTGAAAACACTACCGTTAGGACTCTATTTAGAACAGCCAGTTACTTGGTTACATAAACTCGATCCGAGAGTGAAACTTGCTTGGTTAATGAGTTTTTTGTTTACCCCAATTTTGGCAAATTCTCTGTTGCGAATTGGGTTGGTTTTACTATTAATTTTAATTACATTAACAGCCAGAATTCCTTTGCGGGTGTGGAAACAACAAATGGGTTGGTTGCTAATTTTAAGTACTTTGGTTTTTATTTTAAGTGCGATCGCCCCCGACGGACTAACAGTTAACCATCAACCCAGACTCCCTGACAATAGCTTAACTCCTATTACTCCCACCACTCCCCAACCAACAAACACAAACAATCAAACACCGCAAATTACCCAAGCTTGGGATTTTTCCGAATATAATTATATCCTCTTCAAAAGTGGGCCTTTTACCGTTAGTCGCAGGTCTTTAGAGTTAGCAATTCGCGTTAGTACTTTACTGTTTACCTTAATATATAGTACCAATCTGTTCTTGTTAACAACTGCACCGGAAGAAATTACCACCGGAATTGAAAGTTTAATGCAACCGTTGCGAAGATTTAATTGGCCTGTCACCGAAATTGCGCTAACATTAACTTTATCTTTGCGGTTTATTCCTTTGGTGTTAGAAGAGATTCAAAACTTAGTGCGATCGATCTGGACAAGAGCAATAAACTGGAAAAAGCTCGGTATTCGCAAAAGCATTAAAGTTTGGTTGATGGTAGCGGAAACATTATTACAAAACCTCTTATTACGCGCCGAACAAATTTCTAGCGCCATGAAAGTGCGCGGTTTTACTAGCCCAAATCAACATCAAGTGAAATGGCACCAGTTACGCTTTTTAAGAGTTGATTGGTTAGCAATGGCAGCTTTAGCGGTATTCTGGGGAATGCGAGTAATTTGGGGTAACGGCACAATGTAACCAATAAGTTGTAGCAAAGGACACAAAAAAATTAACTTCCCTAATTCTGGAAAAACAGCAATCAATTACTGTCATCATCAGACCATAATTGCTATAGAGTAATTAATAGGTAATAGAAATTACTACTTTGGATAGTCAGGGTAAAGATCCAGATAGTTTGGTGACAGATGTCAGTAAAAAGTTTATACTCCTTGTCAACAAAGGGATTGTTAATTTCTCCAATAGCTGAACTCACCCGGATTATCCTGCTATGTGAATTTTTTTAGCTGAAGCCATTATTAATCATCTCACTTTGAAGAATTGATGAGTACCGAGACTTACCTAAATCATCCGACATTTGGCCTACTTTACCGAGTTTGTGTATTGGAGGAAAATAAAGAGTTGTATACCACACTCTATGCCCAACGCCTATTTTTTTTAGTAACTACTTCTCCATCAGGACTTTCTTGCGAACCAATTAGCCGTTCTGACTCGCGGTTATTGGTAGAAAATCGCCTTAGAATGTTAAGGCGTGCAGGTCAAACTGAAGAATACGATAAGCTGATTTTGATTCACCAGCGCACTTTTCAATGACATCCTCTCACTTGTCTAATAATATTACCGATCGCATTGCTACCATTCGCCAACAACTACCAGAAACCGTTCGCTTAATTGCTGTTAGCAAACAGGTATCAGCAGAAGCAATTCGGGAAGCATACACAGCTGGCATTCGTGACTTTGGTGAAAGTCGCGTGCAAGAAGCCGCAGCCAAACAATCTCAACTGCAAGATTTACCGGATATCACTTGGCACTTAATTGGGCATTTACAAACTAACAAGGCAAAAAAAGCCTTGGAACATTTTCCCTGGATTCACTCTTTAGACAGTTTGAAGTTAGCTCAAGCATTAAATCGTTTGGCAACCTCTTTGTCAACAAATCCTCAAGTTTTGCTCCAAGTAAAATTGCTACCCGACCCCAATAAGTATGGTTGGACAGTGGAGGAACTTTCCACCGATTTGCCAGCACTTAATGAGTGCCAAAACTTACAAATTAAAGGGTTAATGACGATCGCCCCCTTAGATTTAGGATCGGAAGAAATTTTGACGCTGTTTCAAAATACACGCTCCCTAGCGGCAAAAATTCAGCAGCAAAATTGGTCAAATATTACAATGGAACACTTGTCAATGGGAATGTCAGACGATTATCATTTAGCAGTCCAAGCAGGTGCAACAATGGTACGCTTAGGACGCACACTATTTGGCGAAAGGTCTTGAAGTTTTGCTGCCGGGGAAAGGGACAAAAATCCGGGGAACAAACACCAAATTGCTGTAAATGAAAGGAAAATTTTATTTTGGCAAATTCAGCATTGATTCTTCCCTTCCACCTGTAGAATTAAACCAAGCATTCGCTAATATATTTGCAGCGTCAAGACGTGATAAATAAAATAGGGTGCTTTTTCGGTTCAGTACCTTAGTTTAAATCGTCGAAGCGAACCTCAGCTAAATTGTCGGGTAGCCTTGACTAGCGCAGGTATACTCCCACCAGTGGAGTTGGGCGTAGCTTCACTATAAAACTCTTGCTCTCGAAGACAAATCTTCTCGAAGAGCAGTCAGCCTGAAATTGTGTAACAGTTGAAGTCTGGCATACGTCACTGAACTCTAGTTTCAATGGAGTAAAAAAACCGTGAATATCTTTGGCAAACTTAAGGATTTCGTAGGTCTGAATGAACCAGCAACTTACGAGTATGAAGAGTACGATGAGGTAGACGAAAGAGGTAATTACCAAAATACCTACCAAGAACAGAATGCTCAACCAACTACGGAGGAAGACCGTCGTCAACGTCGTCGGTTACGCGATCGCATGAGTGTAGTACCAGAAACCACAACCACAACCACAAACACAACTACAAATATTAGCTCAACAATGAATAACGTGATTGGAATGCCTGGAGTTACTAACGGTTTTTCCGAAGTATTAGTGATGGAACCTCGCACTTTTGAAGAAATGCCTCAAGCAATTCAAGCTTTGCGGGAACGGAAGTCAGTAGTATTAAACTTGACCATGATGGACCCCGACCAAGCACAAAGGGCGGTAGACTTTATTGCTGGCGGTACTTACGCGATCGATGGTCATCAAGAAAGAATTGGCGAAAGCATCTTCTTGTTTACTCCTAGCTGCGTCCAAGTTAGCACCCAATCTGGTGTAATTCATGAAGTACCATCTCAAAACCCACAAGCACGTTCTCCGCGGACAGGTACTCCTACACCAACTTGGACAAACACTACTGAACAACGTTTCATCCAGTCTCTTTAAGTAGATCGTAGGTAGTTAGTAGTGAGAAAGTTACCTTTTTGAGTTTCTTAAGGGAAAAATTAAAACTTGAACTCACTACTTACTACTTAATTGCAAATCATAGTTGACAAATAATAAATGACGATTAAATTTGGTGTAATTGGCGGCGGGGTAATGGGAGAAGCTCTCTTATCCCGCTTAATTAATCTGGGCATCTATCAAGGATCGCAGGTTTTGGTTAGCGATCCTTTACCTTCTCGGCGCAGTTTTTTAGCCGAAAAATACGGCGTTGGGGTAACAGGAGAAAACCGGGAAGTGGCAACTGCGGCTGAGGTTTTATTCTTGGCAATTAAACCCCAGGTGTTTGCAGAGGTGGCGATCGAATTATCCGATGTTTCTGCATCTTCTTTAGTAATTTCGATTTTAGCGGGAGTACCTTTAAGTAAGTTGGAAAAGGCGTTTCCTCAACATCCGGTAATTCGGGCTATGCCCAATACTCCAGCAACGGTAGGGGCGGGGATGAGTGCGATCGCATCCGGTAAACTAGTAAAACCAGAACACCTGGAACAAGCAAAACGCATCTTTCAAGCGGTGGGCGAAGTGGTGGAAGTTCCCGAAACTATGCTAGATGCGGTAACGGGACTTTCGGGTTCTGGGCCCGGTTATGTGGCAATCTTAATTGAAGCTCTCAGTGATGGTGGGGTAGCTGCGGGTTTACCAAGAGCGATCGCATTTCAATTAGCATTACAAACTGTCTTTGGTACAGCCCAACTTTTAAAAGAATCAGGAATGCACCCAGCTGATTTAAAAGATAGAGTAACTAGTCCTGGTGGTACGACAATTGCGGGAATTGCGGAGTTGGAAAAAGCAGGTTTTCGATCGGCAATTATTGAAGCAGTCAAAGCCGCTTATCGCCGATCTAAAGAATTAGGAAGTTAGCAAGGGCGCAGGGGGACACAGGTGAAGGAACGAGAAAAATAACCTGTTTTTCGTTTTTGATTTTTGATGTTTAACTACCTTCTAAACTTGGCTCGGTTTCTGTTACTAATTTTTGCCCAATTTTCGGTTCTGTTCCGGCAATTATTCGTTGAATATTGCTGCGATGTCGCCAAATTACATACACACCTGCGGCAATAGCAAATATTAAATAGGGTAGGGGTTGTTTAAACAAAATCATGAACAGGGAAACTGCGATTGCACCCGCGATCGAACTAATCGAAACAATTCGGGTAATTGCCACAACAACCGCAAAGACACCCAAAGTTGCTAACCCAACTTGCCAAGACATTGCTAACAGAATGCCCAAACTTGTCGCCACAGATTTTCCCCCTTTGAAATTCAACCAAACGGGTAAACTGTGACCAATAACAGCAAATAATCCGGCTAAAGTAACTAACCAAGGTAAAGGTAAACTTTCATTGTTAGTAAAAGGATAAATCCAATTGGCGAGAGCGATCGCCAAAGCACCCTTCAAAGCATCAACTAACAAAACCAAAATTGCTGGCCCTTTTCCCAAAGTTCGCAGTACATTTGTTGCCCCGATCGAACCAGAACCTTCATCACGAATATCAATACCTTTCAACAATTTAGCAGCTAAAAAACCAGTAGGAAAAGAACCAAACAAATAAGCCACTAACAACAGCCCAATACTAACAGTTATCCCCATCACAATCACCTTTTTTGTAATGAAAAATTTTCATAATTATTGGGTAAAGGTAACTTGATTCCCTTACCCAATCCCCAATCCCTAATCCCTAGTACCCAATCCCTAACTAATACCGATCGTAAGAATAACTAGGAGATTGCGGATCGGGAGCAAAAGCTAACCACAGGGGAAATTGCAACACAGAAAGACTGATTTGATCTTCTGTTTCATCAATAATAATAAACGGCAAATCCCCTTCTTTAACTATCCTTTCTGCTTTGGCTGCCAAGGCTTCAGGCGCTTCAAATAAAGCCAAACCTTGGTCGGGGCCAAAATCACCGCGAGAGATGCCTAAACAGTCTTGTAAACCGCGTCGCCATTCGCCCAAACGTTCGGGACTATTTGCCAAAATTAAAGTGCGAAGGCGATCGTCATACAACTCAGTTAAAACCGAGATAATTGAGGAAGCTACCAAGATATTTTGTAAGCGAGTTCCTAGCGATCGCAACGCCCCCTTTCCACCTTGCGTAAAAAACCATTGCGAAGCTCTTTCCGCATGAACTGGTTCAAAAGTGCGCCGCAATTGCCAAGGCGGGCCATAATAATCTGGGCGAGTGCGATATTGATCTAATAATTGGCGAATTATCTTAGCTTGTTCCTCAAAACCTTGTTCCGCAAATTGAGGAGTTCCAGAAGTATTTTTTGCAGGTTTCGCCTCTTTTACTTCCACCATTTCCGACTCTTCAACTTGGGGAATTAAATCTAATTGTTCCGCCGCTGTTGCTAAATCTTGTAAACTCCCAACTAAATAATCTTTAAAACCTTGAACGCGAATAGCCAAATCTTGAGAAACACCCGCAAAAGTCGTTTTCATTTCCTGGCGAATGCGTTCTTGGCGACGTTCTAATTGTTCGACTGCTAATTGTAAAGTTTGTCGCCGTTGTTCTAAATCTCGCAAACTTTCTTGCACTACCCGACTCATCGCAGTTTGCATATCTGCTATTTGTCGAGTATAGTCACCTTGTAAAGTAGCAATTTGTTGTTTAAGTGCTCGTTCTTGCTCCTGCAATTGAGCTACTCTTTCTTCCCACTTAGTTACTTCATTTTCCGCTGATGAATTGTTCAATATTGGCACAGGATTAACATCAGAAATTGAGGGTTCTGATAGTGCTTGAGTTTGCCCCAAAGTGACAGTTTCCGGCTCGGAATCTGCCCAAGGATCGACATTAGGTTCTGAGTCTGATTTTTGTAGAGGGGTTGAGTCTGAATTCATTTAAACTAATAACAGATAACAACTAGTTTCGGGGACAACGCTGTTCTAAACAGGTTTGTAGCATTTTGGGGTCGAAAATAATCGGCACAAAATGAATGCTTTTAACTTCTTTAAAGTAGAACAAAATTGGCACAGGAAGCCAAAATATCCGCCAATTTTGCCATTCGGAGTAAGGAAAGTTACGAATCAATTTTTCACTGCGATAAACTTCCAAAGCTGTTGGGGTAAATTTTAGCCGAATGGTGACAGTTTGGAACAACAGAAACAAACCAAAAGCGGCAATTATTAAACTTAGCCAAGGTAACACCAATAATAATGGTATTGCCCCCAAAACTAAAACTAAAGGTATGGTGTAGCTGGGAGCTAATTCAACAGTTTGTTGTGATTCGATCGGAGTAGCCGTAGTCACCGTCTTTCCTTCCTAACTTTAAGAACACCAAACAATACTATTTTAAAGGTTTAGTATCTCACAAACCTTGGTAGGACTGTAAAACTTATAGGACGAATGGTGCGTTACGATAGCACTAACGCACCCTACTAATTTAACTTTCCCAGTCCCCAGTCCCCAGTACCTAGTCCCCAGTACCCCCATCTCACAATCCTTGTAACACTGCACTGCCTGTTCCCTGGAACATTAACCAACTCAAAAAGAAGTTACTAATAAAGATCGCTAGCAAGGCAGTTACTACAGCAGTTGTAGTTGATTGTCCCACACCTTTGGCTCCCCCGGAAGTAGTTAAACCCCAACTACAACCGATAATCGCAATTAAAGCGCCAAAGCAAAAAGCTTTAATCTCGCCGCTACAAATATCCCAAACTGAGAGGAAGCTACGCACAGACTCTAAAAATACTGTCTGGGAGATCCCGTACATACTACTAGAGATGATTAATCCACCAAATAAGCCAGTTAGTAAACTCATCAGGGTTAAAATTGGCAGCATTAGGCAACAGGCGATCGCACGCGGAATCACCAAATAATCGATCGGATCTGTTTTCAACATATACAGAGCATCAATTTGTTCTGTGACTCTCATTGTGCCAATTTCCGCCGCAAAAGCTGAACCGATCCTTCCCGCTAATACTACCGCAGTCAAAATCGGCGCGAGTTCGCGGGCTAATGCTAAGGCTAAAACTCCCCCGACAGTGCTACCTGCACCTAAGCTAATAAACTCTCGCGCCACCTGCACTGTAAACACCATCCCCACAAAAGCAGCTGTGATTAAGGCAATTAACAATGATTCTGGCCCAACCGTTGCCATTTGCTCTAAGGTGTTGCGCCGATGAATTTTGCCCTTGAGTAAATGGACTATCACTTGTCCACCCAGGAAAACCGCCGCTACTAAGCGCCGCCCCCATTTCTCTAAATCAGAATTAGAACTTGTTTGACTCACTGCGGGAAAGTTTGTATTGCATCTGTTTCATTAAAGCCGATCCTGCTCCTTGTCTCTATTACAAACTTAGGACTTACTCTACGTTTTCTTAAGGAAGATTTAAGATTTTTAAACTTTGGCTCCGAATCTGGGGATTGCGCTTATTGTATTAGTGGTGAAGTTGATCGATCAACTTGCCGTGACCAAGTTCAGTCGCACTATATATTTGAGAGCATGAGTATTCTACCGAAGTTCTTTCGTTTGCTGCTAACCACTGCTTTCAGCTTCGTTGCTCCAGTAGTTCTGATTGGTGTAATCTTAGTTGGTCTATGTTTGGTGGGCTTTGTTCCCGGTTTAGAATTTCTTTGTCAGTCAGGGATTGAAGGATTGGCGAATTTTTTGGAAACGTTTGGTGATGGTTCCCCGATCGAAGGTATTTTAGCGATCGGGTTAACCTTTGCTGTAGTCGGAGCAATTTTTGATACTTATGCTTCCTACAGGTATCAAACACTACGGGGAAATTAATCACTGCTCAGTTTTACCCGAAAAAACTAAAGATTAGGTGATTTTTGGTGAAATCAACAGATCTGGAATTTGACGCGGAATTTTTGTATAACCATCAAAACTTAGCTAACACTAATTCCCCAGTCCCCAAAATAGCTATTCCAAACTCGTTGCTTGACTAGCTAATTCTTTCGCTGCTTCTTTCACAGCTTCCAGATCCAATTGTAATTCTTGAGCAATTCTCTCTACAGTCAATCCTAATTCTAATAACAGAGGTACGGTTTCTAATTTACCCTCTGTCTTCGCTTCTTGATAAAGTTTGCTTTGTTTTAAATCGTTTAATTCAAACATTTTTGTTAACTCCTTAATCCCCGATTCTGGGAATTTATAGGCTAAAATTGTGGTCAATAACTCCGCTAACTTTGGTTGTTCGTTGGTAGGGGTTAGTTGCTGAATTTGATGAATTAAATACTCGGCTCGTTGTTGGGCTTTAGGTTCATCTTCTACTAACAACTTTAACATTCCTAAACCCAGTGATTGATTAGCAATTAGTCCTAATTCATCTAAGTAAAAACGCTTAATATGGTCGCTTTCTACTAACCATTGATAAGGTCTAGGAATAACTGGTTCAATAATGCGACGGGGATAAATCGCCACAGCAAACCAATCTCTGTTAGACTTATTGTTACCTAAATAAAGGAAAATTTCGGTAAAAAATCGATAGTAAAAATCTTCATCAAATTGAGCTTGCACCTCAACAAAATAAATTGGTTGACGGGTGCGTTTAGCCGGAATAAATACACCATCAAGACGTTGATTTGTATCTTTAATTTCTACCGACTGAAACTCATAACCATTAGTTTCTGTTGGCGGGTGTCCAATAAGTTCAAAGAAGATACTGGGGAAATTTTGAAATAAGTGATAAAACAGGCTGTTTGTTTTCATGAATTTTCATTTTCGCAGATCGAGGAAGGATTCCCGAAGGGATCGCTTCGCGAATCGCGCAACCTAAATTCTGGTAAGTTAGTTGTACCTACCTATCTTAAACTAACATTAACAGCATTAGGCTCCAACTGAGCAACCAATTTCAAGTTATACTCAGCCTCAAAAGCATCTTTCTTATAATTCAAACTCCAAAGTTCTAAGGCGCAATCATCATCAGGGAAACTAGGAAAAAGTTTTAAGTGAAATTCTCCTACTTCAGAAAGATACTCACACTCCAAGCGATTAATAGCACCAATTTGTCGGCGATCTAATGCTACAGCTATTCGCAGGAAAGCACTCAAATGACAGACCATTTGGCGATATTCTTTGGTCGGCAAATTCCGATAGTTTTCATGTTTTTTCTTAGGGGTACTTTTTCGGTGATATCGAGCTAAATTAGCAATTAGTTCAATTTCACTTTCCGTGTAACCAAGTAATTCGCTATAGCGAATTAAATAGTAAGAATGTTTATGGTGTGCGGAATGACTAACATAATGTCCGCTATTGTGTAAAATCGCTCCAGCCCAAAGTAATTCTCTTTCTAAATCTCTCCAATTATGTAATTTACCTTGGGTTTGATCGAAGATACTAACCGCAAATTCTGCGACTCTTTGACTATGGGCTAAATCAACTCGATATTTTTGAGCAGTTTTGAAAACGCTACGTTCTCTAACTGAACCTTGATAACGCAACCGATCTTCAATTAAGCCATGAGTTAGCATCCAATCAACTATGACACCTTCTCGCAAGCTTCGCTCACAAATGGTAATAGTTTCTGTTCCTAATAAAGTCATTGCTTCTTGTAAAATTAAAGCACCTGCTAAAATAATTTCCGATCGCCGATCGGACATTCCCGGTATCGTAGCACGTTCCGAGTTATCCATTTTACGGAAACGATTTACCATTTCTCGTAAATCTTTTAAACTAAATTGATAGCCATTTAAAGGGTTAGGAATCATCCCCAATTTTTCCCTGGCGTTAATCATGGCTAAAGTTTCAATTGTTCCCGCAGTTCCGACTAAACGGGGAAATTCCCCAGGTTTTAAGTTAGCTTTTAACTCATCAACTGCTCTTTCTAACATTACCCGAATGTAAGCTTGCAGGTAATAAAATTCCGAGTTACTAATCGGATCGGTAGTGATAAATTCCGCACTAAGTCGAACTGCGCCAACTTTGGTGCTACTGAGCGATCGCGGTTCGTGACTATCTCCTAAAATTAACTCAGTAGAACCGCCCCCAATATCAATAATAATGTGGGGCTGGTTATTAAATTCCATCCCCGATAAAACGCCTAAATAAATCCTTCTCGCTTCCTCTTGTCCCGAAATTAAATCAACAACTACCCCAGTTTCCGCTTCAATTCTTTTGAGAAAATCTCGCCCATTTGGTGCTTCCCGTACTGCACTAGTCGCCACCGCAATAATTTGTTCTGCATTCAAAGTTTTGGCAACTTCTCGACAACGATGTAAAGTCGAAATTGCCCTTTCCATTGCTTCCGGTTTTAAGTTGTGGGTATCGGGATCGCGATCGCCTAACCTAACTGTATCTTTTTCCCGTTCAATAATTATAAAAGCTGGTAGTTCCGGCATAATTTGCACAACTACCATGTGAATCGAATTTGTCCCAATATCAACAGCAGCAATAATACGATTCTTCGACCCCGCAGCACTAGGAATATTTACCGCATTTTCCACAAGAGCATTTTCCATAAGAATTGTGTTGACGATAACAGCTTTTACCCCCTCCTTTCAGGAATAATATCAGTTTTTCCCCTTCTTTCCCGTTAAACTAATAGAGACTTATTATCATTCAGCAGTCTGTAAGGACGGTATTTTCTGCCAAATCTGGGCAAAAAGGAATTTTTTTGGCAAACAAAACCAAATAATGTAACGATATTTTTAGTCAAGGATGAAGATTGATATCGTACTCAACTATGCTCACTCAAGACACACAGCAAACCTTTCCCGGTGCTACCATCATTCGACTGCTGAGATGGGATAAACCAGCAGGACGTTTAATTTTAATGATACCCGCACTTTGGGCAGTGTTTTTAGCCGCTAGGGGTACTCCACCAGCGCCACTTGTCGGAGTAATTGTGTTGGGGAGTTTAGCTACAAGTGCTGCTGGTTGTGTGGTGAATGATTTGTGGGATCGAGATATCGATCCACAAGTGGAAAGAACCAAAGAACGTCCTTTAGCTTCTCGTGCTTTATCAATTCGTACTGGAATTGCGATCGCTTTTATCGCTTTATGTTGTGCGGGTGTATTAGCACTTTATCTCAATCCTTTAAGCTTTTTGTTATGCGTCGCCGCAATTCCGGTAATTATTTTTTACCCCTCAGCTAAACGAGTCTTTCCTATCCCCCAATTAGTATTATCAATTGCTTGGGGTTTCGCCGTATTAATTAGTTGGAGTGCAGCTGTAGGAAATTTAGAATTCGATACTTGGTTGCTTTGGGGTGCAACATTATTTTGGACGCTGGGATTTGATACCGTTTATGCCATGAGTGACAAAGAAGACGATCGACGAATTGGAATTAATTCTAGTGCCATATTTTTTGGTCAATTTGCACCGGAAGCAGTAGGAATTTTTTGGTTCGGAACAGCGGTTTTGTTAGCTTGGTTAGGTATAGATATGCAGCTACATTTCGGCTTTTGGCTAACTTTCGCCCTTGCCATCCTTAGCTGGGTTTGGCATTATTCCCAATTACGCAAAGCCGATTTACCAAACCCTGTTTATGGACAAATCTTCCGCCAAAATGTCTGGATTGGATTTGGATTACTTGGGGGAATGATTTGTGGATCGATCTTTTAAGTAGCCGAATCAACTTTAATTGTTGTACTGAAAAATATTGAAGGTTGTACTCACAGATCTGTTTTTATTGAATAGAAACAAATTGCTGGGGAGAGTTGGTTGCTCTAATTGAGTGACTATACTCAACCCGTTAATTGTAAAACCATAACCACCATTTTCCGGTACATATAAGGTAATTCTGCTAATATTAGCAGTCTCGCTCACTACGCCAATAAATGGTGTTGAGCTATTGCTCTTACCAGAAACAGAGAATTTGCCTAAGCTTTTACCACTGCGATCGAAGGCTTCGATTATTCCTGTAAAAGCACCAAAAAATGCTCTTTGAATTTGAGTCCCGATACCAAATATAGGAGTAGCAAAATCAATTGTAATAGCACTGTCAGCAAATTCTAAAAACAGTAATTCATCTCCTGATGTAAAGTTTCCTTTAATGCCGCTACCTTCAGTCAGGCGCAGAAAAGTTCCTAAAGAGCTTAATTTTAGTGACAATCCATTGGTAGATTTAACCGATAAAGGAGTAGGAAGAAAATCAAATTCTTTACCGCAATTTCCCCAATCTACTATATCATTCGCTCTGAGTTCGGCAGGGTTTGTAACTAAATTTATTCTAGGGTTTTTGCTTTGTAGTTGGCTATAATCATTTTTTTGATTATTCCAATTATTTTCTGATAAATTTTTTATGATATGAGTGATGGACATTGTATCTATACCCCTTTAGCTGTTTGATTGAATCAGTAGATGTTGTCAGAGTCAGATCGCTAACAGTTCCGATCGTGAAGAGCCAATCAGACGATTTGTAACTCGAACCGATCGGAGCGAACTGCGGTAACTACGTAAACAATCCGCTTTTATATCGTTGCTCATTTACTAACTTAAGTAAGTTTACCAGTAAACATCAAGCTTTTTTAGGTAATTTCACAGAAACTTCATAACTGTATAGTATTGTGTTTTTCACTTCTTTTCAGCCAAATACCTGAATTAACAGGGTTTTTCGGCAAAAGCGATCGCTCCAGAGGCTGTTTACAATTTATATAAATATACTAACCTCTACTTAAGGGTATACATAAAAAAGCACAGTAATAGTCACTAGATAAAAAAATTATTGTTTGGGTGATTCTGTGTAATCTTCTGCTGTAACTTCCTGAATTTGTTCCACTTGAAACAATAAAGTAAAAGGTCTACCGACTTCTTTAGCAATAAACTCCTCTACCAGGCGAACTTGCTTAGGAGTAATCTGATTGCTCGATCGGACTCTTAAGTAAACTGTAGGTGGATTGGTTGACCAGTTAACTTCGGTGTGCCTGAGTTCCACCATCTGACCCACCGTAATAGTACGGTTAAGGAGAATTGTCTTAATCGTGTGGTGAATTTGAGCTTGTCTGAGGAGTTGAAAAAAACTGATTCCTAAAGGGATCACTAAAATGCTAGCTAAACCTAAAGTCCAACTCAAAGCGTGGCTGTATTTAGCGTAACCAGCACTGACAAACACCAACATACAGGCGAGGATAATACCTAACAAATTGGTAATGTAAAGTAAGAAAGCGCCCCAACTGTAATTCCACAGTCCTTGGGATAAACTTAAGCCAACCACGCAAATGGGAGGCATTAAGGCAACGGCGATCGCAGTTCCCGCCAAAGCATCACTAATTTTTGGTCTAACCTTAGCAAAACCACTAATTCCACCAGCGACGACAGCAATTCCCAAATCAAGTAAAGTTGGTTGAGTCCGAGACAGAACTTCCGATCCAAATTCAGGTAAACCAATTAAACGTCCAATCGACCAGGAAGCTAGGATAGCGAGAGGAGTAGCAATAGCGATCGCTTTCAACGCATCTCGGAATAACTCTGGATCTCCTTCCAAAGCCCCAAAAGCTAATCCCCGCAACGGTAACATTAATGGTGCAACAATCATCGCCCCAATAATTACAGCTGCACTATTACTAACTAAACCAAAGGTAGCAATTAAACAAGAACCCACTGTCAGAATCAGAAAGTTAATAGTTAACCGCGAATCTTCCAGCAAGTCCTCCCGCATTTGTTCCACAATATCTACAGAGATTTTTGTCATATAAAAAGTTAGAGTTGGTGATGAAAAAAATTATCGTTGGTGTCATGGGTCCAGGCGCTAACGCCACAGACCTTGATGTAGAAAATGCTTATCAGCTAGGAAAATTAATTGCCCAAGCTGGATGGGTATTACTAACAGGTGGAAGAAATGAAGGTGTGATGGATGCTGCCAGTAAAGGTGCAAAATCCGCCAATGGTTTAACCGTCGGTATTCTTCCCTCATCTGATACTACCACCGCTTCGGATGCTGTAGATATTGCTATTGTTACCGATTTGGGAAATGCCCGAAATAATATTAATGTGCTTTCCAGCGATATAATTATTGCTTGTGGTATGGGTACAGGAACCGCTGCCGAAATTGCTTTAGCTTTAAAAGTAAATAAAAAAGTAATTTTATTGAATAATAATCAGCCAAGTAAAGCTTTTTTTCACAGTTTAGCCAAACAGCAAATTTTAATTGCCGAAAATCCGATCGCAGCTATTGAGTTAGCTAATCAACTGTTGGCAAACCTAAATTGAGAAACCCGGTTTCTTCAAGAAACCGGGTTTCTGTAATAGTTTAGTAATTACCAACCAGTTTGAGGGCCTGCCCAAGCTTGTTTAATGGTTCTGCCAAAAACGATCGGCTGATCGTTTTCTTTAGCGGCGATCGTTTTCCCCTGCAAATTAACCGCCCATAATTGACGTTTTTCCTCGCCTAATTCCCCAGCTTGGAAAATCACTTCTTTGGGGTTAACTTTACTCCAACCTAACAAAATAGCTTGACCGTATTCGGCAGCATTACTAGGAATAATTGTATTACTGCGACCATTGCTCCGATCCCAAACTACTGCATAGTCAGAAGCGTCTGAGGCGCTGAGACTACCTTCAAATTGACGCGCTAAAAGTCGATCGCCATTTGCCGACCAAGAAACCGGGATTAAAATAGTTACAATCCCCGGCTGATCCCCAGGTTCTTTGGCTCTATTGGGATTATTTGCTAAAGGAGAACTAGCCGTCACCACTCGCAACTGCTTAGTTTGCAAATTCTCCACAAACATTACACTACTTACATGACTGTGATAAAGTTCTGGCTTAACTTGTAATTGCACCCTACTATAAGCAGCATATTTACCATCTGGCGAAATCACAGAAGGAGTGCGGTAGAAGCGAACTCCTGAACCTTTTGTCGAACTAACTTGTTCGTGAGTTGACATTACCCAAGTCCAAGGTACAGGATAGGGACTTTCCAAGGGATCGACTTGCTGAGTAGGTTCTATTGCTGTGGGAGTAGTACGAATTGCCGGAACCGTTTTTTGGTTACGTAGCTGTTGTGTTACAGGCTTTGTCCGTACTACCCTTTTCGCAGAGGCAGACAAATTTCCCGCTACTAAAGCGGAACTTATCAGTAGCACAGTTGCGATCGCTAACTGGCGAGGTTTAATTAGATACCGAATGATATGCAGAGGATGTTTCAACATTGATCCTTCTCTTGAGAGTGCTTCTAGTGTAAGGAGGAACAGCCAAAGGAACGGTTGAGCTTATTTTATACATATCTGAACAAATTGCTAGTGTTAGTTGTAAATTTATTTGTAGTTGTTGGGAATATTTTGGGGAAGAGTTTATCTAATTCAATCAAAATCCGTCTTCTAGGTGCTTGACAGAAACAGCCAAACAAGAGTAAGTTTTTTTGGCTCCCGATCGACTTATTTCTGTTTCTTCCTATTCAAATAATCAACATGGGGCGATTTTTCTTAGTTTTTCTGTTTAGGTTTTTATTGTTGCTGGTAGGAGGTGGTTTTGCTGCCCTTTTAGGTGTGGCATTAGCTACTATTTATCCGGCAACAACACCGCAAAAACCTTTGGTAGCTAGAGTACCGGAATTACTTCCAGGTATGAGTACAGATGAGAGTAGTGATAATGCTAACGTTGCTGTTCAACCGGAGGCTAAGGCGCAATTAACACAGGCGCAAAGGAAGCAACTGGAAACAGAGTTACAACGTTTGGAAAGGCAGTTAAAGACGGCAAGCGATCGCGCTAAACTAGAAGCCAGAATTAAAGCAATTCGCCAACAATTGCGGGTAAACTTGGCTAAACTCCCAACAGCTAGTCAATTGGCTTTATCTACTCAACCCTTGATTAATCCTGATACTCTCAGCGGAAAAATTCCTTCAGATGTTTTGTTTGAAGATAACCAAAGTTTTCTATTAACTGAGGGAAAACCAGTTTTGGATAAATTGGTTGATGAGTTACAAAATTACCCAGGCGCAAGCGTGGTAATTGGGGTACATACTGATAGTGTGGGTGAACCAAGTAACAATCGTGCTTTATCCTTTCGTCAAGCAGATGCGATCGCGCAATATCTCTCTACTACCTTGGGGAAATCATATACCTGGATACCTGTAGGTTACGGAGAAATTAGTCCATTAGTTAATGATGAAAATCAAACCAACCTCCAATTTAACCGCCGGATAGAAATTAAAGTAAACCCCAAATAAACTTGCGATTTTTTCCTTTCTCTTTCCCTGGAAACCTTACCCTTTACTCTTACTTGTTTGTTAATGAAAATCGTATTTTTTGGCACACCACAATTTGCAGTTCCCACTTTGGAAAAACTGTTAAATCATCCAGAAATTGAAGTTTTGGCTGTAGTTACTCAACCGGATAAACGTCGTGGTAGAGGTAATCAATTAATACCTTCTCCGGTGAAAGAGTTAGCTTTAACTAATCAATTACCAGTTTGGCAACCAACCAGAATTAAAAAAGATCCAGAAACTCTGAATTTGCTGCAAGCAACAGCAGCAGATGTGTTTGTGGTAGTCGCTTATGGGCAAATACTTTCGCAAGAAATTTTAGATATGCCGAAAATTGGCTGTGTAAATGTTCATGGTTCAATTTTGCCGAAATATCGAGGTGCAGCGCCGATTCAATGGTGTTTGTATCACGGGGAAAAAGAAACGGGTATTACTACCATGCTGATGGATGCAGGGATGGATACTGGTGCAATGTTGTTAAAAGCGGAAACACCGATCGCCCTATTAGATAATTCCCTAGATTTGGCTAAAGTTTTATCGCAATTAGGCGCAGATTTGTTAATCGAAACTCTATTAAAATTGCAGCGTCAAGAAATTGAAGCAACTCCCCAAGATGACTCAATAGCTACTTATGCTTCCCTGATTAAAAAGCCTGATTATTTGATAGATTGGTCGCGGGAGGCGATCGCATTACACAACCAAATTCGCGGATTTTATCCTGATTGTGTGGCAACTTTACGAGGAAAACCGCTAAAAATTACTGCTACTGCCCCCCTTGGTACGGAATATTGGGCAGATTTACCTTCATCCTTCAGCGAGTTAGAAAAAGAGGGGAATAATTTATCTTCGCACACTGGTAAACCTGGGGAAGTGGTAAGCCTTGCCAAGGGAATGGGTCCCATCATTCAAACCGGACAGGGACTTTTGCTACTGCGAGAAATTCAAATGGCTGGCAAACGTCCCCAGTCGGGATGGGATTTCGTTAACGGAACTCGTTTAACAGTCGGAGAAATGTTAGAAAATGGTCAGTGATGGAAGCTTATCCAGCAGCGGATGATTCATAATGACGACAGCGATCGCATGGTCCCTCTGGATTAACCGCACAGCGCATAATTTCCGAGTGTGCGTTAAATCGACAACTAGCGTCTCCTACTACCCAGCGTCCTTGATATAAACTGCGATCGGCAGTATTTGGCGCTGATTGGACATAAAGGGCGATTTTATGGAGTTCATAGCCACCTAGCTTGTATTGGTAGCGGTGACTGCGTTCTAAAACAGCGTAAGTTTGACCCTCTAAATTAAGATAGTTTCCGGGTTGAGGTGTCCAGTCGAGGTTGATTTTACCCAGAGAACGACGCGGATACGTCAGAATCACCTCTGTTGGTAATGAATCTGTTTCCATAACTGACTTCTGATGTGTTTTGTACTACATTTGTGATGTTATCGCATATTTTTAGCAAAGAAAGGCAGGGAAGATGAGGAAATAGGGGAAAGTTGAACCTTCCTTCCCTTCTCTCTTCTGCCTTCTGCCTTGTTAAACAATAGTTGATTCTAAACACATTCCGATCGCACAATTTCTCCCGGCTTTTTTTGCTTGATAAAGGGCTTTGTCTGCTGCTTCAATTAGTTTTGCAGGCCAAAAGCGATAATGGGGAACTACGCAAGTAATTCCGATGCTGATGGTAACATATTGGCTAACATCGGAACCTGAGTGAGATATCTTCAATCCCATGACGTTTTTTCTCATAGTTTCTGCTACATGATATGCGCCATCAATGGGAGTACGAGGTAAGATGATGGCAAATTCTTCGCCTCCGTAACGGGCGACTAAATCCGCTGGTCTTTTCACGGCTTTACTAATGGCGATCGCTACTTCTTGTAAACAAAAATCTCCGGCTTGATGCCCATAAGTATCATTAAATGTTTTGAAAAAATCTACATCACATATAATCAAAGATAAAGGTGCTTTTTCTCTTTCTAATCTGCGCCATTCTTTCGTTAAATATTCATCGAAACGCCGCCGATTTGCCAATTGAGTTAAGCTATCTGATGAGGCTAATCGGGCTAATTCTTGATTCGCTGTTTGTAGTCTTTGGTAAAGTTCGGCTTGTTGAATGGCGATCGTTAATTGATTAGCTAATTCTTTGATTAAATCTACTTCTAATGATTGCCATTTTCTAGTTGATTGGCAATGATGCACCATCAGAATTCCCCATAATTTCTTACCTTGGCGAATCGGCACTTCTAAGCTAGATTTTACTTGCCATTTCCTGAGTAATCCTTGATGGGAACAATGGCAATTATCATTACATACTTCGTCTATTTTACTGATGCCACTTTCTTTATATGAACAGTAGTAATTCTGAGTTAAAGAAGAGCGTGGGATTCTTAATCCTAAGATTGTTTGGCAATCTTCCGATCTTGATTCTACGGTAATGATTCCTGATTGCAAGTTTTCATTTTCCCAATCACCATGATGCTGAAAGCGACAAACGATCGCGCGATCGGCTTGCAAAAAATGCCGCACTTCTGTTACCGCAGTATGGAGAACTTCATTTAAGTTTAAGGAACGGCGAATCTGTTGAGTAATTCCCGCCATTAACCTCTCTTTTTCTATTTGCAATTGTAAAGCTGTTTCGGCTTTTTTCCGTTCGCTAATATCCTGCGCTGTTCCTAAAATTCTTTGCGGTAAACCTTCTTCTGTTCGGGTAAAAATTACTTCTCGACAATGAAACCAGAGCCATTCTCCTGAGCTATGAAGTACCCGGTACTCAATTTCAATTATATCCCCGTCTTGGGCACGATCGAATTTGGCAAAATGTGCCGGAAGTTGAGCTAAATCTTCTGGATGAATCAACTTAGCAAAGGTATTTGCATCCATCGCTTGAATTTCTGCACAACTATATCCCAGTAATATACTGACTTGTTCATTAAAATATTTACTTTGTTTATCGATTAAATCATATATATATAGAAGGTACGGAGCCGTATCAGCTACTTTTTGAATAAAGTGCTGACTTTTTCTTAATTCTGCTTCTACCTTTTTACGCTCATTAATTTCTTCCAAAGCTTGATCGCGCATGGTGCGATAATCTTGGATACGTTGTGTTAAATCAGTGACATCTTCGATAAGAAATAACGCATAAAATGGATCTTTATTTAGCAAGCGATCGCCAATACTTTTACTCTCTTCCACTTGGGAATTTATTGCTGGTACAGGTGTTACTGTTGTATGCTGAATTCGCCATCTTCCATTTGGTAACTCACAAGGAATAATTGATTTATGTAATTGCGAAGAAAAGATCGTCGGCGGGCCACCAGAAAAAATCTGTTGCAGGCGAAAAATGTATTTTGGTTGATGTAAATGGGGAAAATAAGTGGCAATATTTTTTCCCAAAATCTCGCCACGAGAAATTCCCGTCCAATTTTCTAAACAGCGGTTCCAAAACATAACGCTAAAATCTTCTCGGATCACGAAAACCCCTTCGAGAACGCGATCGAGAATGCCAAATTCTTTTTGAGCCGATTCTAGATCGTTCATAATGCTTCACCAAAAGCTAGATCGATCGCCTTGAGGAGAGCATCTAACGAGCCAATTGTGAACATTAAAATAATGTCTCCAGAAATATGTAATTGTTCAATTATAAAACAGGTATGAGCTAAAAGAATTCTGGTATTCTCATCAATGCCCGCAAAAATCGGAAAGTTACTGACCTTACTTTCACTATAAGCAGGTAAAGAATAATCTAAATGCTCAATTAAGGCATTACTTAAAGAACCCATAATGCCATTTAAAACAATATTTCCTACCTCCAGCAAAGCGCCAATTTTCACCACATCTAAATCAGGGGTTCCCGGTTCCTCTCCCGTCAAAACTGATACTAAATTAGCCGCACTTTCTGTGGGGAAAACGAGTTCAGCCGTACCACTAAAAGAGCCAGTAAAACTTAACTGTACCGTAGCCAATAAACCGTCATTAAATTGAGTTTTCAATTCTCGTTTTAACTCTTCAGGAGTTAAGAGTCTCACCTCTGGAATATGTAGCTGAATAGGGGAAGCCAGCATATCATTTAATACGCCAGCTGCTCGACCTACACCAATATTAACTAATTCTTGTAAAGCGTCTATATGACTAAGTGTTAGTTTCATAACTTTCTTCTTGGGGTAAATTTTTTAATGCTTTTTTAATCCAATGGCGTAGTTCGTCCGGTTTAACTAACTTGTGAATAACTGTCATTGCTCCTAGTTCCAAGCATTCCACTCGCGTCGTCTCTTGAATATCCGCAGTAATCACAATTGTGGGAATTTTAATTTCTTGCTGACGTATCGCTTTGAGAAATTCCACTCCTCCCATTTCTGGCATTAAAATATCTACTAAAATGCAATCAGGTCGCTGTTGTTGTTTAACAAGTAATTCCAATCCTTCCAATCCATTTTTAGCCTCCCAAATTGTGTAACCTTCAGGCTGTAAAATTCTCCGCAGTAATTGACGGCTGAGTGCTGCATCATCGATAATTAGTATTGTTGCCACTCGGAATTCTCCCCGCTCACCTTTTCTAATTTAAATTTTACTTTTTATTAGCCTCAGTAACTAAATTTTTAGTTAAGCTTAAAAAATAATAGAACAATTAATTTTTATTGAGTTACTTACGTTATTGTTACAAGCGACTCGATTCTAACTAGAGTATTGTCGTAGATGGTGCGTTACGTTAGCAATAACGCACCCTGTTAAATAAGTACTAGGTTAAATTAGGAAACACTTCTTTAACTGCTGGATGTACCAATTGACGATCGTGTACGTTCAAACCTTTAGCCAAAAAAGGATCGATTTCCAAAGCTTTTAAGCCGTGATTAGCTAGTTTAAGAACGTAAGGTAAAGTACTATTGTTGAGGGCTTGGGTAGCAGTCCAAGGAACGGCTCCAGGCATATTGGGTACGCCGTAATGGACTACGCCTTCTTCTAAGTAGGTTGGTTGGGTGTGGGAAGTGGGATGTAAGGTTTCGACGCAACCGCCTTGATCTACTGCGACATCGACAATCACAGAGCCGTGACGCATTTGTTTTACGAAGTCACGGGAAACTAGAATGGGGGCACGTTTTCCGGTGACTAAAACTGCACCAATTAGCAATTCAGCATCGATGACGTTTTTCTCGATCATACTAGGGCTACTGTAAATATATTCGACTCTAGAGCCAAACAAAGTTTCTAAATAAGCTAAACGTTCTACATTTACGTCAAAAATTTGCACTCTGGCTCCCATTCCCACGGCGATGCGTGTGGCTTCTGTACCGACTACGCCACCGCCTAAAATCATCACTTTTCCAGGTCTAACGCCGGGAACGCCACCTAAAAGAACGCCTCGTCCTCCTTGTTGGCGTTCTAAGTATCTGGCTCCGAATTGTACTGCTAAACGTCCGGCGATGATGCTCATCGGTGTGAGCAGGGGAAGTTTACCATTGGGTAATTCTACGGTTTCGTAAGCGATCGCACTCACACCACTATTAATTAATGATTCGGTTAAAGTGCGATCGGCTGCTAAATGTAAATAAGTAAACAGTAGTTGTTCTTTTTGCAAAAATTGATATTCTGCTAAAAGCGGTTCTTTAACTTTCACTACCAGTTTCCGATCCCAGGCTTCTTTCGCTGTTTCAACAATTTTTGCCCCAGCTTGAATGTATTTTTCATCCTCAAAACCCGCACCCGCACCCGCTTGCGTCTCGACAAAAATTTCATGACCTGCTTCATGTAGCACTCGCACGCTACTGGGACTTAAACCGACGCGAAATTCCTGATCTTTTGTTTCCTTGGGAACGCCAATTTCCATTGCTACCTCTAAACTGACCCATGTTCTTAGCTTAAATCTAAGACCAAAGATCTTTCTCATCGATCGCGGAAATTTGCTAGTTATTTTGGTCTATGCTAGAAATGTAAAGATTTGTTAATAAGCGAGAGAAGGTTTGACAGTTTATGGCTAGAGGTCTTGATTCCGCAACACAACCACAACCAACCACAACTCCTAGATTGGAGGAGCCCAAATTTGGTTTTAATGAATATGCAGAACGCTTGAATGGACGAGCCGCGATGATTGGTTTTGCTCTGACTTTGCTGATCGAGTACGTCACAGGTCAGGGGTTATTATCTTGGTTAGGGCTGTATTAAAGTCAAAATTGTGATTTTTTCTGAAGTTTTCCTGAAGAATATGCTTTCTTGAAGCAAAAGTAATGGAGCATGAAGTTGGGGTGTAGGAAAGAGTAATTTTTGCTATTCCCCGACTTCATGCGAGTGAGGGATAGGAAGCGGAATAGTAAAACGCTAAGATTGAAGCAAAAGTAGATTACATAGTTGACTGATTACTTATGATGAATGCTGCTTACGTAAGGTTTTTGAGGTCAGCCTACCGCAGAGAACCGATTGTTAGTTTTATGATTACTATTGGAGCGGTGGATGCGGTGATTGGCGGGCTTGGCGATCGCGTATCCTTGCTAACTTTTGGTATGGGTATGGTAGCCTTAGCGATCGTGTTACGTTGGTTTATGGTTCAGCGTCGTCCAGCGGAAATTGCCAACGAAGCACCGCAAATTTATCTTCCACCTACTCCTTCCCAATCTCAGTTGCCTAACTTAAATATGCCGAACAAAAAACGCCCCCCACGCTGATCGAAGCAGGAGAACAGAAGAGAGAGTTTTTTCCTCAAATTTCCTAGATATTTTTATTGACCTAAAAGCATGATGAGAACTGTTTTAGGCAAACTGTACAAAATCGGAGAAGTAGCGTCCTTTAGTGGATTACCAGTAAAAACTATTCGTTATTACGAAGAACTTGGTTTACTATCGCCAGTAGTGACTCGTGCTACCTCTGGATACCGACTGTTTGATTCTCAAGTACTGAAGCGACTGGACTTTATTAAACGTGCTCAGTCTTTGGGAATGAGTTTAAAAGAGATCCAGGAATTTCTGGAAATTCACGATCGCGGTGAGTTACCCTGTCATGAAGTTAAGCAACATATTCATGCGAAACTACAAGCGATCGATCGACAAATCGCTGCTTTGGAGACTTTGCGATCGGAATTACAAGAACTTCTTTCTGGTTGGAAAGACCCAAAATCTGAAATTATAGATGAGATAATTTGCCCTAATATTCAATCACATTTGGATGAAAATTCCGAACATTGTTAGTAAAATTTTTCCCGTAGGATGTGCAGTTTTAGCTAGTCTTAGCTGTTACACAATTTTTCCCAATATCAGTCAGGCAAATATTAATACTATTGCCCAAAAACTGCCTCCTCCTCCTAATCCAGAATTTCCTGATGTACCTTTACCAAACACAGAAAGCACTTGGCAAAGAGTCAGACTTTTACATAATATTAAAGCTCATTGGGGGCCAATTTACGCTCTTACTTTCAGTCCTGATGGTAAATATCTTGCCAGTGGTGGCACTGATATTGATACCAAAATTCGCTTGTGGAATCCCATCAAGGGTAATAAAATTCGCACAATTAGTGCCCATAGTAATCGGGTTCTAGCATTAGCAATTACTCCCGATAATCTTACTATTGCTAGCGGTAGTGAAGATGCGACTTTAAATATTTGGAGTTTAAAAAATGGCAAGCTAAGCCGTAGTTTAACCCATGAATTTAGTAATATTTTATCTTTAGCTATTACTCCCGATGGACAAACTTTAGTCAGTGGGGGTTTGGATGGAATAAAATTAATTGATTTAAAAACCGAAAGGTTACTTTATAATCGCGTCCCCTTATCACAACCAATAGTTTACGCTGTGGCAATTAGTCCGAATGGGCAAATTTTGGCAACCGGAGGTAGGGATACAACTATTCAATTGTGGAATATTCAAACTAGTCAATTTTTGGGTAGTATTCCCGGACATCGTGGCGCAATTACTTCTTTAGCTTTTTCACCAGATAGTAATATTTTGGTGAGTAGCAGTTACGACCATACAATTAAAGTTTGGAACTTGGCAAATCGTCAATCTTTGACGCTTGTTGGTCATCAAAATATTGTTAATTCTGTTTCGGTGCATTCTGACGGACGGACTTTAGCGAGTGCGGGTAGGGATGGAGTGAGAATTTGGGATTTACAAAGTGGACAACAGATTCGATCGATTATGATTGATACGGATTGGGTACAAACTGTCGCTTTTAGTCCTGATGGTAATTTTCTGGCAACTGGCGCTTTTGATGGCAAACTCAAGATTTGGGAAGGAATAAATCAGAATTTTCCTGTAGAAGTGGGACAAAAAAAAGCGGGAGGAAATTAATTTTCCCTCCCGGAGCGTTTTTCTGATTTGATTTTTGTTTTTGATTTGGTTTTTGGTCTTCGGACTGTTCTTTGAGTTTCTTGCGTAACATCTGTTGTTGTTTCTTCAGTTGTCTCGCTCTCGCTGAACCACCTTTACCTTTGTTGTTTCTTCCCTCTTTGCGGGGAGATTCCCAACGCTTGAGTTGTCGAGCCATTTTGGTTGCCTATGATTTAGTTTTGTGTAATCTACACATTATAACAATTTTTAGGGGGATGGGGCGATCGGATGATTGAAACCCACATTCCGCAGATATGATGGACTACTAAGCTGTTACGCATTTAAATCACTTATTAACGAGTAGGGTGCGTCAGACGGTAAAGCTTATGTAGAAAGGAAAATATCTAAATCTGACGCACCCTACAATATGACGTTTAAATGCGTAACAGCTTAACTACAATAAAACCGAGCAATAAATTTATGACTTTTGCCAAGAAAACTTATTTAATTACAGGTGCATCTGAAGGAATTGGTCGAACAATAGCTATCAAATTAGCAGAAAAAGGTGCAAATTTAGTTTTAGCTGCACGCAATCAAGAAGCTTTGAATGAAACTGCTAATGCTTGTATTAATAGCGGGGGGAAAGCGATCGCTATTCCTACCGATGTCACTAAACCGGAAGCTTGTCAAAATCTTATAGAAAAATCGATGAAAACTTTTGGCGCTATCGATGGATTGGTGAATAATGCGGGGATTTCTATGTTTGCCAAGGTTGAAGAAGTGACAGATATTTCTATATTCGATCGCTTGATGCAAGTCAACTATTTGGGTGCAGTTTATTGCACTTACTATGCACTTCCTTATCTCAAACAATCCAAAGGTTTACTAGTAGCCATTTCATCTTTAACAGGAAAATATGGCATCCCCACTCGTTCCGGTTATGCAGCTAGCAAACACGCCATGCAAGGATTTTTCGACTCCCTGCGAATTGAGTTACGCGGTACAGGTGTTGACGTTTTGGTAGTTTCTCCTGGTTTTGTGGCTACTGAGATTAGACACAAGCTTTTAGGAACAGATGGAAAAATAATCAAAGCGACTTTATCCAACGAACAAAAGAATATGATGCCTGTTTCTGAATGCGTTGAACAAATTGTCAAAGCAATGGAAAAACGGCAAAGAGAATTGATAATGACTACTAGAGGTCGTTTTGGTTTGTGGCTAAAGTTAATCGCCCCCGACTTGTTAGATAGGATAGCTAAAACAGCGATTAGATCTCAAAAGCAAAGCTAAGATATTTTAATTTTCGGTTAATTCATAAATTTCATCAAAGCAGAAACGACGCACTAAATCAGTTAATCCATCGATTAATAGTTGATGAGATGAAGGGATTTGGCTAATTAGTTGATTAATTTTTTCGCTATCTACTTCTAAGGATGCTTGGTGCAATTCTGCTATCCATTCTGAGGGCATAATTAATAAATCTGAAGATTTAAGATCTCTGCCACTACCGACAGTTTCTTCTGGGTTTTGAGCTTCTGATTCTTCGGCGTAAATGAAGCGAACTCCGATGTGTTCGGTGAGTTTATCAAAAATTACTTGTTCCCGGAAAGGTTTGCTGACTAAATCATCGCAACCTGCGGCTAAAATGGTAGTTCTTTGTTCTTCAAAGGCGCTAGCAGTTAAAGCAATAATTTTCGGAAAAGGTGAGTTATTGTTGGCTTTTTTTCTAATTTGGCGAGTGGCTTCGTAACCGTCCATAATTGGCATTCGCATATCCATCCAAATTAGGTGAGGTTGCCAATTTTCCCAAGTTGCGATCGCTTCTAACCCATTATTAGCGGTGCGAACTTCCAAACCAACACTTCCTAAAAGTTGAGCAATTATGTCTCGGTTTTCTGAGCGATCGTCTACTACTAAAATGCGATAAGTAATTTGATTGGGAGCTATTTTTAACACTCTTCTATTGCTTAATAATGGTGCTACTTCGGAGGAGTCAGCTAAAGTAATTTGAATGTTAAAACTGAAAGTAGAACCTACTCCTAAAATACTATTAACCTGAATATCACCTCCCATTAAGCGAATGAATTGACGGCTAATAGTTAATCCTAAACCTGTGCCTTCTCTAGCTTGAGTTCCACTAGCTGTTTGCACAAAAGGTTGGAATAAATTATCGATTTCTTCTGGAGAAATACCTCTACCTGTGTCTTGAACTTCAAAGTAAAGTGTAATTTCTTCTTGGTTGATAGTATTTGCCGAGGCGCGGAGAGTCACTTCTCCTGTTTCCGTAAATTTAACAGCATTACTTAATAAGTTAATTAACACTTGTCGCAGTTTACCTTCATCGGTAAAAACGTATTGAGGTAAATCTGTAGCAATATCAAATTGTAGAGATAATTGTTTAGCTTCGGCGCGGACTTGGAACATTTCTTGCAAAGTTTGTAACAATTGATGTAAGTCGAAAGGTATGGAATGTAAAACCGTTCTTCCCGCTTCAATTTTGGACATTTCTAACACATCATTGATTAGGGTTAGTAAATGTTCTCCACTGCGGTTAATGGTGGCGAGAGATGCTTTTTGACGCGCCGTTAAAGCAGCATCTCTTTCCATTAATTGAGCAAAACCTAAAATTGCATTTAACGGAGTCCGCAGTTCATGGCTCATATTTGCTAAGAAAGTACTTTTAGCGGTGTTAGCTGCTTCAGCGGCTTCTTTAGCAACTCTTAAGGCTTCTTCGGCTTGATGTCTAGCGATACCAATAGCTGTAATTTCTCCGACTAATCTGAGCAAACTAATATCATCTGCACTCCAAATTTTGGCAAAGTTAACTACATCTGCACCGATAAATCCAATAACTTTACTAGAGTGAATTAAGGGAGCAATTATTAAAGATTTAATTGCTTGACTTTGCAACATTGTTCTTTCTGCTGTTGCTTCTGTTGGCAGTTCGGAAATTGAAGAAATATGTACTATTTGACCGTGAAAAATTTTCTGAGAAAACCAAGGTAAAGTGTTAGGATTTGCTATTCGCAAATAATTAGCTAATGGTGTAATTCTCTCTGCACGCCATTCATCTATTAGGGAAATTTGTTTTTGATCTTCTGATAATTCAAAGATACAACTACGTTCTACTTCTAGGAATTTGGCGATCGCTTCCAAGGTAAATTTAAGTGCTGTATTTACATCTTGGTCGATAAATTGACGAGAAATACAGCTAACTAAACTTTCTCTCCTCGCTCGACGTTCTAATGCTTCTTCTGCTTGTTTGCGCTCTAATTCTGCACCAGCACGGGCGGCAAAAATGCGTAAAATTAGCTCTCTTCCGGGGTCATTTTCCATTGTTTTAACATCCATTACTGCTAAGTGACCCAAGATTTCACCTAATGAATTAGTTAAAGGAATTCCTAAGTAACTTTCTGCGCCAATGGTAGTTAAATCTCGATCGCCAGGAAACAAGTCTTGAATATTTTCTGGATAGTAGCAAGTTTGACCTAATAAAATAGTTTCACAGGGCGTTCCGCACAAGTTATATTCAAAGTTTTCTCCTAATTTATTTTCTGTCCAAATTGCTAAAGTTCGGACTCTAGTTTTAGTTTCATTGGCAAATTCAGTTACTAAAGAGTAACGAACTCTTAATACAGAAGCGAGATAACGAACACAGGAATTAAAGAATTCATCGCCTGTTTTTGCTGCTGTTCCTTCGACAATTAATCTTAAGGCTTGTTCTCGATGTTTGCGATCGGTAATATCTTCGGAAATACATAATAAGTGAGTAATTCTATTTTGACTATCAAACAGCGGAAATTTCAAAATTCTGCTTAAAATTTTCTCTTGATTAGCAGTATTAATTTCCATTTCAGGAACTTCTAATAATGTGCCTTGTTCTACTACTGTTAAATCCTGTTGGCGGAAAAAGTCTGCTGATTCTTGGGGAATTAATTCATGGTCATTTAGTCCTAATGCTTGTTCTTTGGTAAATCCTAAAATCTTTTCGGCATTTTTGTTAATTAATACGTAGCGAAAATCATTATTATTATCTTTGGCAAACAGTCCTAAAGGAATGTTATTAATAATGGTATCTAGAAATTGTTGAGATTGTTTTACTTCTTCTTCTAATCTTTTGCGATCGCTAATATCGACAATCATAAATTCTAAGCAAGATTCTTCAGGATTAATTCGCGCTGAAAATAACCCCCAACTAATTCCTCCATCTTGGCGATACAATTGAATTTCAAAATTGCGAATTTCCCCATTTTGTTCCATTTGGGAGATCATCCAAGAACGATCGTTAGGATTAACATGAAATTCCCCAGCACGACGTTTACCAATTAATTCTTTAGCTGACTTATAACCGATGATTTCTGCACAGGGTTGATTAGCATCTAAAAATAGTCCGTCTGATAACCGGGAACGTCCAATTCCGACTAAGGAATTCTCAAAAATATGGCGATATTTGATTTCGCTGCGTCGTAAAGCTTCTTCGGATTGTTTGCGATCGCTAATATCCGTTACCACACCTTCTAAACAATTTTCTTCTACATTTAAACGCACCGAACATAATAACCAAAGAAGTGTGCCATCGCGACGGCGGAATTGCACTTCGTAGTTGTGTAATTGTCCGTGTTTTAGTACTCGATCGACGGCGGTTTGGCGATCGCCTTGATGAATATAAAAATCCGTAGTATATTTCTTTTTAATTACCCGATCGGGAGAACTATATCCTGTTAGTTCAATAAATTTTTGATTAGCATCTAAAATTAATCCATCTTCAATTCTAGTTAAAACAATTCCTACTTGCGAGTTTTCAAATAACCGCCGAAATCTTAACTCACTGCGGCGCAATGCTGCTTCTGCTTGTTTGCGTTCGGTGATATTTCTAGATAAGCTAAAATCTAATCCTTTGCCATCAAATTCTAAATAATAAGCAGAAACTTCTACAGGAATTATCTCTCCCGTTTTGGAAAGTATAGTAGTTTCAAAAGTCAGATTTCCTTTTTCCTTAAGTTCCTGCCAATGTTCGGGCCAAACTTCTTTAGGATAGTTAGGATCGATATCATGAACTGTTAATCCCAGCAATTCTTCTCTAGGAAATCCTAATAAGCGACAAGAAGCTTGATTAACATAGTAAATTTTTCCTTCTTCATCGCAACAACCGACATTATCAGAAATTTGATCTAAAGCAAATTGACTAAACCTTAATCTTTCTTCGGTTTTCTTCTGTTCTGTAATGTCGCGAAAACTCCAAACTCGCCCAATAATTTCTCGATCTTTCCATTGTGGTTGAGAATAACGTTCAAAAATTCGACCGTCTTTAAATTCGACAAAATCTAAAACTATTGCTTCTGGATGATTAATAAATAAATCCCAGACCTTAGCAATAAAATCTTCTGGATCTTTGGTTTGTTGAGCTAAAAACTGCAATCTTTCATCTTCTCTTCCCGGAAATAATAACTCTTCTGACATTCCCCACATTTGTAAAAATTTCTGATTATAAATTGGGGCATTGCGGGAACGATTTACTACTAAAATTCCGTCAGCAGTTGATTCTAAAGTTGCTTGTAATAAAGATAAATATTCTTGCTGTTCTTGTGATTGATTGCTTGATTGAGTTGGCGGAGTAACATCTTCAATTACTAAAATAACCGCCGGAATCTTATTGCTTACTTCTACTAAGTTACCGGATATTTTTAAATTTAATTTATTGTCACCTTGGAGAAATTCATAAACTGTTGCTTCATATTCTCCATTGATAATTTTTAGGTGAGGATAAGCGTCAGAACTTAGGGGAGTTTCCCCTTTTTCTAAAGGTAATAATTCACAGAAATTACTTCCCACAATGGAAGAACTTGCTTTTATGAGGCGAGTAAAAGCGGAATTACACCATTGTATCTGGTGATTTTTACCTAAAAAAACAACTGCATCTGCGATCGCATTTAGCGCCACTTCCATTTTACTAATAGTTGCTTGCAGTTGATTTACCGACTTTGACTTTTTACCGCCCATAATTAAGGTTCCCCATTGAAAAGTCAATCGATATTAGATCTTAAACTTTAGATTTTAAAATGGCAAATTTAAAAACACTCTCATTCTTTCCTCTGCGTCTTCTGCGTCTCTGCGTTTCAATTAGAACTTAAATTACTCTAAAAACTTACTAGCAACTTGGTAAAGAGATTGTAACGTTGTTCCCTCAGTTGGATATTCTACAATTGCGAAATTGCAATTTACTTGAAAGCGACTACCGTCTGGTGCTGAGAAAACTTGTTGGCGCAAATTAGTCAAAATATCAGTAAGACGATCGCCAGCTTCCACCTTACTTAAACCAGGCATTCCCACCACAAATTCGCCATTTCCCCAATAACCTAAAACCTCATCACCTCGAAAAGCAGATTGAAACAATTGTCCCCATCTTTGTAACACCTGATTTCCCACATTATGTCCATAATGAATATTAATTTGGTGCAGTTGGGAAACGCTAAAAATTGCCAAAGAAACAGCAAATTTATTTGTCTCCGCTTGCTGAAGTAAACTTTCCAAATCTCGACTTGATTTCAGCTGATTTAAAACTCCGGTTAGGGGATCTTTAATCGAAAGAGTTTGTAGTAACCTATTCCTTTCCAAACGATTAGTAATTCTAGTTAATAATTCCACCGCTACCACAGGTTTTACCAAATAATCATCTGCACCAGCAGCAAAAACTTGTTGAATAATTTCCACATTTTTATGAGCAGTTAAAAACAAAATTGGTAACTCTTGCCAATTCGGATCGCTACGTACTGCTTGACAAAGTTCAATCCCACTAATATGAGGCATTTCTACATCTAAAATTAGCAAATTTGGCGAGACACTATTTAACACCTCCCAAAACTTTAAAGGATCGTCTAAACCCGTGATTCGCATTCCCCAAGGTGACAACATTGGCGGTAAAGTTGCCAGAAATATAGGATCGTCATCTACCACTAATAAATTAACTGTTTGACGACGACTTTGTTGTAAAATTTGCGAAGCTAAATCCCAGATTTGAGTTGCTGTCACAGGTTTGGTTAAAAATCCTTTTCCGCCCGATCGCGCCACGGTAATTCTATCAACCAAACCATCACCAGCAGCAAGCACAATCACCGGAACTACTGGCGTTCGTTGCGCCAAATCTGCAATTAATTCTAAGCTTTTTTGCCGCTTTCCTACTTCATCAATACTCAATACTACTAAGTCAGGGGTTTTACTCTGTAACCAAGCTTTAGCTGCTTCTAGAGTTGCTACTTGTGACCAATTTTCCCCGGTTGATTCTGTTAGTTCTTGTAAACTTTTACCGAGTTCTGAGTTAGGATCGATTAATAATAACCTTGTATCGCTTGAGGGAGGTTTTAAATCTAAAGTTTCTGCTTGAGATTGTCCTTTTCCTTTTTCGGCAATTCCCTTAGCTAAATCTTCAATCAGCGATAGAATCTTAGTTTCGGAAAGTAACTGTTCTGACTCCAAAATTTGTTCAATTTCTTTCGCAATTTTGGTTCCAGTTTCCCATTCAAACATTCCTAAAACCCCAGCTAATTTATGTGCTTCTTTGCTTGCTGCTAGGCGCAATTCATTAGCTATATTTCCGGTTTTAATCGCTGTGGCTGCGGTTTGCAAAACTTCTAAACGTTCTGCCATTAAACCCTGATATTTTTGCCACATTCCCGCCATCGCTTGATTAAATTCTTCTTCTACCGATCGCGAATCATTTACGTTGACAGGGGCAGTTTTTGATTTAGTATCCTCGTTTTTTGCCTGTTCTGGATTGAGGCGATATCCTAAACCATAAACATTTTCAATCCAATTCCCTGCACCAGAGTTTCGCAATTTTTGGCGCAAACCTTTAATATGTGCTTTAACGCTTTCTTCTAATGGTGGATCGTCATAAGTCCACAGATGTTCGACAATATTAGCACGACTGAAAACTCGTGAGGGATTTCTTAAAAATAATTCTAAAAGATTGTATTCTTTGGGGGTTAAAGGTAAAGCTTTTTCTTGAAAACTTACTTCACAACTAACAGGATCTAATTTCAGTTCTCCTACTTGTAAAATTGGGGTATGAGCAACTTCTCTACGTCTTAATAATGCTCTAACTCTGGCGTGGAGTTCGGCTAAATCTAAGGGTTTAATTAAGTAGTCGTCTGCACCTGCATCTAAACCGCGAATTCGATCGCTATTCGCATCCTTAGCCGTCATTAATAAAATCGGAGTGCTGCAACCAGAAACCCGCAATTTACTACATAAACTAATTCCATCTAAGTTTGGCAATCCCACATCCATTAAAATTAAATTATAAGGTGTACTTTGGGCATATTCCCAACCTAATTCTCCATCGGCGATCGCATCTACCAAATAATGCTGACTAGTCAGAGACTCCACCAGCACATTTGTTAGCACTTCATCATCTTCAATCAACAAAATTCTCATTATTACTTAAGAGGAAATACAATTAAAAATTAATTCTGAAAATTACTCAGCTTTAGCGATTCACTATGATCAAATTTTGCCAAATTCCTGCACCTTTGCAACCCGGAGATTTACTTCAAGTTATCGCGCCTAGTGGTGCATTGCGCGAAATGTCTGCCTTGGAAAAAGGTGTGGAAATTTGGCGCGAACACGGCTACCAAATCCAAATCTGCGACGGCATCACCGAACGCTGGGGATACTTAGCTGGTCAAGACCAACATCGTCGCTATCAATTAAAAGAAGCATGGTTTAACCCAAATGTCAAGGGTATTCTCTGCGCCAGAGGTGGTTTTGGTAGCACTCGGTTGCTGGAAGATTGGAGATGGCAGGGGGGCAGAGGGGCAGAGGGGCAGAGGGGCAGAGGGGAAATGGAAATACTCCCACCTCCTCAGTCTCCAATCAAATGGTTAATCGGATTTTCTGATGTAACTGCTTTACTTTGGAGTTTGGGGAAAGAGGGAATTTCTGGGGTACATGGGCCGATGTTAACGACGATCGCAAATGAGCCAGAATGGTCAATTGAAAGGTTATTTGATTGGGTAGAAGGACGTTCCCTCAAACCCTTAAAAGGTGTAGGTTGGGGAGGAGGAAAAGTTAGCGGGGTTTTACTTCCAGCTAATTTAACCGTGGCGACTCATTTGTTAGGAACACCGCTACAACCAGAATTCGACGGGGTAATTTTAGCCTTGGAAGATGTTACCGAATTTCCTTATCGTATCGATCGACAATTAACGCAATGGCGAATGAGTGGAATTTTCCCAAAAGTCAAAGGTATCGCGTTAGGCAGATTCAGCCGTTGCGAACCACCACCGAATATTCCTAGTTTAGCGATCGAAGAAGTGTTGCGCGATCGTCTCTCAGACCTCAACATCCCCATTATTTCCGATCTCCCCTTCGGTCACGACGGCCCCAATGCTACCTTACCTGTAGGAATTTTAGCCGAATTAGACGCAGATGCCGGAGTTCTGAGTTTTGGGGATGAGGAACTGGGAAGAGTTTTAACTTGTAGGGGCGAGTTTAGCAGTTAAGTCTGTACTCACAGCAGAAGATTTCACAACAAAACCCGCCCCTACATTAATTTCCCCCTGTCCCTAGTCTTCACGCTTCTGTTTCCGCCTTAATCACTTCCGCCATTTTCTGCTCTAAAAAACCTATCCAGACCTAACTAAATTTGTTAATTTGACTTGGTGTTTCCTTCCTGCTTCAACCAAGGGTGTCGGCACCAACTTGTCCACAGGCGTTAAGTTCAGGTCGAGCCGACCTTACTTTTTCAGGTGGGGCATTTTCCAAGTTGATTGAGGCATTTAAGTCTCTGTCTATTACGCTGTCACATTTCTGGCAATCAAACACTCTGTCTCTTAGTTTCATTTCCTGAATGTGACCGCAACAGGAACAGGTTTTGGATGAAGGAAACCATCGGTCAACTAACTCAACCTTGGTTCCATAATGGCTTTGCTTATAAACCAATTGACGACGCACCTCATAAAAGCAATTATCGCTAATTGCTGATGCAAGTTTGTGGTTCGCCATCATCCCTGAAACATTCAAATCCTCAATCCGAATGCAATAAGCGCGACGACTTAAATCGGTTGTCATTTTATGAACCGTATCGCGGCGAATATTGCCAATCCTGGCATGATGCCTTGCTGTTTTGATGTAATAATCCAAGGCGTTTTTGGATGCCTTAACTCCTAGTTTCTTGCTACCGAGAACCTTGTTACGATTGCGCCATTGCAATTTACTGAGCTTGGTTTTCGCCCTTTTATTAGTGACTGGCATGGTGTAACAAGTTCCATTACTAACAGTCGCCAAAGTTTTTACCCCTAAATCAACACCAACCCGTTCGATTGGATGATAGATAGGAGGAACTTTATCAGCATCCAAAACGAAAGAAACAAACCATTTATCCGCCGTTCTGCTGACAGTAAAAGTCTGCGAACTGCAAATAAATCCGATCTTTTCCTTAAGCCTGAATTCCTTCAATCCGGGAAGTTGAATTCTTTTACCTGCTTTGATGACTACTCGATTAGTAAAAGGGATTGGTGGTTTACCTTTCTCCGGGTAAATGCCAGATGTTTTGTAAACCGTAAACGAATCACCTTTCTTTTTGGTTTTCTTTTTAGGAAACCCGCTTAATCCTTCTCGCCATCTCTTAAATGCCTTTTTCAGATCGATGAAGGCTGATTGATATACAGTAGAAGGGTATTGCTTCGTCCACGCATATTCAGGCATCTTCATAATTACTTGGGTGAAGACTTGCTTAATGGAATCAATCCTTTTGGAGTCACTGAGATTAACACCCTCAAAACTCCAACTGGCGACTAGCATCTCTAACCCAAAGTTGTAGACAAATCTCCGCAAGCCAGCAATGCCACGCATTAAAGAGGTTTCTTTGTTATTTAGTTTTAACTCTCTTTTTATGGCGTACATTACCAACCTTCAAATCTGGTATCATCGTAACACAAAGGATAGCCAATAACCACCCATGAAAAGTGAAAGATTGTCAATTCGTCTTTCCCAAAGAAGACATAATCGCTTAAGGCAGTACGCCGCATCTCAGGATAAGACCATTACCCAAGTAGTGTCTGACTGGATAGACACCCTGCCTGTCGATAAAAACTTCTCCAAAATAGACAAGTTTGATGAGCAATGAGCAGAAATTTGGCTATTTAATCAAGCTCTTTTTGCTGTTTATCTTGAACAATCAGTACAGAACAGGGAGAGTGATGAACAACGTAATTGCTGATGCTACCCATTAGTAATTCACTGAAGCCGGAAAGACCGCGGCGACCCATCATAATTAAATCAGCATCCCAATTTTTTGCTAAGTCGCAAATTGTCCGACCGGGGCCACCATAGTTCAGAGTATATTCCGCGGGAACTCCGGCATCGGCAGCTTCTTGCGCCCAAGATGCTAATAAATTTAAGTATTTTTGGCGGAAAAGGTCTTTTTCTTTCAAGTAAGCTTCTACTTGCTCTACCATTGCGGCGTGATATTCTAAGGCGGAAATATGTTGGGTAGCAATTTCTGTTAAACCCATTTCTTCGTCGGTGAGGACGTGCAGCAGCATTAAGGTAGAGTTATTTTGTTTTCCTAGAGAAACTGCGGTATTAAATACTTGTTGGCTAATTTCGGAACTATCCATTGCTACCAAAATTTTCTTATACATATTCAATCTCCTTTTGCGATCGAAGATAAGTTTTTTAAACTCTTGAAGCCTTGATTTTCCGAGATTTAACGATACAAGCAATTGAAATGATTAACAGCTGATAGGGTGTAGTTACCTTTCAGTTCTAATTCTAATCGCTGAGGTATCGGGAAAAGCTTTTGTAAATTCAAACGTTACAAGAAGAAATGCGAACAAATGTGTTGATGAGTGATAAGCTAGCAAATGCACTTAAAAAACTAATATAGGACGAATTTAGATGGCTGGGTCAACCCAGATTCCTTATCTGTTGCGGGCGGCGCGAGGCGAAGTTTTGTCACGTCCGCCTGTGTGGATGATGCGACAAGCTGGACGCTATATGAAAGCTTATCGCGACTTACGAGATAAATATCCCTCGTTTCGCGATCGCTCAGAAAATGTAGATTTAGCAGTGGAAATCTCCCTGCAACCTTTCCGGGCTTTCCAACCCGATGGAGTAATTTTATTTTCGGATATTTTAACTCCATTGCCCGGAATTGGCATACCTTTCGATATCGTTGAAAGCCGAGGGCCAGTAATCGATCCTCCGGTTCGCAGTTTAGAACAGGTGAAAAACCTCAAACCCTTGGAACCAGAAAGTGATTTACCGTTTATTCGGGAAATTCTCCAGATTTTACGGAAAGAAGTTGGTAATCAGGCGACGGTTTTGGGTTTTGTGGGTGCGCCTTGGACTTTGGCGGCTTATGCTATTGAGGGTAAGTCTTCCAAGGATTACACAATTATCAAGAGTATGGCTTTTACCGATCCCAGCTTGTTACATGAGTTCTTGGGTAAATTGGCAGATGCGATCGCCATTTATGTAAGATATCAGATTGATAGCGGGGCTCAAGTGGTACAAATGTTTGATTCTTGGGCTGGGCAACTAAGTCCCCAAGATTATGAAACTTTTGCCATGCCTTATCAACGGCGTGTGGTAGAACAAGTTAAGGCTACTCACCCCGATACGCCAATGATTCTTTATATTAATGGCAGTGCAGGAATTCTCGATCGGATGAGCCAGTCTGGTGTAGATATCGTCAGTGTAGACTGGACGGTAGATATGGCAGAAGCCAGAAAGAGATTGGGCGAAAATATCGGAGTACAGGGCAATATCGATCCTTGCGTTTTGTATGGTTCTCAGGACTTTATCCGCGATCGAATCTTAGATACAATTCGCAAAGCTGGCAAAAAAGGTCATATCCTGAATTTGGGTCATGGCGTTTTACCAACTACTCCAGAAGAGAATGTCGCTTTCTTCTTTGAAACTGCCAAGCAAGCTGATAAACTGCTCACGGTTCATGCCTGAAATTCTGCATTAAAATTGGGGCATTGAATTGAAGATAGAATTTCAGAGGTGAGAGGTGATAGGAGATTCTCTGCCAGGAGATACAAACAAACCAGAACAACAGGAAAGCTTAGAGTTGAATTCTCCTGAGATTTCTGTAACCGAATCTAATGACTCAAACGCAGCTGAAGTCATAACTTCAGACGCGAGTTTAGCGAGTTTAGCAGTTGAGGAAATTCAGGAAACGGGAGAGTCAAGTTCCCCGGAAATTCCCGTGGCGGAATCTGAGGCGATGGAAATTCAAGAAGCCCCGGATTTGACATCTGCTACAACTGCGGAAATTCAGGAAACGGGAGAGTCAAGTTCCCCGGAAATTCCGGTGGCGGAATCTGAGGTAATTGAAATTCAAGTAACCCCAGATTTGACATCTGTTAATAGTTCCGAAACTAGGGAAATTGAGGAAAAATCAGGAGTAAAAGTTTCCCAAACAGCTAAAGTTGCTGAGGGAAAAAACTCTTCTATTGAATCTCCTTTGCCTCTCACTTCTGAAACTGCACCAAATCCAAATAAAGATTGCTTAAGAATTTTAATTACTGGTGCTAGCGGTTGCATTGGGCAATATATTGCCGAAACGCTAATTCAAGAAACAGAACACGAATTGTTTTTGTTAGTCAGAGATCCCCGAAAATTAAAAATTGATTGTGATGCTCGTCCGGGGATTAATATTGTCCAAGGAGATATGAAATATGTGTCTCGTTTGGCAAAAATGCTGAAAACAATTGATATTGCAATTTTAACAGCAGCAGCTTGGGGTGGTCAGCAAGAAGCATTGGATGTTAATGTTTTTAAAACATTACAATTGCTGAATTACCTCGATCTTAACGTTTGTCAACAGGTAATTTATTTCTCGACAGCTAGCATTTTAGATAAGCACAATCATTTACTTAAAGAAGCTAGAGAATTAGGTACTGAATACATCCGTTCTAAGTACGAAGGTTTGACAAGAATATCAAAATTACCAATTGCCGATCGCATTACCACCCTATTTCCCACTCTAGTGATCGGAGGAGATGAAAAACATCCTTATTCCCATGTTTCTTCTGGTTTACCAGGAATAAAAAAATGGATTAATTACATCAGATTTTTCAAAGCTAACGGCAGTTTTCACTTCATTCATGCTAGAGATATTGCCCAAGTAGTTTTTTACTTGTTAAAAAATCCCCCAAATCGCGAACAAAGAAATTGGTTTGTGTTAGGAAATCAACCCACAACTGTAAATCAGGCAGTAGAAGAAGCTTGTGAATATCTACAAAAACCAATTTTATTCCGGCTGAATCTTTCCCCGTGGTTAGCTGATATTTTCATCTCTTTATTCCGTATTCAAATGGCAGCATGGGACAGATTTTGTCTGGAATATCGCCATTTTACCTACACAAATCCGATTAATCCAGCTACCTTTGGTCTACCAGTTTACTGTTCCACAATCAAAGATGTGCTAAAAACTAGTGGTGTTAGTCAACCAGAGCAAATTACACCAAACCGAAGTAACTACAATTCATCTCAAAGCATCGGAAATAAAGTCAAAGATTACAGACAAGCTTTTAGCGATCGAGAATTTGAATCCAGAGATCAATAAAGCCTGTCAGTAGTAACGACTTCAGTCGTTCTTTGTGTAAATCTAAAATATAAAGTCTAAAATCAAAAGACCTGAAGTGAGGAGAAAGATTGCATGAAGGTATTGTTAGTGTATCCCCTGTTTCCGAAAACTTTTTGGTCATACGAGAAGATTTTAGCATTAGTCGATCGCCAAGTCCTCTTACCACCGTTGGGATTAGTCACAGTAGCGGCTATTTTACCGCAGGAATGGGAATTTAAGTTGGTCGATCGTAATATTAGAACTGTCAGCGAAGCCGAATGGGAATGGGCAGACTTAGTAATTATATCGGCAATGATCGTCCAAAAAAGCGACTTTATTGCCCAAATTAAAGCCGCAAAAAAACACGGTAAAAAAGTAGCAGTTGGCGGCCCTTATCCCACCAGTTTACCAGAAGAAGCCCAAGCAGCGGGAGCAGATTATTTAATATTAGACGAAGGGGAAATCACCCTACCAATGTTTGTGGAAGCAGTTAAAAACGGCGCAGAAAATGGAACTTTCCACGCCAATGGCGAAAAACCAGATGTTACTTCCACACCGATTCCTCGCTTTGACTTACTGGAATTTGATGCTTATGATTCCATGTCAGTTCAATTCTCAAGAGGTTGTCCTTTTCAGTGCGAATTTTGCGACATAATTGTGTTATATGGTCGTAAACCTCGAACCAAAACGCCAAAACAACTGTTAGCTGAATTAGATTATCTCTACGAATTAGGTTGGCGGCGAGGCGTGTTTATGGTTGATGATAACTTCATTGGCAATAAACGGAATGTGAAATTGTTGCTTAAAGAATTGAAAGTTTGGCAAGCAGAACATGGTTATCCTTTCCGATTTAATACTGAAGCTTCCATAGATTTAGCCCAAGATCCAGAATTAATGGAATTGATGGTGCAATGCTATTTTGATGCTGTATTTTTGGGCATTGAAACCCCAGATGAAGCCAGTCTCAGTTTAACCAAAAAATTTCAAAATACCCGCAATCCCTTAACAGAATCAGTGGAAAAAATTATCCAAGCTGGATTGCGCCCGATGGCAGGATTTATTATTGGGTTTGATGGGGAAAAAGCTGGTGCAGGTCAGCGAATTGTCGAGTTTGCTGAACAAACAGGAATTCCTACAGTTGTATTTGCAATGCTGCAAGCTTTACCGAATACAGCTTTATGGCATCGTTTAGAAAAAGAGGGACGTTTACGCAACCAAGATGGCAATATTAATCAAACAACTTTGATGAATTTTATTCCGACTCGCCCTTTAGAAGATATTGCTAGAGAGTATGTGGAAGCTTTTTGGGATTTGTACGAAGCGGAACAGTTTTTAGATCGGAATTATCGCTGTTTCTTAATGTTAGGTGCGCCGCAAGTGAAAGCGAAATTTAAAATGCCTAGTTGGTTAGATTTACGGGCGTTATTAATTGTAGTTTGGCGACAAGGCATCAAACGGAAAACTCGCTGGAAATTCTGGCATCACCTGTTTAGTATTATCAAGCGTAATCCCGGAGTTTGGGAACATTACTTAACTGTTTGTGCTCACAACGAACATTTTTTGGAATATCGTCAAATTGTCCGGGATGAAATTGAAAGACAGTTAAGTGAGTTTCTGGCAGAAGAGAAAAAATTATTATCTGCAACTGCCAAAAAAACAGCGTTAGCTAGTTAAACTACGTTGCTAATGGTGTTAATTGAGATTAAGATTAGGTACGTTATTGGGCTTTAGCGATCTACCTCGATAAGAACGCTAGAGTGCAACAACGTACCGATTTCTCAATTTTAGATGAGCTTGGTGGCTCTAAGAGCAAAAAACAAGCCAAGGGCTACTCCATAAGCGCCAAGCAAAATCACCGCGTAAGATACTACTGCCATTTTTATTCCTCGTATTTGGGTCAGGATTTAGATAATGCAATCCGTTATTGATGTTAATTTACCGCAGAATCGTTATGAAATAGCGATCGCCCCCGGAAGTTTAGACAATTTAGGCAATTGGATGAACGGGAAGGAAAGCAAACCCCTGCATTTGGGCGAAAAAGTCTTGGTAGTTTCCAACCCGGCAATTTTTAAGCGTTACGGAGAAAGAACCATTGCATCTCTCACCAATGCTGGTTTTGAGGTGTTTTCCGTTAACCTCGCTGCTGGGGAACAATACAAAACCCTAAATTCTATCCAAAAAATCTACAATGCTGCTTTGGAAAACCGTCTGGAACGTAGTTCAACTATAGTCGCTTTGGGCGGTGGCGTAATTGGTGATATGGCGGGTTTTGCGGCTGCTACTTGGTTAAGAGGAATCAATTTTGTTCAGGTACCTACTAGTTTGTTAGCAATGGTAGATGCCTCAATTGGTGGGAAAACTGGAGTCAATCATCCCAAGGGAAAAAATTTAATTGGGGCGTTTTATCAACCGAAATTAGTATTAATCGATCCGCAAGTTTTGAAAACTTTGCCACCGCGAGAGTTTCGCGCCGGAATAGCCGAAGTAATTAAATATGGGGTAATTTGGGATGCTGATTTATTTACTAAATTAGAAGGATGTGAAAGATTAGATCAACTGCGTTATTTGAGTGAGGAAATGTTGCAAGCTATCTTGACTCATTCTTGCCAAGCTAAGGCAATTGTGGTGGGAAAAGATGAAAAAGAATCGGGTTTAAGGGCTTTATTAAATTACGGTCATACTATTGGTCATGCGGTGGAAAGTTTGACTGGTTATAAAGTGGTAAATCACGGTGAGGCTGTAGCAATTGGTATGGTAGCGGCAGGTCAAATTGCTGTAGATTTGCGGATGTGGACTAAGGAAGCGACGGAACGGCAAAATGAGTTAATTCAAAAAGCAGGTTTACCGAAAAAGTTACCTGTTGGTTTAAGTATTGACGAAATAATTGACTGTTTGCAAACTGATAAAAAGGTGAAGTCGGGTAAAGTTCGGTTTGTTTTACCGCGGCGCATTGGTGACGCGACAGTAACAGATCAAGTTCCGCCAGAGGTGTTGCGACAGGTGTTGTTGCAAATGCAGTAATTTATCAATTTGTCCTCTAGTCCCCTAGTTAAAAATCAAGATGAGATAAGTTAAGTTGTTCTGGGTTAGAGTAAGCTACAACCCGATCGCGTCCCAGTTCTTTTGCTTGGTAAAGTGCGCGATCGGCACTGGTTAAAAGTGTGATGGGGGAAGTGTTATTGCTAGGAATCATACAAGCAACTCCTAAACTTAAAGTCACGATTTTACTCACTTTGGAGCTATGGTGGGCAATTTCCAATTCTTTAATTTTTATCTGGATTTTTTCACCTAAATAAAGTGCTCCTGATAAAGAAGTATTGGGTAAAATAATTGCAAATTCTTCGCCGCCGTATCGTGCTACTAAATCACCAGGACGTTTGGTTGTTCGCTCAAGTATTTTGGCAATTTTTTGCAGACATCTATCACCTGCTAAATGTCCAAATGTGTCGTTATAAAATTTAAAGTAATCGACATCGCAGAAAATCAATGAAAGTGGCGATTTTTCTCTTCTAAGCCTTAGCCATTCTTGTTGTAAATGTTCGTCAAAGCGGCGGCGATTGGCTACTTGAGTTAGTCCATCTATGTGGGCAAGATTTTCTAATTCTTGGTTGGCAATTTTTAATTGGTGATAAAGTTCGGCTTGTTGAATGGCGATCGCCACTTGTGTAGCTAGTTCTTGTAATAAATCTATTTCTAATTGTTGCCATTTCCTGGGATTTGAACAGTGATAAGCAACTAATAATCCCCACAATTTTTGACCTTTTAAAATTGGTACTACTAAGCTAGCTTTAACTTGGAATTGTGCTAATAACTCAAGATGACACTGGTTTAAACCTGCGGTGTCAATATCTGCTATTGCCTGAATTCGACCATTTCTATAAGGTTCGCCGCCAGTTTCTATAAAATACGTATCTTGAATGTTTGTTCCTAGTGCTGGTGTGAATCTAGGGGCGACAGATTCGACAATAATAGTGCCACTCCAATCAGGTTCAAAACGATAAATAAATACTCTGTCAGTATTGAGAAATTTTCTGACTTCGGCTACGGTGGTATTGAGGATTTCTGTGGAATCAAGGGATTGACGAATATTTTGCGCGATCGCTGCGATCATCCGTTCTCGCTCAGTTTGCTGTTTTAAGGCTTTTTCTGCCTCCCGCAGTGCCGCTTCTACCTGCTTGCGTTCTTCTATTTCTGCTTGTAATAATTGATATGCACGCTGGAATTTAGTTGCATTACGGTGATGTAACCAAGTTACTAAAAAACTACTTAGGAGAAGTATGGTAAAAGTTATTACTAGTATCAGATGGAGGCAGGACATAATTGTTAACTGTAATCAGACTTTTCTTTTTTAGTAAAGGAGATTTTTGGGGTTATAACTGTTACATGGATAACGCTATTAAACTATATTATTACTGCAAAATATTCATAAAAAGCTTACTTCATCTAAAATTTAAATAAAGTTAGGTAGTTGTTGATTATTAGATAAAGTTATTATTAATACTCTCAGTAATACTACTGTGATTAATGAAAGATCGGCAGAGAAATCGGAAATTTGATCTAAGTCAAAGATATTGTTGGGAAGTTTTGTCAAACTGAAGCTAAGACTGAGAGAACAGGATGGCTAAGATGACTCAAACAACGATTAATTTAGAAACAGCGCCGGGGCATCAGGTGTTAGCGGCAGCAGGTAAGAAAATTTTACGTCCGGGGGGAAAATGCGCTACAAAACAACTATTTCAATGGGCAAATTTTCAACCTGATGAGACTGTTTTGGAATTAGCTTCTAGTTTTGGATATAGCGCGATCGCACTTGTTCAACGTTTTGGGGTTAAAGTAGTCGGAGTAGAAAAAAATTCTGCTAGTGTTGCCCGTGCCCGTGCAAATATTCAGGCTGCTGGTTTGAGCGATCGAATTACAATAATTGAAGGAGATATTTTCCAATTAGAAGCAATTCCCGGACAATTTGATTATGTATTTGCCGAAGCAATCTTATCAATGCAATCTGCTCCCGGAAAAGCCAAAATTCTCAGTGGAATCTATGCCAAACTAAAACCAGGCGGTAAATTTCTGTCTCATGAAATGTTAGCTGATAATAAAGAAACAGAAATTCATGAACAACTAGCCAGAGTCATCAAAAGTAATACATCGCCTTTATCTCAGGCAAATTGGATTGCTACTTATGCCAATGCAGGATTACAAATTAAACAGCATGAAACTGGCGGTATGGCATTACTAAACCTGTGGCGAATGATTCAAGATGAAGGATTATTTAGTACCGCTAAAATTCTCTGGAATGTGGTTACAAATTCACAAATTCGCCAACGAGTTCTCGCGATGCGCCGCATTTTTCAAAAATACCAACAAGATTTAGGTTACATCGTTTTAGTCGCTGAAAGAAATTAACTAGTAGAAATGGTGCGTAATAGCTTAACTCACCCTACAGTTCTAGGAATCTCATCAATTACCAAAGGGAAAAAACTATGACTTCTACAAATTTGGCAACCTCATCTTTTGTGACGGAAATCAAAGACCAAATTGAATATCCAGAAGGAGGAGTTTTAAGTAAGGTTTTGCTCAAAGATAACAACTGTCAGTACACGCTGTTTTGTCTTGCAGGGGGTACAGAAATTTCCGAACATACTGCCACTCGCAATGCTACGGTTAATGTGATTGAAGGTAAGGGAATTCTCACTTTGGAAGGGCAAGATATTACTTTAGAGCCTGGTGTATTTGTCTTTATGACTGCTCATGCTCCTCATGCTTTGAAAACCTCGGAGAATTTAGCATTTTTACTCACGCTTTCTGAGGCAAAATAACAGTCATTACTTAACCAGCAATAAACACAAAGAGTAAATAAATTTAACATTTTTTTACTAGGGAATCCAGTTTCTATAATATTGCTGGGTTCTTTTTTTATGCTTGCAAATAAGTATTTATTCTTAAAGTAAATTAGTTGAATTTCAGAGAAATTAAAAAATACTAAAAAAGTTATGTTTGTTACTATTCGATCGCCTAAAGTTGTTTGAATACAGTCAATTTTTGTCTGTTAATTCTGTAACAATTCAATAAAATTTCAGCTAGTTTCTTACTTTTGGAGGATGAGCTATGGTCAATAGTACTATAGTTGATAGTGGTACGAAAACCGCTAGAAAAACGCGCCAGCTAAGCCTTCCGGCTTGGTTAGTGTTAATTTGCATTGTGGCTTTTTCTGTTTTGTTAGGTGCAGGTGCAATGATTCGGAAAAATGCTCCACCTGTACCAGAATTAATTAAATCACCTCAGCAAGAGATAGTAGTAACTCAGGCGGAAATTCAAGCTGGGCAGGAAATTTATTTAGCTCGTGGTGGGCAACATATTGGTAGTGTGTGGGGACATGGTAGCTATTTAGCACCTGATTGGACAGCTGATATTTTACATAAATGGGGTTTGGCAACGGCGGGAATTTTATATAACCAAAATCCTGAATTTTCTCAAGGGGATTTAGAAGCTTTGCCTGCGCCAGAAAAAGCGAGTTTAGCGGCGAGAGTCAGCGAAGAATTTAAAACCAATCGCTATCAATCAGAAACGCAGGAACTTATCCTAACAAATGCCCAAACTCAAGGGTTGAAACAAGTCTTTAAAGACTATCATGAACTGTTAGCTCATGGCTCTTCTGTTCACTCAATTCCTAATGGTTGGTTTAAAAATGATACGCAAATTCACAATGTTACAGCTTTCTTTGCTTGGACGGCTTGGGCGGCAGCGGCGAATCGACCGAATGCACCTTTTTCTTATACGGCAAATTGGCCTCATGATGATTTAATTGGTAATGATGCACCGGGGCAGTTTTTGATTTGGTCGATCGTTTCTGTGATCGTATTAATTGCCGGAATTGGTGCTTTTGTTTTTGTTTATTTGGCTCAAGAAGAAAGTGATGAAATTCAGCCTGTACCCGCACGTCCAGCAGTGAGAATTCCTACGCCTAGTCAAAAGGTAACATCGCTATATTTTGGGGTGGCGATGGTGCTGTTTTTGGTTCAGATTTTAATGGGGATGTTTACTGCTCATTATGCGGTAGAAGGTGAAGGTTTTTACGGGATTCCTTTAATTGATTTTCTGCCTTATGCGGCTTCGCGGACTTGGCATTTACAGTTAGCGATTTTTTGGATTGCTACTTGTTGGTTAGCGGCTGGGCTTTATTTTGCGCCTCGTTTTGGTGGTTTTGAACCGAAGTTTCAAGCTTGGGGAAATAGTATTCTCTTAATAGCTTTGACTGTGATTGTTCTCGGTTCAATGGTTGGTTCTTGGGAAGCGGTAACGGGGGTTTTGGATGTTAAAAATAGTTTTTTGTGGGGACACCAAGGTTATGAATATATTGAGTTAGGTAGAGTTTGGCAAGTTCTGTTAATTGGCGGGATGATTTTCTGGTTGTGGTTGATGTATCGGGCGTTTAAACCTGCTTTAGATAAGGAGAAAAGTCCGACTGGTTTAAGTCACTTTTTCTTGTATAGTGCGATTACAATTCCGCTGTTTTATTCGGTGGGTTTAATGTATACAAATCACACGCCTTTGAGTATTGCGGAGTATTGGCGTTGGTGGGTTGTGCATTTGTGGGTTGAGGGTTTCTTTGAGGTTTTTGCTACTGTTGTTATTGCTTATTTATGCAGTGAGTTGGGTTTTTTGAAGAAGTCTTCGGCTTTGCGGGCAACTTATTTGACGACGATTTTGTATTTGGGAAGTGGGGTAATTGGCACTTTGCACCATTTGTATTTTTCGGGTACTCCGTCTTTTGTTGCGGCGATAGGTTCGGTTTTTTCGGCTTTGGAAGTTGTGCCTTTGACTTTAATTGGTTTTGAGGTGTTGAAAACTTTAAAACTCTCTAAAGAGGCGGAAGGTTTTTATCGTTGGCCTTTACGCTTTTTTATTGCTACTTGTTTTTGGAATTTGATTGGTGCTGGGGTGTTTGGTTTTTTGATTAATCCTCCCATTGTACTCTACTATTCTCAGGGTTTAAATACTACGCCAATTCATGCTCATGCGGCTTTGTTTGGGGTTTATGGTTGTTTGGCTTTGGCGTTGATGTTGTTTGCTTTTCGGGAGTTTGTGCCGGAGGATGCTTGGAATGAATATCTGTTGAGATTTGCGTTTTGGATGATTAATATTGGCTTGGTGATTATGTTAGTTTTTGGGTTGATTCCTAATGGTTTTTATCAGTTGGCTGAGTCGATTAATCATGGTACTTGGTATGCGCGAAGTGCGGAGGTGATTACTAGTCCTTGGATGCGTTGGACGGTGTGGTTGAGAATTCCGGGGGATATTATTTTTGCGGTTGGTACTTTGGCAATGTTTGTGTTTACTTTAAGGGCAATTATTGCGGTGTTTCGCTTTCCGGTTAAGACTTCTCAGCCGGAGTTAAAGGTGAGTGACAGTGTTTGATCGATCGCATTTCTCATACAATATTTCTTAGTTAAGGGGGAAGGGATAAATGAAGAATTTTCTCTTTCCCTTTCCCTTTTTACCTTAGCTTTGACGCTTCGTTTTGTTTCAATCCCTGAAAGGGATTAATTGAAATTGCAATTCGGTCAAGATTAGGCGGTAATAACTTTATTCAAAGTTTCAATCCCTGAAAGGGATTAATTGAAATTGCAATCAATTTAATTTGCTGAATATCAGCGGGGGAAATAGTGTTTCAATCCCTGAAAGGGATTAATTGAAATTGCAATCAGATAATTGGGAGTCAGAGCGAAGGAAATTTTATGTTTCAATCCCTGAAAGGGATTAATTGAAATTGCAATCGAGATTAAAATCCCTGCGGAAATTTGCGCTGCTCGTTTCAATCCCTGAAAGGGATTAATTGAAATTGCAATGTGTAAGTTTCTCCTTCTAATAATAGCTGATTAAGATTTGTTTCAATCCCTGAAAGGGATTAATTGAAATTGCAATCCGCCTGACTTGGTGAGCAGCCAATAAAGAAATTGTTTCAATCCCTGAAAGGGATTAATTGAAATTGCAATTTTATTTGGCGTTTGCTCCCTGGCCTATTCACAAGGGTTTCAATCCCTGAAAGGGATTAATTGAAATTGCAATTATCAAGAGGTGCTCGATTTACTTGAATACCTCCCCATTAGTTTCAATCCCTGAAAGGGATTAATTGAAATTGCAATTTGATTTATCTGATGTGGATCAGGAAGAGGACGAAGTAGAGTTTCAATCCCTGAAAGGGATTAATTGAAATTGCAATTTGTTACAATTACAAAAATCCACCTTTTTGGAAATCTGTTGTTTCAATCCCTGAAAGGGATTAATTGAAATTGCAATGGTATAGCGGGTAATCGGTACGAAATGACATTCTTTGTTTCAATCCCTGAAAGGGATTAATTGAAATTGCAATTAATCCAAGCTGATAAACAGGCATTTGAGGATAGTTTCAATCCCTGAAAGGGATTAATTGAAATTGCAATGATTTCTCAATAGTTGCTCCTTTCTCTCCTGGAAGCACGTTTCAATCCCTGAAAGGGATTAATTGAAATTGCAATTCCTTCCCTTAGATCACGCACAAAAGCTGATTGAGGAAGCATACGTTTCAATCCCTGAAAGGGATTAATTGAAATTGCAATTGGTTTGGGGAAAGTTCTCAAGAATAAGTTTGCATCTACCGTTTCAATCCCTGAAAGGGATTAATTGAAATTGCAATGGGACTAGATGTTGCTGATTGGATTGAAGATTACAGCTTGTTTCAATCCCTGAAAGGGATTAATTGAAATTGCAATCATTGAGCCTAGTTTCTAATCTCTTTTTGTGCGCTCCGTTTCAATCCCTGAAAGGGATTAATTGAAATTGCAATGCAGATTAAGCTAGATGCTGCACAGCGAGTGAAAGCTAGTTTCAATCCCTGAAAGGGATTAATTGAAATTGCAATCCTCCCCATCCACCTGCCGAAAGTTGTATTGGTTCGTTTCAATCCCTGAAAGGGATTAATTGAAATTGCAATCCCAGTCCTACGAATCGGGTAATGGTGAAGATAATCGCGTTTCAATCCCTGAAAGGGATTAATTGAAATTGCAATTACCACTTTTTCTAAAATTGCACTCGCAAGCGATCGGCTAAAGTTTCAATCCCTGAAAGGGATTAATTGAAATTGCAATTATCGGGTCGAGTAAATTTTTTGAACCCGGTTTAGTTAATGTTTCAATCCCTGAAAGGGATTAATTGAAATTGCAATTCGAGTATCCTTCAGCCACTAAAACAGTATCGATCGCAAGCGTTTCAATCCCTGAAAGGGATTAATTGAAATTGCAATTTCTAGCATAGTCACCGCACTGTATTTATCTTTTACTAGTTTCAATCCCTGAAAGGGATTAATTGAAATTGCAATTAAATTGATTTACAGAGGTAAGCAGTCATTGCCTCTAGTGCGTTTCAATCCCTGAAAGGGATTAATTGAAATTGCAATACGGTTCCACACTTGTCTTCTCCCACACCAAAAACAGTTTCAATCCCTGAAAGGGATTAATTGAAATTGCAATCATTGCAATCAGCAGTTCCCAAAGCTTAGTGGTAGTCATGCGTTTCAATCCCTGAAAGGGATTAATTGAAATTGCAATTATTTACAGGAGTTTTAATCTGTGGCAAGTGTAGCACCAGTTTCAATCCCTGAAAGGGATTAATTGAAATTGCAATATTTTAATGTTAAATCATTTGTACTAAATATAAGTTTCAATCCCTGAAAGGGATTAATTGAAATTGCAATTAGGAAACCGAGTGATTGCTTTTGCCGAAGATTACGGTAGTTTCAATCCCTGAAAGGGATTAATTGAAATTGCAATCGTGGATTACCTGAACATTGCATTAGAGATTTAATGGAAGCGTTTCAATCCCTGAAAGGGATTAATTGAAATTGCAATCGGGTTAATCGTAGTAAGAGCCATAAAATCACCTCAAAAGTTTCAATCCCTGAAAGGGATTAATTGAAATTGCAATGTGTTACGCGCGTGCGCGTGTGCGATCCTTGATTTGTTTCAATCCCTGAAAGGGATTAATTGAAATTGCAATGTAGATTTGCCTTTGCCTCCACCTGAGCAGTTAATTGATGTTTCAATCCCTGAAAGGGATTAATTGAAATTGCAATTCTAACGTCTAATTTTTTGTTTGGTGTCGGATTTTGTTTCAATCCCTGAAAGGGATTAATTGAAATTGCAATATTAATTGAAGAAGCGATCGCACAAGCTGCCAAAAAGCGCGTTTCAATCCCTGAAAGGGATTAATTGAAATTGCAATCTTATATCCTTTCTGGCCCTCAAGAATTTGTGCAAGAAGAGTTTCAATCCCTGAAAGGGATTAATTGAAATTGCAATTAGGCGATCGTCCAGAAGATGAAGCAGCTAGCCGCTGTTTCAATCCCTGAAAGGGATTAATTGAAATTGCAATTTAAATTTCAGGTTAAAAGGTTCCTAAGTAAAAGGTTTCAATCCCTGAAAGGGATTAATTGAAATTGCAATTGATTCGCTCGGTTTCCTCGATCACGAACTCTTGCGGTTTCAATCCCTGAAAGGGATTAATTGAAATTGCAATAGCAAGACCCCAGAAACCTTAGTATATTTAATTTTCAAGGTTCAGTTGCGCGAATCAACTATAAAGATACAATTTTAGCGATTATCTTGTCAAGGAGAGAAGAGAGGGAAAAGCCACAAACGCAAGCAGAGAGAGGATTTCAGAATTTGCGCGGAACCGATCGCCACGCCAAAAAACTCAAACACTGACTTAGCAAAGACTTCAGCCACCAAAAGTCAGCCGGGAAAAAAAACACCTACCTATCCGCGCTTAAACCTCAATCCTTAACTTTGCGACCTAGCAACCAATAAGTAGTCATTAAACCTCTGCCTTTAATGGGAATGATCCCGCGTTCTTGAAAGTAATAATTTTCTTTTAAACAATCGTAAACGGTTTGCGTAACTTGAATATAACCCGCTTTGCCTTGGGATTCCATGCGACTAGCGATATTAACAGTATCGCCCCATAAATCATAAGCTGATTTGCGTTTACCGATCACTCCAGCAACAACTGGACCTGTGTGAATTCCAATTCTCAGGGTAATTGGTTCATTATTTGGAGTAAAGAAGTTGCTAATTTCTTGCAGCATATCTAATGCCATATTTGCGATCGCTTCCAGATGATCGACTCTTGGTTTGGGTAATCCACCGACTACCATGTAAGCATCGCCAATAGTTTTAATTTTTTCTACTTTATGTTTGTCTGCTAAAGAGTCAAAGGTAAAGAAAATATTGTTGAGCAATTCTACTAATTCTTTAGGAGAAATTTGGTAAGAAATAGCAGTGAAGTTGGCGATATCGGCAAATAAAACTGTGACTTCAGAAAAGCTATCTGCGATCGTTTTTTCACCGCGTTTTAAACGTTCGGCAATTAGTTGAGGTAAAACATTTAATAATAAACGTTCTGAGAGTAATCTTTGTTGACGAAGTTCGGCTTCAGCAATTTTGCGATCGCCAATATCGTGAACGCTTCCTTCATAATGTAGCAAAGAACCATCAAGATCGTAAATCGCCCGGACATTTTCCGAAATCCAAATTTTGCTGCGATCTTTGCGATAAACTTCTGATTCAAATTCGGTAACAGAATCAAAGCCATTCAGATAAGCTCGGAGTTCATCCCAACGCTGAGGTTGGACATATAATTCTTGTCTAACATCAGTGATTGTTTCAATTAATTCTGTCACTGATTCATAACCATACGTTTTTGCTAATGCCAAGTTAGCATCTAAATACTTACCTTCTGGGGAAATTACAAAAATACCTTCAGCAGCATTTTCAAATATACTTCGATATCTATATTCTGTCTGGCGCAATTGATTTTCGATTAAATCACCATGTTCAATAGCTGTAGCTAGGGAAATTTCTAAATCGATATTTTTTTGCTTCAATTCACTAATTTCTTGGCGAAGTTTTTCCATCTCCGCCAAGAGAGGAGATTCTTGATGATTAGCGATCGCTCCGTCATCTCCCATTTTGCATCAAATAAATTCTAGTTTAATTCCTGGCATCAACCGTTGTAAATTTTTTAAAGATTTGGTTTGCCAAAGTATCTTTTCTGAACCTTGTAATACCAGATTTACATTACCTTTTTCTCGCACCTTGATGACAAACATGGAAAGCATACTAATTCCCGAACTGTTGAGAAACTCTAACTCTTGCAAGTTAATTGTAAAGTTTGGCGTTTTCTCAATCACTGTCATTAATAATTCCATGACAGGTCGATATTCTTCCATTCCCGCTAATCGTAAGAAGCCGCGGAAAAACACAGTTGATGTTTCTGTATCGTGCCAAATTTGGTAGTCGTCTGTTTTAATTTCCAGCAATTATCTACTCCTTGCCAACTTAATAGTATTTACTTGCTGTTTGTTGAATTTCATTGCTTGTTGAGTTAGTAAATTATACATTAGTGATTTAGCTTAGATATTAAAACGTGCTATCACACTTACATGAACTATTGTCGAATCTGGGGGTAAATGGTCGAATTTCCAACCTAAGCGGGCAGAATAATCGTTAACTATGGTTAATAAACCAATATTAGATTCCCCTGTTCCCATTGCGGTTTTTTCCAGTTGGCGAGTATACAATTCATCGGGATCGGAATTTAACAGTTCGCGGATAAAGTTTTGATATTTTTCTACAGTGGTTTGCTGAGAATAATTAGTTACTTGAAAAATTAACTCTTGCTCATACAAATATAAGGTAATAGTAATTGGTAAATTAGCTGAGCGATCGCTATACTTAACCGCATTTTCTAAAAGTTCATTAGCAATAAAACTAACTATACTTTTAACTGTATTTTTCCGATTAATTTTGTTCTCTGAACTAGCATTACCAGGGAAAAAAGCTGCGAAGTAATCACCTAAAAAGTCAGCCGATATCCCATTATGCTCCCAGCGACGCTTCCGCGCCGCAGAGCTAGGGGAAAAATTTAGTGTAAGATACTCATTACTTACAGGGATTTTTTCTAAGAATTCCCCAAATATCTGAACTTTGGAAGATAAAGTCATAGTTTATTCAGATTTTGCTAGCTTCAGGAAAATATTATACCTAATATTATAATTCTACTAATTTTTTCAACATTTTGAAAAAATTTTTCTCGGTAGGCTGTTGCGCTTCAGTGCGAAAGAAAGGCACTGAAGCGCAACAACTTACCTTTTATGGGATGACTTTAGGGATACAGGCTACTTTTTTCTGCGATTATTCTTCGACTTTATAACCGAATTCAGCCAAACGTAGGCGAGATTGTCGCCATTTCGGTTGCACTTTCACAAATAATTCTAAATAGATTTTTCCAGCAATTAACTTTTGCATTTGTTCTCTAGCGGCGCTACCAATTGCTTTTAGCATTCCGCCACCTTTGCCGATTAAAATCCCTTTTTGCGAATCACGTTCAACGTGGATTACTGCCCAAACGCGAGTAATTGTTGGGGTTTCTTCGACTTTTTCCATTGTCACTGCTACTGAGTGAGGAACTTCTTCGCGAGTTAGTAACAAAATTTGTTCGCGAATTAATTCGCTCATAATAAAACGTTCTGGTTGATCGGTGACTAAATCAGGGGGATAATAATAAGGGCCAGGTTCTAATTTACTAATTAGTAAGTCTTGGAGTGTTTCGACTCCTGCGCCAGTTAGGGCGGAAAATTTGACTAAATGCCAATTAAAAGTGTTAGCTATTTGGCTGTAACTATCATCAATTAGTTGAAAATCTGTGGGTTGGAGGTCTGATTTATTCAATCCTAAAATTACGGGAGTTTTGGTTTTTTCTAATAGTTCAACAATAAAACGATCGCCTCCTCCCGCCTCTTGGGAAGCATCCACCAAAAACACTAATACATCTACTGATTGAATTGCAGATTGGGCATTTTGGACTAAAACTTCTCCTAAGCGATGATGCGGTTTATGAATACCGGGAGTATCAACAAAAATGATTTGGGCTTTGTCTGTAGTTAAAATTCCCCGCAGACGATTGCGAGTTGTTTGGGCTACTGGCGAAGTGATGGCAATTTTTTGTCCAACTAATAGATTCATTAAGGTAGATTTACCCACATTGGGACGACCAATAATGCCGACAAAACCGGATTTAAACCCAGGTGGTGCTTGGGGGATGGTAAATATTTCTGATTGTGGGAAAGTTTCTTCTTGGTCGTTCATTTGCTCATCAACCTTGGTAATTGCCTTGATTTTAATTTATGCTTATTAAGCCAAACGATCGGGAGGTAAGCCATCTGGCTTGAGTAAGGTTTTAGTTTGATTCTTGAGAATTTCGGTAGCAGCTTTAGCCGTGAGAGGCGGACTAAACAAATAACCTTGGATACCATCACAATCGATCGATCGCAAAAATTGTAATTGTTCAGCTGTTTCTACTCCTTCCGCAATTAATTTTAAGTTTAATGCGTGTCCTAAATCAATGATCGCGCTAATAATTGCTGCATCTTTAGAGTTACACATTAAGTCGTTAATGAATGAGCGATCGATTTTCAGTTTATCTAAAGGAAACCTTTTCAGCGACCACAGGGAAGAGTAACCCGTGCCAAAATCATCCATAGAAATATGAATTCCCATATTTCTTAAAGAATGCAGCACTCCAATTGTAAAATCTATATCTTGGATGGCAATAGTCTCAGTAATTTCGATTTCTAAACACTCTGGATTTAAGCCTGTTTCATTAATTGCTTTAGCAATAGTTTTTACCAAATCTGGTTGCTGAAATTGTCGAGCAGAAAGATTAACTGCAATGCGTATTGGAGGTAAACCAGCCTCTTGCCAAATTTTGTTTTGTTCGCAGGCTGTGTTTAATACCCATTCGCCAATTTGAAAAATTAATCCGGTTTCTTCAGCAACCGGAATAAATTGATCTGGGCGAATTAATCCTTTTTCCACAGATTGCCAACGAATTAATGCTTCCATCCCCATAATTTCGCCTGTATTTAAGTCTAACTGGGGTTGGTAATGTAATAAAAATTCTTCTCTTTGTAAGGCTTTGTACAAGTTATTTTCTAGCACCATGCGTTCTAGGGCTTTATTGCCGATCGCCGGAGTATATACTTGATAGTTATTCCGCCCTTTTTGCTTAGCTTTATACATAGCAGCATCGGCATTTTTCAGCAATGTTTCTGCATCTTCGCCATCGTAGGGAGCAAAAGCAATTCCAATACTAGCTTTTACATAAAATTCTTGACCTTTAAAATCAAAAGGAGCACTAATTACGTGCAGAATTCGCTCGACAATATTAACTGCATTTTCTGTACTCTGAATCACGGGTAGCAAAATGGTAAATTCATCTCCTCCCCAACGAGCTACTAAATCTCCTTCCCGCAAACAAGCTTGCAATCTTTGGGCAACTTTTTGCAATAATTCATCGCCTGTTGCATGACCAAGAGTATCATTAATGTTTTTAAAATAATCTAAATCAAGAAATATTACTGCTAGCATTTTGCCACCTTGATGCTGGTGGGCTAATTCTAAAGAAAGGCGAGTATTAAAGAGCAATCTATTAGGTAAACCTGTAAGTGAATCATGGGAAGCTTGATGTTTAATAGTATCTTCCACACGCTTTTGCAGCACCGCCATATAAAGATGTAATCCCAAAGCTTGCGCTAACTTTATTTCATCTTGACTCCATTCTTTAGTTTGTCCTTTTTTAATGTCTAGCCAAGCTTGAAAAGATTTCCGCGGACGAGAATTTCTTTTGTCTTTTTTGATTCTTCCCGCCCATAATGTTTCTGTCTGAATCTCATTTCTAAAGATAGTAAGACAGCCAACACATTGTTGATGATATCGCAGTGGAACCACCAACAAAGAGCGAATTTCAGTTGATTTAAAAGCGGAAATTAATTCTTGAAATTGAGGCTCTTGGTAGATATTTGTAATAATATAAATCTGGGAAACTGGATGTTTACTATCAGGATAATCTAAAGTTATTACTTCAGGATATTCCCGGGAATTATTTGACAAAAAATTGGCTTTTACCGGGGGATCTATGACTCCCCAATTTGGAGGAATAAAAGAGCTATCTATAAATTCTGTTGACTCAGTTTTTGCCGATTCAAGAATTCTTCGCCACCAAGGTGTTTCTTCAATTTCTATTAGATTTACTTGTTCGCCACAGGTGAAAATTTGTGCGGATTGCCCCATGCAATCGGGGGTAATATATAATCTGCCTCCCGAACCATTAAGAACTTTAACTGCTTGCTCAAGGACAGTTTGGCGAATTTTTAAAATGTTGATTGGTGAGTGTAAAATTTGGCTAATTTGATTAATTGTTGCTTCGTGTTCTGCTTGATTGCGGGTGCGAGTTAGGAGATTAGATTGGGCGATCGCGATCGATAATTGATCGACTAACAATTGAATAATTTTTAACTCTCTTTCCGAATAGCGCCGCGCTTTTGCATGGTGAGAAACTAACAAACCCCAAAGTTGATTTTGGTGCAAAATTGGTACAGTTAACGAAGAACGCACCCCCATTGTAGACAGATATTCTAGATGACACTCATCTACTGGACAGTAACGAATATCTTCCGAAATTAAACTTTCTCCTGTCTGCGGACAATCTAATTGACTGAGAATTTTTCGCCCAGCAGCTACATCAACAATTACCCTTTGACGAGCTTTCAAAAATAACTGACGTGCGTGGGGAGGAATATCATCCGCGGGAAAACGCAACCCCAATAAAGAAGGTAAACGACAACCGTAGATAGACTCTGCAATTACTTCCCCACTTCCATCAGTATGAAATGAATAAATTTTTACTCTATCTGTACTTAAAAAAGCTCGAATCTCCTCAGCCGTCGTTGTCAAAATTTCTGGTAACTCTAAGGAACGACGGATTTTAGTAGCAATTCGATTTAGCAAGCTCTCCTCTGCACTGAGTGAAGCAGCTTCTACTTCTTGTAAGTTAGATGTTGTTTTACCTTCTTGTTGAGCCATGCTCTTAATCTAATTACTCCGATAAGCTATGATGTTACTCTTATCTGGTTGTCAGTATTTTCCTCTAGCTTGTATCCTAAAAAACTGAAAAATTTTTTATATATCTCTGTATATAATTTTACTTTATTTTTTCGATCGATTTAGGAAATTAGAGTTATTTTATTTAAATTTACATTAATTAAATAAATACCCAGAAAAATTTATGCTAATCCGCGTAAATTCGTGGTCAACTGGAAAATGTCGGCTAATTTCTCATGCTACAGCCAATAAATTGCTGGCAAAGCGCGATATTTACTGAAAAAGGCATTTTAATATTGAGAAAAGACAATTTACGGTTATGACATCCACTCCAATAACACCAAATGACTGGGATACTTCCACTTTATTTCCTGAAATTGAGACCATTACCGATCCAGTGCAGGTAACTAAGCTTTCTCAGGATTATCATACTTTTAGTCCTATATTACAACCGAAGCTAGCTGGAAAAACAGGAGATGTAGTAGTTCGTCCGGTGAATGAAGCTCAAGTTATCCAGGTAGCAGCAGCTTGTGTCAAGTATAAAATACCACTAACCGTGCGCGGTGCGGGAACAGGGAATTATGGGCAATGTGTACCTTTACATGGTGGTGTCATCCTTGACATGACGCGAATACAGGAAATTTTGTGGGTGAAGCCGGGGGTAGCCAGAGTAGAGGCGGGAGTAAAACTGGCGCAGTTAGATAAAAAAGCCAGAGAAATTGGCTGGGAAATGCGAATGGCACCTTCTACTTATCGAACTGCAACAATTGGAGGTTTTATTGCTGGGGGAAGTGGGGGAATTGGTTCAATTAATTATGGCTTACTTGGCGATCGCGGTAATCTTTTAGCATTAAAAGTTATCACAATGGAAGACCAACCCCGTGTAATTGAATTGCGGGGAGATGATGTGCAAAAAGTCAATCATGCTTGGGGCGTTAATGGTATTATTACCGAGTTAGAAATTCCCTTAGCAGCAGCATATCCTTGGGCAGAAATCATTGTAACTTTTCATGATTTTATGACTGCTGCCAAATTTGGGCAAGCTTTGGCTGATGCTGATGGGATGATTAAAAAGTTAATTTGTATTACAGCATGGCCGATACCTAGTTATTTTGTGGCTTTGCGATCGTACCTTCCAGACAACACCCACGCCGCCCTATTAATGGTATCAGAAACCAGTTTAGAACCCTTACAAGATTTAGTTGCAGAATTTGGCGGCAAAATTACATATCAAAAATTAGCCCAAGACGCAGGAAAAGGTTTTCATCTTGCCGAATTTACCTGGAATCATACAACTTTGCACGCTCGCAATGTCGATACTTCTTTAACATATTTGCAAAGCGTTTTTCCCCCCGATAAAAGCCTCTCCTTAGTTGAAGAATTATATCATCATTTCGGTGACGAAGTAATGATGCACTTGGAATTTTTGCGCGTTGGTGGTATTGCTGTTCCTGCTGGCTTACAAGTAATTCGTTTCACCACAGAAGAACGCTTGAACGAAATTATTCACTATCACGAAGCAAGGGGAATTTTCGTTCCGAATCCGCACGTCCATATTTTAGAGGACGGTGGCAGAAAAACTGTAGATGTCGCCCAAGTCAAATTTAAAGAAATGGTCGATCCTTACGGTTTAATGAATCCTGGTAAAATGCGCGGTTGGATGGAACGTGCTTAAATTAATCTAGATCTCCGACTTCTTCAAGAAGTCGGAGATCTCAGCAACTAGATGAGGAATCAACTATGGAATACACACTTTCTCAACTCAATGAAATGAATCAAGAAGCTTTTACTGAAGCTTTAGGAGAAATCTTTGAAGATTCACCTTGGGTAGCAAAAAACGCTTGGCAAAAACGCCCTTTCGCTGACTTAGCCGCCCTATATCAAACTATGGTAGAAGTTGTCCAAACAGCCAGCAAAGAACAACAATTAAGCGTAATTCGCGCCCATCCCGACTTAGGAACTCAAGCAAAAATGGCAGAAGCTTCTGTAAAAGAACAAGCTGGTGTAGGTTTAGATCTATTAACGCTGGAAGAATATGAACGCTTTAATTCGCTGAATGAAACTTATAAAGAGCAATTTGGTTTCCCCTTTATTATTGCGGTGAAAAATCACACCAAAGATAGTATTTTAACTGCTTTTGAACATAGAATTAAAAATTCGCCGGAAGTAGAAGTGGCACAGGCATTAACCGAAATCACCCAAATTGCCAAATTTCGTTTAAATGATTTAATTATTGCCCCAGGTACTTAGCATTCCCAAACTGATATAGATATTCAAGGTTTCCCGATCGAAAAATCAACTTCATCTTCTACTATATTTCTCCGGTTTTTTACCTGCTTGTTTGAGTATTTTAGATTTTAGGTAAGGTGGGACATTGCCCAATACTGCTCGGTTAAGAGTAGGGGCGAAGCATTCGGGCGACAATTTATGACTCAAACCCTAGATTTTCTGTCCGAATGCTTCGCCCCTACAAAGGCAAAAAATGCTTAACCGAGAAGTATTGGGACATTGCCCACCCTACTAATTTATTTAATCACAGCAGAATGTCCCTGGATATTAGTTGCTGATTCAAACCTACCGCCTAAATGTTTGGCGAGAAACTCTTCAGCAACAGCGTAAAAATGTAAGCGATTTTCGGGACGGGCAAAACCGTGACCTTCATCAGTGTAAAGCACATATTCTACAGGTAAATTTGCTTTGTTCATGGCTGCAACAATTTGGTCACTTTCTGATTGTTTTACTCTGGGATCGTTAGCACCTTGACCAATTAGTAAAGGTTTTTGAATTCGATCGCAAAAGAATAAAGGCGATCGCGATTGCAAAAACTCCGCTTCCGTCTCCAAATTACCAATCCGATGATACATTTGTGCCTTAATTGGTTCCCAATAAGGAGGAATAGTTTGCAGCAAAGTAATCAAATTACTAGGGCCAACAATATCCACCCCACAAGCAAACACTTCCGGCGTAAAAGTTAAACCAACTAATGTGGCATATCCACCATAAGAACCGCCCATAATGGCAACTTTTTCTCGATCGGAAATACCCTTTTCCACCAACCAATTGACAGCATCAATTAAGTCATCGTGCATCTTAGCAGCCCACTCCCGATTAGCAGCATTTACGAAGTCTTTGCCGTAACCAGTAGAACCGCGGAAATTCACTTGCAAAACCGCATAACTGCGGTTCGCTAACCATTGGGCTTCCGGGTCATAACCCCAAGTATCCCTAGCCCAAGGGCCACCATGAACTAATAGAATAGTGGGCAAATTCTCAGCCGCAATATTGACCGGAGTAGTTAAGTAACCATGAATGGTTAAACCATCTCTGGCTTGATAAGAAATTGGTTGCATTGCTGCTAACTGCAATCCTTCTAATTTCGGCTGATTACTAAACAGAAAAGTGCTAGTTTTTGTTTCCCGATTATAGGCGTAATAGTAAACCGGGCCATCATCATTCATGTAAGCAACTAGCCAATTTTTATCAGCTAAATCCCGACTGCTGATAAAAAACTCTCCCGCCATAACTTTAGCAATTTCTGCAAAATCTCCGGCAATACTTTCGTCTAAAATTTGCCATTCCTGCTTATCTTTGTAAAAAGAAACTGCTTGAATAACTCGCGTTATCGGTTGCACCATTACCCCACCAATATCATATTGTGGGTCTTGGGCAATTACATTTTCTTGACGATTAGCAAGATCGAAAGCAATTAAACGTTGGGCATTGGCATCATGATTGCCTTCAATGTAAAGGGTTTTGCCATCAGCAGAAAAACCCACAGCGCCACCTTCTTCATCGGGGCTCCAATGACGCAATGTTTCCCAAGATTTATCAGTGTTTTCTCGAAATAATAATTCGGAACCGCCATCAGCTGTGCTGGCAGTTGCGGCGCGAATTTGGAACTCAGCATCAGCTGTCCAACTAACAATATTACCGGGGTTTTTGGTGTCAAAATCTACCGCACCATTTTCTAAATTAATGCGAAAAACATCGAAGGTTTGCGGGTCGTTTAAGTTCATTCCCACTAATACTAAATTGGGGAATTTGGGGTCGAGTTCAATTGGTTGTGCTTTGACACCTTGAAATGGCGTTAAATCTCGGACAATTTTCGATTTAATATTCACTAAGTAAAGGTGAAAATTCTCGTCGCCGTCCGAGTCTTGCATATACATTAGCTGGTCAGCGTGATAAGTCCAGAAGAAAATCCGAATCCCCCGCTTTTTGTCTGCGGTAATGATTTGGTCGTCTTCTTGTCCGATCGTTCGCAACCAAACTTGCAAAATGTTATTCTCGTCAGGAGCAATATACGCCAAGTATTTGCCATCTGGTGAAAGTCGGGGGCTGGTTTTTTCCGGGTTGCCAAATAGAATTTCACGGGGAATTAACGGTGGCAAATTTGCCTGGATTTTTTCTGTGGTTGATTGCATTGTGATTTAGTACCTTTGATTACACTATTTTTATTTTGCATATAACATTAATAACTCATCCAATAGGCAGAACTTGACTAAGGAAAAGTAATATGTTAAAAGGCAATGCAGTATCGTCAAAAATTATCAGTTCCAGTGCAAGCTGACCTTCCTCAACTTAAACTGGAACTATTGCTAATTGTGGAGGAGTCAGCATCAGGATTATGAAAGTTAACAACCGTGTCAATAAGAAATTAAATCAGCCTCTCATTTGGATGGCTGTGGGCATTTTAGCTGGTTGGGGAGGATCGGCTTTGATGTTAGCTCAACCTAGCTTTGCACAAGCGGATAGTTTGCGAGTTCAACCAGGTGGAACGCCAAGACAAATTCAACCTCGCTCTTCTGCAACTCCAGGTGATTATGAAGTCAAGGAAGATAAGTTACAAAAATGCGTTGTCAATGCTACTGATAATAAGAAAAATTGCACAGATGTTGTCTCTGGTTATGGGCAAATGGTCAGTTATGGTACTGACCTTTATAGCCAGGGAAATATCGCCGATGCGGAAAAGATTTTTAGACAATTAACTACTTCTTTTCCCAAGGAACCAACTCCTTTTTTAAGGTTAGGAATCATTTTGGAGCGCCAAGGTAGAGGAGAAGAAGCGATCGCCGAATATCGTAAAGCGATCGAACTTAATCCGAAACACGCTGTCGCTCGCAACTCTTTGGGTGTCGCTTTAGCTAAGCAAGGTCAATTATCAGATGCGATCGAACAATGGAATGAAGCTTTAAAAATTAATGCTGAATATCCCGACGCTTTAACTAATTTAGGACTAGCCTTTTTACAACAAGGTAACAAAGATGAAGGCGTTGCTAATCTAAGAAAAGCCAGAGAATTATTCATCAAACGCAAGGAATTTTCCAAAGCTAAACAAGTTGAAGAAATCCTCCAACAAGTTGATTCCCGCGCAACTTAAGAAAACAGCAGTAGAGAGGTAGGGAACTAGGAAGAGTTAAAGATGTAAATAAAGGATCTTCCCCATCTCCCCTACCTGCTTTCGTTACATTTATTTATAATTACTAAGTAGGTGCTGTTTTATAACTTTAAACTCATGCTACTGCGACCTAATCAACGCACAAAGTTAGATGATACAGATGATTCTCTGTTTTACTCTTTTCCTCGTTTTGTGACTCATGTCGATGATGGGTTTATTCAGCAATTAACTGATTTGTATCAAGAAAGGTTAAAACCTAATACTCGCATTTTTGATATGATGAGTAGTTGGGTTTCGCACTTGCCAGATGCGATCGAATTCGCTCATGTGGAAGGTCATGGAATGAATGAGGAGGAACTAGCACGTAATTCTCGCTTAAATCATTACTTTGTGCAAGACCTCAATCAAAATCCAAAATTACCTTTACCAGATCGAGATTTTGATGCAGTTCTTAACTGTGTTTCTGTGCAGTATTTGCAATATCCAGATGCTATTTTCTCAGAAATTCATCGCATTCTCAAACCTGGTGGAATCGCAGTTATTAGCTTTTCTAACCGAATGTTTTACCAAAAAGCTATTACTGCATGGCGCGATAACTCGGAAATTGGTCGAGTGGAATTAGTCAAACGCTATTTTACTTTAGTTCCTGGTTTTAGCGAACCGGAAGTAATTATTCGTGCTTCCACTGTTCCCAAAATTTTACAGTTAATGGGTGCTGGTGGTGGCGATCCTTTTTATGCAGTAATAGCAACACGAATTAATTAATTTGTAGGGTGCGTATAGCCTGTAGCATTTTAGAAAACGCTGCGCTAACGCACCGCTACCTTAATTTTTAAGCGTCTATTTTTTCGAGAATTTCTTTTGTTTGATTACATAATTCTTGATGACAGTAACCATTGCTAGCAATTAAGCAACCCCACTGATTTACATCTCCGCGATTATAATTTAGGGGAGAGCCATCTAAATAAGTAAACTTTCCTCCAGCTTCAGTGAGAATTAATTCTGGTGCGGCAATGTCCCAATCTTTGGGGGCAGATTTCCCGGAAATGGAAATGTAAACATCGGCTCTTTGTTCAATGATCGTGGCAATTTTGCAACCAACACTGCCAACGTATTGTTTATTTTTACAGGGTAATTCTTCCAACAACTTATTAAATCTTTCATCTCGGTGAGTGCGACTGACTACTAATGATAAATCTGCAATATTTTGGCGTTGAGAAACTGTAACGCGAGTAGGATTTCCTTGGCGGTTTTCCACAAATGTTCCGCTGCCTTTAAGGGCATAATATAATTTTTCTGCTTCGGGCCAAACTACTACCGCACCTACAGGACGATTTTGATAAACTAAAGCAATTTGTATGGCATATTCGCCTGTTTGTTCAATAAAATCTCTAGTGCCATCTAAGGGGTCAATAATCCAAATCCAGTCTTGGGATAATGGGGGAGACATGACTCCTTTTGATTGGAATTTATATGTTTCTTCTGTGAGATAACCAAAGTCTTGGTTGCCAAAACTGGCTTGTAAATTATCGAGAATATATTGGTTTGTTACTATGTCGGCTGCTGTGACTGGCCCTTCTTTTTTCTCTTGGATATTTAAGTCGCCGCGATCGGGTTCGCCCCGGTAATAAGAGCGCAAGATATCCGCTGCGCCCCAACCTACTGATTTGGCGATCGCCATCACTTCTTCTAACCCTTCAAATTGGTCTTTTCCTAAAGTTTTCAACACTACTAAACTTCCTTATAATTTTGGCAGTTGTTTATTGATGCTATCCTTTGGTGTCAGCCAGTTGAGTGCAAGCTAATCCTGAGTTTGTTTCATTAACCAAGATTTTACTAGATAATATACCGTTTCTCGTTTGGATGCGGTACATTTGGGGGCGGGTTTTGATTGGTATATCTTTCACTCAGCAAGGATTTCAGCTAAACCCGCCCCTACAATATGTATACCTCACCATTATGAGAACTGCTATAGACAAAACCGGAATTTATTTAACTGAGATTTTGTCTTTCTTATTTATGCTTTGCTAGCAGTACATATCTGCTACAATCGTTACTAAATTTTTTGAGACATCCACTGTCTTGTGCCAAAATATTGACAAGATTTCGCCGCAACTTTAGCCGCCTCTTGCAAAGCCGGGAGAAAATCTTGGTGGAAAATATAATGGCAAAAGGCTCCATGAAAAATATCTCCTGCACCTAAAGTATCTATTGGTTTGATTGGGGGAACTTCTATGGTTCCAGCTATGCCTTTCGATAGATATTTAATTGGTTTTTCTCCTTGGGTAATGGCAATATTAGGAATACCTAATGCCGCTAGGTAAGCGATTACTTGATCTGTTGTTTCACAACCAGGGGGATGGAAGTTAGCTGAACATATTGCATAGTTTACTAATGGTAACAACTCCTCAAATCCAGGTTTCCAACTGCCACCATCTACTACTAGGGGAATATTTTTGCCAGGGGCGAGTTCGGCAATTTTTTTACTGATTGCCATTTGATGACCATCGATTAAAATAATGTCTATATCTTGTAAGATGTCAATAGGAATATTTGACTCGGCTACTTGGGTTTTAGTGGCATTGAGCGAAATTACGGCGCGATCGCCTGTAGAATTAGTCACTAAAATAGAAGATACTGGCGGTGCATCTATTCGAGTTGAATCTAAATCCTGAATTTTTACACGATAATTTGCTAAATCAGAGCGAATTAAATGAGTAATTGGATGCTGTCCCACTAAGCCTAAAATTTTGGCTTTATTCTCCCAATAACTAAAGCTTACAGCGGCATTTGTTGCTGGTCCCCCGGCGGTTACAGTATAATCCAAGGCAACAATTTTTTCATTTACACCGGGCAGACTTGACGTTAAATAAACTAAGTCTAATGTCACCAATCCCACAAAAAGTCCCTGTTTTCCCATCGCTTTACTTCTGACTCAGCTATTAGAATTTAACATCAATCTAGAGAATATTAGTTAATCTTTAATTAAATGAAAGATTGGGGAAAGTACTTAGTTAACGATCGCTCTATATAATAAGTAATGTTGAAAAAATTTAAATTTTAAGTAAGACGATAAATTTTCCCATCTTCGCAAATATTATTTGTAAAATTGGTATAAGGAGAAAAATTTACGATAATTTTAAACAGAGAAATTGTTTATGCAAGAAATATTCAAAAATTTGTTTTTTTCAGAAAATTTTGTTCCGCACGGACACTGCTATTTGTGGAATCCTGGTTTAGTTTGGTTGCACGTACTATCAGACGGACTGACAGCATTAGCTTACTATTCAATTCCGTTCATGCTGATCTATTTTGCCTACAAGCGACATGATTTACCTTTTAAAAGTATTTTCTTCTTATTTGGCGCTTTTATTATTACTTGTGGCACAACTCATCTGTTAGAAGTTTGGACATTGTGGCATCCTGTTTATTGGCTTTCTGGGGGTGTGAAAGCTTTAACAGCGTTAGTTTCGATGTACACAGCTTTAGAATTATGGCCTTTAATTCCCCAAGCTTTAGCATTACCTAGTCCGGCAGAATTAGAAGCTGCTAACCAAAAGTTAGCGGCAGAAATTATCGAAAAACAACAAGCTGAAGCAGCACTGAAACAGCGAGAAGCACTCTTTCGCTCACTTTTTGAAGGGGCGAGTATTGGGATTGAAATTATTGATTTGACAGGGAGGACGATCGCTGTTAATCCAGCATTGCAAAAGATGTTAGGTTACGACGAAAAAGAGTTACATAATTTCACTTTTACAGAAAACATTGTCCCACCAATATTGCCTAACGAAGAAGATAACAACGAAGATTCAACACAAAAAAAACGTTATTTGTTAAGGAATAGACAGGCATTAACTGAGAGCGATCGCTATCAAGAAGAAAAGCGTTACCTTTGCAAAAATGGACAGATGATTTGGTGTCGAGTTCATGCTTATTTAGTGCGCGACGACCAAGGTAGACCTCAATTTTATATTCGCATGGTCGAAAATATTACCGAACGCAAACAAGCATTGATCGAATTACAGCAATATCAGGAACGCTTAGAAGATTTAATCGGAGAACGTACAGCTTTACTAACGCAGGTTAATCAACAACTTTCTTGGGAAGCGAGTCATGATGCCCTGACAGAATTAATTAATCGTCAAGAATTTAGAAAACGCTTAGAAGAGGGTTTAGGAACAGCTAAAACCCAAAATCAAGAACACGCAATGTGTTATTTGGACTTAGATCAATTTAAGATTGTTAATGATACTTGTGGTCATGCTGCGGGTGATGAACTGTTGCGTCAAGTGAGTGATTTATTACAACAACAAGTTCGTCAAACTGACGTTCTCGCTAGACTGGGCGGGGATGAATTTGGCTTATTACTTTATAACTGTTCTATTCAGCAAGGACAAGCTGTTGCTCAATCACTTTTAGAAAGTATTCGGGAATTTAATTTTATTTGGGATAATCAAATTTTTACGATTGGAGTAAGTATTGGTTTAGTGAAAATCAATGCCGAAAGTAAAAGTATAGAAAGTGTAATGAACATGGCTGATGCTGCCTGTTACCAAGCTAAAAATAATGGGCGAAACTGCATCTATACTTACGAACCCGATCGAGTAGAAACAGCACAAATCACTTTAGCTGAACAATGGTTGCAGAAAATTAATCAAGCAATTTCTGCTGAGAAAACCGATAATTTAGCTCAAAATCAATTCCGCTTATACGGTCAACAAATCTTTTCTCTAGATTCTCAGCAAACAGGATTAAAATTTCAGGAGATTTTGTTGCGCTTGGTAGATGAAAATGGGGAAATAATTCCGCCAATGGCTTTTTTACCTGCGGCAGAACGTTATGATTTAATTACTTTGATCGATCGCTGGGTAATTGATACAGTTTTTGAAATATTGCATCAGCAGAATCAGGAAGTAGAAAGCCATTATTTATATGCGATTAACTTATCCGCTTCTAGCGTCAAGGATGAGGGATTAGTTGATTTTCTGAAAGCACAACTGGACACCTATCAAATTCTCCCTCAATCTGTCTGTTTTGAAATCTCAGAAAGCGTGGTAATTTCCCATCTCAATGTAGCAACGAAGCTGATAGAATCCTTGAAATCTTTGGGATTTAAGTTAGCTTTAGATGACTTTGGTAGCGGTCTTTCTTCCTTGAGTTACTTGAGACAAATACCTGTGGATTACTGGAAAGTAAATGGCAATTTTATTAAGGAAGTCAAAGATGATCTAATCTCTTATGAAATGGTGAATATGATTAACCGAATTGCCCATATTTTAGGAATCAGAACGATTGCGAAATTTGTGACAGATAATAGTATCATGCTAAAAGTAAAGGAAATGGGAGTAGATTATGGTCAAGGTTATGGAATGGCTGCACCCCGCCCTTTAGTAATTAATTCTCAATTATTAAAACTTTATGGGAATACTGTACTTGGTAGCAACACCGATCGGTAATTTAGAAGATATGACTTTTCGGGCAATTAAAGTTTTACAAACTGTCGATTTAATTGCAGCAGAAGATACGCGCCATACAGGAAAGTTGCTGCAACATTTTCAAATTAAAACGCCACAGTTGAGTTATCATGAGCATAATCGTCAGCAAAGAATTCCTCAATTACTGTCACAATTAAGTCAAGGAAAGACGATCGCACTAGTCACAGATGCCGGAATGCCGTTAATTTCCGATCCGGGATATGAGTTAGTTAAAGCTTGTGTCGCACAGGGGATTTCAGTTGTACCGATTCCCGGTGCAAATGCAGCAATTACGGCTTTGAGTGCGGCTGGATTAGCGACAGATAAATTTGTTTTTGAAGGCTTTTTACCAGCTAAAAGTAAAGAACGCCGCAGACATTTAGAAACATTAAACAGCGAAACTCGCACGATAATTTTCTACGAATCTCCCCACCGTTTGCGGGAAACTCTGGAAGATTTAGGTAACATTTTCGGCGACAGTAGAGAGATTGTGTTGGCGAGAGAGTTAACCAAAATGCACGAAGAATTTTGGCGGGGAACAATTACAGATGCGATCGCTCATTATACCAACCGCGAACCCCAAGGAGAATTTACCTTAGTAGTGGCTGGCGCGACCTTAGAAAAACCCCAACTTTCCGAAGCAGCAATTAAAGCCGAATTACAAAACTTACTCCAGCAAGGATTATCTCGTTCTGACGCTAGCCGTCAGTTAGCTCAACAAACATCACTTCCCCGCCGCCAGATTTACCAGCTAGCTTTGACCATTTCTGAATCTAATTTTGCTGAGGAATAAACTAGTTTTTAACTATCTTGAAATACCTCTTTCGAGAACATTTCTGATAAAGTGCGAAGATAGGGTAAAAATGGTGCTACTTGATCCAAAGATAAGCGATCGTGCATTTCCCAAAGGATATTATTTAACATCTCCTGCACTAAAGTCCAACTGACTTTTAACCGAGGATACAACATGACACAAAGCGGGAAAAGTTCCTGTTGTACAGAGCGAACATTATCTTCTAAAACACACAAACACAGGTAAACTTGGAACATTTCCACATCGCGAATGCTGGAAATTTTCACAATTTCCGAACGTAAAGATCCAGAATAACTTTCATAGTCAGGGTGCTGACGAATCACCCGATCGTAAACTGCAAATGCAATTCTGGTACTAATTGGTAAAAGTTGCTGAACTGCTAATAATGCCGGAGAATTTTCTTCATGATTACCCGCTGCTTCGTAAGCTGCTTGCAACGGCATATACATGTGGTCGTCCATCACCTTTAAATAAGGTGCAAATAAAGCTTGTTCCGCAGGTGAAAGCCATCCCTGAATTTTTTGTCCTGTGTAGTGAAATTGCATACTCACAAAACCGATCGCACGCGGATCTTGGCTAGTATATTTCTGCCTCACTCGACCGCAATCTTTACCCATAAGTACCGAAAGACGTTCGGGAGAAGCACCATCTGCATAAGCTTCCCAAGCTTTTTGAAACAAATTTCTCGTATCCGCAGCAATTTCCAAAGGATTAATTAATTCTGGATTAATTCCGTGACGGCGAATCTCTTCCGAAAGCAGAGTTTCCGTCAACGACCAAGCTTGAGCACTGGCTAAGGTCAAATTCTGCATTAATTTATTTGCAGTTTTTTGCCTACCGATTCCAGAATTTACTTCTGCCAGACTTTCATGTTTTGTCCGTTCCTGAACATTGTCACGGGTGACAGAAAGATAGTATTTTTTGGCCCACAGCACCGCCAAAGAATGATAATTCGATTCTAATGATTGATGTTGCGAAGCAGGAACACTACCGGACTGAACTTTAAATGATGTAGATGCCAAAGGTTGAGTCATCATTTTTGGTTTGTTTTTGTAAATATGGTTTAAAACGACTCTCTAAAGAGCTTTTATGTCTGTTTTTCTTATCCAGACGTTATTAGACTAAGTTACACCCCTCTTTGTTAGCTCTGAGTAGTTCAGCAAAAAATCATAAAACAGCGTTCGGATTTTACTGAATCTTTATACTCACAAATGCTAAAGTATGAAAAGTATGATGTATTTTTACGTAAAAGTAAAACAGTTTGTTTACGAAAATTAACTTTAGCGAAGTTACAGCCGTTTAATGAGATCTCTGTCTACTTTAATTATTTGTTTGATATTGGCAGTCTGGATGATGGCGATCGCTATTCTCTCCGTCCAAAACGCCACTCCAGTCACCCTAAAGTTTTTAGCTTACGAGTCCATTCGTCTACCCGTGGGTGTGGTACTGGCGTTTAGTGCTGCTGCGGGTGCGATCGTCGGTGCGATCGTCGCTCTTCCCCTATTCAGTCCCTCCGACACCACATCAACTAAAGATTTTCCTGAAGAAAATTACCGCACAGAAAATCGCCAGCAACAAACTACAGTCGGTGCAGATGATTGGACACAAAAAGGTTCAACAGATTGGTGAGTGAGAAAAAGTTTTGAATTTTGAGTTTTGAACAACCCAAAAAACTTTTCTTTCCTGCGAAAAATCTGATATGATAGAGCTTATTTAACGTCAAGTTATAAGCAGGGTTTACTTATAAAACCATGACATCAATTGAAGTAACTCGAATGATTCTTTTAGGAGAAATAACCACTATTTCTGCGATTTCTCCCTACGTTTTTTCCTTGGTAGGATTAGGCTTAATCATCCTGGTAATCTATATTTTGAATAAAAATCAAGTCAAAGCGGTGCAAAATATGTCGGAAAAAGCCCTGCAAATTCAGGGACAAGTTTTCGAGGATATGCAAGAACAAACGACTAACCTAAGCACAATGGCTAAGGACAAAGTAAATCAAGTTCTTGAAGAATATAAACGATTTCTTCCTTATGCCGAACAACTAGGGTTAAAGGTCGAAAGTTTTAATATTGAAGCGGGAGTTTTGCCAAAAATTGAAATGACCTTGCGAGGAAGTATTGATGCGATCAAAAAAGAAACCATTGAACGGATTAAGTCAGAAAATCAAAATAACCAACTCCTCTTTGCTGTCTTAAATGCCATTTTACTCGCTAAACAATGGAATGATGTTCTCTTAGATGCTTACATTGATATCTTTAAAGATATTGTGGTTGATGTCAAGCTTGGCATTCCCCCCTCGGTGGGGATTCGCTTTCAATAGCCTACTTTAAAAAAAGGTAAGCTTTTCCGCATTTAAAACACTTATTAACGAGTAGGGTGCGTCAGACGGTAAAGCCTATGTAGAAAGGAAAATATCTAAATCTGACGCACCCTACAATATGACTTTTAAAAGCGGGACAGCCGATCATCTAACTAACTTGAATTTAGTCAATTTGTTAATAAATTATCCAATTCTTGCTGCATGAGAAAAAGAACTTTTTCATAACAGAAATCAACGTATTGGCGATCGGTTGCTGCTTCTCTTCCATAGCGATCGAAAATAATTGGCGGACAAACACGAGTTTGAATAGGTACTGGTAAAGGAAAATGTGGTAAAGGGCCAATTCCGATTCCCCAAGGTAAACCTAAATAAATCGGAAAAACCACCGGATCGATATCAAATAACCAAGGCATTCCCCACTCATGTAACTGCTGCATTTGTTTGTAAATGTCAGCCAAAACAATAAAATTTTCGTGAGCACCATGAGAAATTACCGGAACAATTGGTACTTCTTCTCGTAATGCTAATTTAATAAATCCTTTTCGCCCAGCAAAATAAATTTTATGGCGTAAACTATAGGGACGAAAAACATCTTCTGCACCACCTGGATAAACTAACACGCTAGCATTTTGGCGGAAAGCTGCGATCGCCATTTTTGGATGAGCCATCACTGCACCCACTTTTTCCGCTAACTCCGCTACTGGCAAAGCATATTTCCAAACATGAGGGTGCATTAAACCATAAACCGGACGAGAAAAACCAAATCTTTGAAACCAATCGTACATCATCATAAACATATCTGGGGCGGCTAATCCTCCATTATGAGAACCGACAAACATCACTTTTCCCGGAGGAATTTGTGACCAACCGCTAGTTTTTACCCGAAAATATTCATGGTAAAGCCATCCCCAAATCGGCATCAAAGACTTAATAAATTCTGCATCTCGCTTTTCTAAAGACCATCCCGGTCGATTTTCCCACTGATGTTTTTGAGGCTTTTTCATACTTTTTTATTTAATACGCCGATAATCCCAAGGTGCAACGAATTTAGGGTCTTTCCAAACTCCACGTAAATTTGTTTTTGCATCTGTTTCTGCTTGTTCAATAATCTCTCTACTGGGACAATATCGCAGATAAGGACGATTGACTAAAGCTAAACCTTCCCGGATTAAAACTTCTTGAATAAACTTACCATTAGGCAAACGAACTTCAGCAATTTGCCGACCGTATCTATCAGTATCGGTGATATTCAAAACAACGCGATCGCCTCCTTGGTTAACTAACTGCTGCACTCTTGATTTAGCTTTAACTCCCCAATTAAATTGGTTTTTATCCAGCAACTTTTGGCTATTTTTTTCCCTGTTAGAATGGGGAACTTCCGGCGCATCAATACAAGCAAAACGGACAGTCACACTACTTTTATCACCTTGACTAACAGCGATCGTATCCCCATCACTCACCCGCTGCACTCGGTAAGTATTTTGACTCGGAAATAAGTTACATCCGGCTAAACCTACTACTAGTGCGATCGGAATCAATTTGCGAAAGTAAATCATGTATTTATATTTACCACAAAAATAACACTACTTACACACATATTTCTATTGTGGCGAACTTTTGCAGGTACAGGTAGTAAGCGATAATTAACTTTACTTGTTAATTTGGGTCGTAGAATGAAAAGACTTTTAATTACTGGCGCTAGCGGTTTTTTAGGGTGGAACCTTTGCCAACTCGCTCAACAAGAATGGCAAATTTACGGGACTTACTTTAGCAAAGCGGTAGAAATTCCTAACGTAAATTTAATTAAAATTGATTTACGAGACTTTCAGCAACTCAAAAACCTATTTCAGCAAATTAAACCAGCAGCAGTTATTCACACCGCAGCACAATCTAACCCCAACTTTTGCCAAACTCATCCCGAAGAATCCACAATAATTAATGTAACAACTTCCAGCAATATTGCAGGTTTATGTGCCGATTATTCTATTCCTTGCGCCTTCACTTCCACCGACTTAGTTTTTAATGGATTAAATCCATCTTACCAAGAAACAGATTTAGTTTCTCCCGTCAACCTTTACGGCGAACAAAAAGTATTAGCCGAACAAGAAATGTTAGCCAAATATCCCCAAATAGCAGTTTGTCGAATGCCGTTAATGTTTGGCATTGCACCTTTAGGCGCAACTAGTTTTATTCAACCCTTTATCAAGACGCTTAGAGAAGGAAAAGCTTTAAGTTTATTCACCGATGAAGTTAGAACACCCGTTAGCGGAAAAACTGCTGCTAAAGGACTTTTATTAGCTTTAGAAAAAGTTAACGGAGTGATTCATTTAGGCGGAAAAGAAAGCATATCCCGTTATGAATTTGGTAAATTAATGGCAGAAATATTAGAACTTCCCCAAGATAAACTAACAGCTTGTTTACAAAAAGATGTCCCAATGGCAGCAGCAAGACCTAAAGATGTTTCGTTAAATAGTGACAAAGCTTTTGCTTTAGGTTATCAACCTTTGAGTTTACGAGAAGAGTTAGAACAGTTACGCGGAAAAATTTAAAACTTAACTAAACCAACCTTGCCAAGCATCCCATTTCTGCACCAAATTAGCTAACTCCAAGTAACCACCTGCGTTGGGGTGATAACTATCATTTGCTGCTACTTCCTTCAGCCAAACTTCTGATTTTTCCAAGGGAGTAAAAACATCTAGATAAGGCACATTTAGCTGCTGACAAATTATCGCTAATTCTTGAGATAAAATTCCAACTCTGCTGTTTTGTTCTACTTCGACAATAGGAGGTGGACTTACCATTAATACAGAAAATAAACTTTTGGCAATAGACAATATTTTCTGAGTATTTTCTTTAGTTTGACTCAATTCAACGCGAGGTTTGCCATTTTCAATTGTGGTATCATTTACACCGAAAGAAAAGAGGATTTTGCGATCGCAACTTTCCGGCAACCTCCGCGCCACCTCCTCAAACCAACGTCCCGAAATATCAGTACTAGTTTCCCCTCTAATTCCTAAATTATAATAAGTAATATCATGACCTTGTTCGATCGCTGCATTACAAATTCTTCCCGTCCATCCCAAACATTTAGAATCACCAGTCCCATTCACAAACGAATCACCAACAAAGCAGATTCGGACATTAGATAAACCCATATTTTATCGCAGCAAATCACCAAATTTATTTTAAAATAATCCTATTCAAAATTTAATTAGTAGGGTGCGTCAGACACTAAAACTCTGATACTCTTAAGGAGATTTACGCTCTGACGCATCCTACAACTAAAAATTAACCAGCGATCGAAACCACAGGAGTAAATTCCCTAGCGGCAACTGGTAAAATTTGAATACTACAACGGATTTCATCAGCATCGCCTGGTGCTGAATCTTCTTGCAGAAAAGCTCTAGTTACCTTACCTGTACGTTTGCGCGAAACTGTACCGCCTCCTGGTGGTACTGTAATATCTTGCACTGGCATGAATTTGTCTAAGAGAATTTTATCAACAACGTTGCCAACATCAACTCCCAAAATTTGAATTGTCTCTTGAAATTGAAATCCTAAAGTCTGTAAGAAATATTCATGAAGCTTGAAATTGACATCATATTTAATCTCAACTATCACCATATTTACGCCATTTTCAACCATATCGGTGAGAGTTAGCGTTTGGTTAGAAATACTTGCCATGATTACATCTCCTTTTAGTTGTTATGTTGTAGCAAAGAAATTAGACGAAAAGGTTTTCAACGCCTCAGTTAAGGCGCTTTTTACTAGAAGAATCCTGATAAATCAATTTTTCTTAAAAGGCGAACTTCTAGCCCGATCTTTTTCTAAATTAACTGCTCAAATTTTTCTCAGCTATTACCCTTCAGGGTACTATTTTCGTCACGCAGCTAACTTCAAGCGAGTTTCCGCAATATATTGATTACTTCGCCTCCATCCAATTTTCTCCCACATGAACATCCACTACCAAAGGAACGCTTAAAGGTAGTGCATTTTCCATTGTTTCCCGAATTTTTGGTTGTAATTCTTCCCACTCTCCAGGAGGAACTTCAAACACTAATTCATCATGTACTTGTAACAATAAACGCGCCTGATAATTGCGGAGAACTTTATGCAATTTCACCATTGCAATTTTAATAATGTCAGCACTAGAACCTTGTATTGGCGCATTAGCAGCAGCACGCAAAAGTTGCGCGTCATTTTGTCCCATATTCTTCAATTTCGCCAAATCAATTTCATCTTGCTTACTACCTTTAAAAGCGCGTAAACTACCACCTTCAAAGTTAAAATAACGCCGCCTACCTTTAATTGTTTCTACATAACCGTTGGCGATCGCTTCCCGTTTCATCCTTTCCAAATAATCAAATACTTTGGCATAACGGGTATTGAATTTTTCGATAAAATCACTAGCAACTGCTTTTTTAATGCCAGTAGAACGGGAAAATCTCATTGCACCCATGCCATAAATTACCCCAAAGTTAATTGTTTTTGCTATCCGGCGTTCATCAGAGGTAATATCTTCTTTTTCAAAGACAATTTTTGCAGTAACCGTGTGAATATCTTGATTATTTTGGTAAGCTTCCACTAACACAGGTTCCTGACTTAAATGCGCCAGAATTCTTAACTCAATTTGTGAGTAATCAGCGGAGACTAATAACCAACCTGATTCCGGCAAAAATGCTTGGCGAATTTTCCGACTAAACTCAGTACGAATGGGAATATTTTGTAAATTCGGATTAGAAGAAGAAAGCCTTCCCGTAGCTGTAGCAGTTTGGTTAAAATCAGTATGTACTCGCTGATTTTTATCCATCAATTGAGGTAAAGCATCCACATAAGTAGATTTCAGTTTAGACAAACTGCGATATTCTAAAACTGCATCAACAACTGGGTGATCTCCCTGCAATTTTTCCAAAGTTGCTGCATCCGTAGAATAACCAGTAGCAATTTTCCGCGACTTCTTTTTATCTAAGTTCAATTTTTCAAACAACAACTGACTTAACTGCTTTGGTGAACCTAAATTAAATTCCTCTCCCGCAGCTTTGTATGCGCTTTGTTCAATTCCTTGTAAATCCTGCTCCAACTTTTGCGACAATTCTTTTAAATAAGCTGCATCAACCCGAATTCCTATTTCTTCCATTCCTGCTAAAACAGGTTCTAAAGGTAATTCGATTTCTCGCAGCAAAGACTCAAGTTTGGGAACGGGTTTTAGTTCTTCTTCCAGTTTTCCAACTAACTGAAATGTGGCATAAACTTGCATTCCGCAATAATCAGCAATTACCGGAATTGCCACATCACCGATCGTTTTTCCTTTAGGAACTACACTCTCATAACTTTTGATGGTGAATCCTAAATATCTTTGGGTTAATTCACTGAGATTATGGCTATTTTCGGGATTTAAAACATAGCTAGCTAACATTGGATCGAAGACAACGCCAGCGAGATTAATTCCTTGAGTACGTAAAGCTAAGCGATCGAACTTCGCATTCTGAAAAACTTTCGGATATTTATCACTTTCTAAAATCGGACGTAAAGCTTCTAAAACCGTTTGTTTCTCTAAATTTTCCCCTGATGTGTGATTAATTGGAATATAAGCAACTTCATCTGAATTAATTCCCCAACAACAGCCTATTCCGACTAATTCCGCAGATAAAGGATCTAGATCGCTAGTTTCCGTATCCCAAGCAACTGTGACATTAGTACAACTTTTCAACTGTTTGACTAACTGGGTTAATTTTGCGGAAGTATCAATTATTTGAATCGTTACAGGTGAAGCTGATTCTTTTTGTGCAGCTAGAGTTTCTTCATAAGTGAAAAAGTCTAATTCTGCTGATTCGTCGGGAAGTTCTACCTCATTAATTGGTAAAGCTTCCGTAATAAATTCTGGTTTTTCTTCCTCAACTACACCGCCAAATGCTTGCTGTAGTTGTTTGACTTTTCCTAAGTAAGATTTAAACTCTAATTTTTCTAACAGCGGTTCTAAAACCGAAGTATCAAAACCTGTCAGTTGGCAATCTTCTAACTTAACTTCTAAGGGAACATCGACAACTATTTTAGCTAAATGTTGGGAATGATAAGCCGCATCTTTGCCAGTTTCTAATTTAGTTTTATTAGCACCTTTGATTTGCGCTAAATTAGCGTAAACATTCTCTAAAGAACCGTACTCAGTCAATAATTTTACTGCTGTTTTATCACCAATCCCTTTGACACCTGGGATATTATCAGAAGCATCCCCACATAAAGCTTTATAATCTACTACTTGTTCGGGGAGAATTCCCATTTTTTCTTTGACTGCTTCCGGGTCAAATTCTGTTAGTCCGGTAGTGCTTCCTCGCTGTAAGAAATTATTGCCTAAATAGAGAACGCTAATGCCTTTTTTAGGGTCAACTAATTGGAATAAATCGCGATCGCCTGTCAAAATCTTCACCCGATACCCCGCTGCACTCGCCTTTTCTGCCAAAGTTCCTAAAACATCATCCGCTTCATATCCCGGCGCGGTAACTATGGGTAAATTAAAAGCATCTAATAATTCGTGGAGATTTTTTAAATCGGTGATAAAATCTTCTGGTGTTTCGGCGCGATCGGCTTTATAAGTGTCATCTGCCTCATGGCGGAAAGTTGGCAAACCTAAGTCAAATGCGATCGCCATACCTTGCGGTTTTTGTGACTCAATCACCGCTAAAAGTGACTTGAGAAAACCAAAACAAGCACTCGTAGGAATACCAGTTTTTGTTTTTAAACCCCCATCTCTTCCTTTAGCAAAAGCATAAAAAGAACGAAAGGCTAAAGAGTGACCATCAACTAAGACAATCAAGGGCAAATTTTCCAATTCAGTAGCGTTAAATTTTGACATAATCATTCATTTTAGCGAACTTCTACCCTTTCGTAGTATACTCTTCGTTAAACCGACTAAAGTCGTTACTACGAACCTTCTAGAGGAACTTCTTCGATATTAGCTAAAGCGAGAATTTTCTCTTGATTTATTGTTGCTTCTTGAGTTTCCAAACTCCTTTCACATCTCACCCCAAACTGACAAAAATTACAATCCCTAGAACTTTCAGCAATTTGGGGAAACTCCTCACCCATTTTATACCTTTCTAACCAATAATTTAATTGATTCAGCAAATTAATTAAATCCTGTTTAGTTTGTTCATGCTTTTCAGTATTGTAAGCAAATCTTAAACTTTTTGGTTCTGGTTTAGATTGGACAAACCAATAGGTCATTGAGATTTCTTCCGGTAAATAATCACTCGTTTCCGCCAAAACAAACATATATAAACGAGTTTGCCAATCCTGTTCTAAAAATTGGCGTTTTTTGGGTTTCGGGTAAGTTTTCCAATCTAAAATTTCAGCTTTGTTATCAGAAGCAATTAATAAATCATAAGCTACCGTTAGCAAGTAATCTTGAAAATTGAAACTGCGAAAATGTTCGCTGTCACGGAAGTTGTTGCTGTTGGGATTAGGAGTGAGAATTTCCGGCGCAGCACTAACTAAAGCAACTACAGAATGCTGCATTTTACTATCTTCTTGCAGGAAAGATTCGATCGGCAAACCTAACTCCCGCTGTTGCATCAACAAGTGAAAATGACTACCCCAACTCAGCTTTTCTTGCTGTTCGGGAGTAGTCACAGAACCAAACTGATCTAAAAAAGTATGTTGAAACTTTCTCGGACAACTTGAAAGTATATTTAAATGTCTTTGAGATAAGCGCATAAGCAAGAAAAATTTTTCAATCTTCAGGATTTAGTTAAAACAAACAAACTACCTTCATTACCTCGACCAATTCGCATATCCTCATCTAAATAAGTAATGTCTAGCCAACCTTTTTGTTCTCGGTTAGTAATATTAAAATCAATCCCAAAATACTTTTTACCTGATTCGATTTGTTGAATAAAATTATCGGGATTTTGATAGTCGAATAACCGTTGTAAACCGCTAATCGCCCGGTCAAATCTCACGTTTACTCGACGTTCGGAAACGGGAATAAAAGTAGCAGTTACACTAATAATGCTTTCCAAAAACGGCAACCCAGAAACTTCAGCAATGTTATAGATTTTAGTATCTTTCGTGCGAACACATTGGTAAATTTGCCCAAGATTAAACAACGGCAGATTATCAATCCCTAAAAGTTCTCGGCTAGTAGTGTAAAGTAATCGCCAATTTCCTTCAAGTAAATCTGTAGCTTCCGTTGGTCTGGGAGTGGGATTGCGATCTTCTAATTGTGCTACTAAAGCCACGATCGCCAGTTTATCAGTTTCTTTTGTTAGTAAACCACGATTTTTCCCGGCGATCGCTTCTAACAGTTCCATCTTGCCAATCATCTTTCTACACCTCTTTCGCTCTATTTAACTCAAGGATACTTTTAAAAGTAGACTCGAACAGGCTGATAATTGCTAAACTCTTATTGTCTGAAATTTAGTTAAAGTAACCCTTAACGTTCCTATGGTATATAATCCTTCCTTGCGTGAAGATCCGATCGATCAACCCGCAGCTGTAATTCCCACCAGACATGAAACTTCGATTCTTGACTGGTTAGAATCTACAGGTCGTCTCTTAGCAAGAGATGAAGTCCCCGCCCAAGACTATTCTGAAGAAGGCGAAGACATCGATGGTTTAATAGCTACTGATGAGATGGGATACGACGACGACGACTTCGGTGATGATGACATCGGAGAGTTAGAAGAAGAAGTTTAATCTTTGAAGGCAGAAGGTAGAGATGGGGAGGTGGGGAGGTCGGGAGATGGGGAAATTTTGAATTGTAGGGGCGGGTTTAGTAGGTAAATTTATACTCACAACAGAAAACTTAACAACGAAACCCGCCAACACAGAGTTTTGAGTTTTTAATTCTCCTCCCCTCTGCCCCCCTGCGCCCCTGCCCTTGGAGCCCCTCTGCCTTTTCCCATGACCAAAATCAATTTAGAGTGTGGAGTGAAGTAATTTCCGTGGATGCTAAATCACTAGATAGCAGGTTACTCAAGTTATCAGGAGTGAATCTGTCTGTAATCCTAGCAGTTGTATTGAGTTTAATTGCAATTTTTCTGGATGGGAAAACAGGTAGATATTTAAACTCAGGAGTTTCTTTGACACTGCCGTTTTGGGTTTGCGCCATAGCAACAGCTGGGTTAGGCTACTGGGTAGTACCAATTTTGCGATCGCTAAAAGCTGGACAAGTAATTCGCGAAGATGGGCCGCAAACTCATTTAAAAAAAGGTGGAACTCCCACAATGGGAGGGATATTTTTTATCCCCGTCGGTGTGATTATTTCCTTAGTTTGGTCAGCTTTAACTTTAGGAGTAAAAGATTTCGGAACGGTAGCAGCAGTTTCCGCTTTGACGATCGGTTATGCTTTTATTGGTTGGTTAGATGATTGGCAAATTTTACGCCAAAAATCCAACAAAGGCATTTCCCCGAAAATGAAATTAGCTTTGCAAGTTGGTTTTGCCATCTTATTTTGTCTCTGGTTAATTTGGCAGCAACCAGCAAATATTACCACCATCAATTTACCATTCGGGTTAGCATTACCTTTGGGTTTATTGTTTTGGCCTTTAGGAGTTTTTGTCTTAGTCGCAGAAAGCAACGCTACAAATTTAACTGATGGAGTAGATGGGTTAGCAGGTGGACTTTGTGCGATCGTATTTTTCGGATTAGCAACCCTAGTCGCCCCAACTCATCCCGGATTAATGATATTTTGCGCCTGTTTAAGTGGCAGCTGTTTAGGTTTTTTAGCCCACAATCGTAACCCAGCAAAAGTATTCATGGGCGATACAGGTTCCCTAGCATTAGGAGGTGCTTTAGCATCTGTAGCCCTATTAAGTAACACGCTTTGGAGTTTATTTATCCTTAGCGGAATCTTCTTTATCGAAACCCTTTCTGTAATGGCACAAGTTAGTTATTACAAAGCAACAAAAGGACCCGATGGAGTCGGAAAACGACTGTTTAAAATGGCCCCATTACATCACCATTTAGAACTTTCTGGTTGGTCAGAACTTCAAGTCGTTGCCACTTTTTACACCATCAACGGAATTTTATATCTCCTCTGTTTGTTGATTCGTTAGTGTTTGATTGGGGACTGGGGACTTGGGACTGGGGACTGGGAAGAGAGTTTTAAATTGTAGGGGTGGGTTTAGCAGATAAGTCTGTAATCCCAACAGCAAAATTAACAACAAAACCCACCCTGAAAGAGTTTTAAGTTTTGAATTCTGTTCCCATCTCCCCAATCCCCAGTCCCCAATCCCCATTCCCCAATCCCCAGTCCCCAATCCCCAAAAAGCCAAAATGAGCGACCAAATATTACCAAAAATTTCGGTAGTGATCCCAATTTATAACGGGGAAAATGATTTACCGGATTTAATTAATTGCTTACAATTACAAACTTATCCGATCGAACAAGTAGAGTATTTTTTAGTAGATAATGCTAGTAGCGATCGCACCTCAACCATTATCCAAAACGCCACCCAAAACTTCCCCCAAATTCACTACTTAGCCGAAACCAAAATTCAAAGTTCCTACGCCGCACGCAACGCCGGAATTCGCGCCGCTAGCGGTCAAATTATCGCCTTTACTGACGCTGACTGTCGTCCCCAACCCCAATGGTTAACCGAATTAATTGCACCATTTCAAAACCCTAACATTGGCATTGTTGCCGGGGAAATTATCGGCTTACCCGGAAAAACCATCTTAGAAAAATATGCCGAAAATCAGGATGTATTATCTCAAAAATATACCTTAGCACATCCATTTTTACCTTACGGTCAAACAGCAAATCTAGCAATTAGAAAAGAAATTTTTGTCCAAATCGGCTTATTTCGTCCTTACTTAACCACTGGCGGAGATGCCGATATTTGTTGGCGAATTCAACAAGAAACTCAGTGGAAAATTGACTTCGCCCCCAGCGCAATTGTTCAACATCGCCATCGGTCTACATTAACAGAATTTCAAAGTCAATGGCGCAGATACGGAAAATCAAACCGCTATTTACATGAACTTTACGGCATAAAATTAATGGCGAATGTTCCGAAAACAGAATACATCTATAGTTTGAGTAGATGGATTGTTAAAGAAGTACCAATCACCAGCGTCAAAGCAATTTTCGGTAAAGCTAATTTTTTAGACTTACTCAATACTCCTTTAACTTTAGTCAGCAAAGGAGCAAGATTTTCAGGACAACAGTCAGCACAACTTCCTGAAACAGCAAAAATAATTGAAAAAATAGAATAAACTGCGGGAAAAACTAACTAAAAGGGAGAATTACAACCTTTTCCCCTGACTATTTCGCTTTTCCCTGAATAAATTTCGCTACATTGAATATAGTAAATTCTGAAGGTGATAAGGTGGTACAGATGCCAGGTCAACTATTACTAGTCGATGATGAACCCGGACTAAGAGAAGCCGTCCAAGCTTATCTAGAAGATAGTGAATTCAACGTTAATGTTGCTAGTAATGCTACCGAAGGTTGGGAAAAACTGCAAAGCAATCCTCCTGACTTGGTAATCACAGATATTATGATGCCTCAAGTAGACGGCTATCAGTTTCTCAAGCAAATGCGCGAAGATCCCAGGTTTAAATCATTACCAGTGGTATTTCTGACAGCTAGGGGAATGACGAAAGACCGCATTCAAGGATATCAAGCTGGTTGTGATGCTTATCTTTCCAAACCCTTTGACCCGGATGAGTTAGTCGCCATTGTCGAGAATTTGTTGGAACGTCGATCGTCTGCTGAAAAAGGGTCAGAAGGTACAGATATTGAAGATATTGCCCGACAATTGGCGGAAATTAGGGAATTATTGAAGCAAAGACCTACGATCGCTCAATCCGAGACTCACATTAAAATTGATTTGACCCCCAGAGAACAAAGTGTCCTAGACTTAGTAGCACAAGGGCTGATGAATAAAGAAATTGCCCGTCGTTTAGAAACCAGCGTTCGCAACGTCGAAAAATACGTGAGTCGCCTATTTAGTAAGACGGGCACTAATAGCCGCACTGAATTAGTCCGCTATGCCTTAGAACATGGTTTAACTAAGTGAACTTTCTTTTTTGTTTGGTACTGGGGACTGGGGACTAGGGACTGGGAAACGTTGAGTGTTGAGTTTTGAATTTTAATTTGTCTCCTCTGCCCCCTGCCCCTAGAAACTCTAAAGGCGCAATAGTAAATTAAGCCCATGAGTATCAGTACCGCAAGTATTCAACAACTTATATGTGGCACTTAACTGTTCCACTTGTTTAGTTTGTTCGGGACTGGTACACCAAGGATTAGGATTGCCGTAAGCATAATAAGTCTCTACTCCATCAATACCCAAATAGGCGGCTTCGGGAATTAAAACAGTTGCAGTCTTACGATATCGTGCTGGGTGTGCCAGTACCGCTAAACCAGCAGCCTGATGAATAGCTGCAATTACATTTACTGCTTCAGCTTCTTCATCCATTGGACTCGCGCCTAGTAAATAGGTCAACATTGACGGATGTTTTGGGTTAAAGCCGTAACCCAAAATATGCACTTCGGTTCCCAGAAGTTGGGCGGTAATTTCGATCCCAGTCCAGAAACGAGGTGCTGAGGTTTCCGGGTGAGAATGTTTCCATTCTTCCAGCCAACTTAGGGCTTGATAGAAACCATTAACGCTGTGATGATCTGTGATAGCAAATCCTTTCAAGCCAATAGCGATCGCTTGTTCCACCAACTGTTGAGGTTCTAACTTACCATCAGAACATCTAGTGTGGAGATGAAAGTTAAATTGCAGCGGACAACTCTCGGCATTGACAGTCTGAAAGACTTCTTTGAGTGTTGCCACATCTTGCGCCGCTAGTTGGGCTGAGTCCAAAAACTGGTTTCCCAGTGGGTTGCAAATTGCTGTCATAGAACTAGAGCAGTTAGTGCTAAGCTAGATTGCTAAAAAAAGTAACTAACTGTTAAGACTAAGTTAGCAAATTTACCAGCAGAAGGCAGAGGCAGGGGGACACAGGGGCACAGGGGAAGTTCATTAACTCAAAACTCAAGACTTAAAACTTCCTCCTTCTACATCTTGTTCCGGTTTTGCCAAGCGAGTTCTAGCAGTTCTGCCCAGCGTTTTTGGACTTGTTTCAGGGTGCATTTTAGGGCGGTGGCGATCGCTCGATCGTTAACTTGTTTACGCTTTAATTCCAAAAGTTGTTGCTGTTGGGGTGACAGTTTCTCCCAAAACAGTTCCCATTGGACAGAAGACATACCCAGCTTTTGATCGAGATCTGCACCTAACCATTGATGGACTAACTGCCAGCGATCGGAACGAGCAAACTTTTCCACATAATACTTAAAGCGTTGTTGTAAGTAATCTCGCTGACGGGGAGACAAACCGAGAATTTCATCAATTTCTGGCGCTGACAAATCTTGCAGTTTTAAAATCAGATATTTCACGCATTCTGGTTGTTCTTGTGCTTCCAGATATTGAATCAACTCAGTAATTAAATTTTCTCGCAACAGTTCTTCCGAACGATCGTTACTTTCCGATACCATCGAACTCCGCACTTGTTGTAATGCTGATTCTTGAATCGATGCGCCAGTATCTTCACCTTTAGTTGACTCAGCAGCTAACTCAATATCTATTGCTGTTTCCGCTGGTTGACGATGGGAAAAAGTTTGGGCTCGTAACACAATTAATTGCTGAGAAAAACCAGCTTTTAGAGAAATTTTCCGTCTAGCATATTGTTCAGTAAACGCTAAATATTCCGCAATTTCTAGAGAATGGCGCGGCGTGTAATTTTCCGGGAGTTCAGCTTCTTTACGGAAAACTTTCAGCGACTCGATATAAAAGTTTTGCAGGAAATCTTCGATCAGGTTGTAACGAGCTTGAAAGCTGACTGGCGATCGCATCGGGTTAATATAACGGTAGACAATTGCCGCTAAAGTACTATGTAACTCAATCCGACCTTGCCGAGAACCGAGATGATAATAAGACAAACATTTTTGGACTCGGTGTTTGATTAAAGAAATTTGCCAAGAACGCACTTCACCGGAATTTTGAATCCGAGAACTTTGTTCACAAATTCTCGCTACTTCCTTGGCAATTCGACTCGCTACCCCCTGCATAGAAGCAGGAGAAACTTTCCCCATCTCACTATTTTTAATTTGTGACTGTAGTTCATTACAAACCTGGTAAGTCAGAACTGACCTATCTAAAGCTGACTCATTAGCAAGCAAATCAACATCTATGTTTGCCGAATTTATTAAAGTTGTAGCACAAGGTAAATTCATATATTCCACTCTCATAATTAACCTGAAAAAATTTTCTTGTTTTAACTGTCTACACTTAAAATTTAGGTAAATACGGTTTATAAATGTTCAGGCAATGTGTCACTGTCACAAGCTTTTTATTTTCCTTCGTTAGACCTTCCATCCCAACTAGGTACTTACCCCAATATAAAAAACCGCTAAATTACTTACATAGAGAGAAGTTTCAGCATTTTGACTCAGTAGAATTTCCCCTGTTCCACTTCTCAAATTTACTCGTGCAAAGTGGACAATTTCTCAACTGGTAGATATTGCAGATGGGCAGGGGGACAGAGGAGACAAGGAGACAAGGGGACTCTTTAACTCAAAACTCAAAACTCCCCCATCTCCCCATCTCCCCACCTCCTTATCAAAAAAGCACTCTTTGCGTTTCATCCCTAGCTTTTAAGCTAGGGATGAAACGCGACGAAAGTGGTTTTAACCCGTTCGTCAGTATCCGCTTAGAATCCCCTAGACTTTAGTCAGGGGAGTGTCAACCCATTACCCAAGCGGCGACATTTTCCCATCCTATTCCTTGGCGGATAATTTCTGGTGTTTCGCTCGTGAGGTCTAGAATTGTTGAACCTTCATAACGTGGTTCTTCGCCATTATCAACTATGATATCTACTAATTTTTCTAAGTAGTCGAACAGTTGCACTTGAGAGAAGTAACCATTTTTTTCGATCGAAATTGGCGCTGACTCTTCTTGATCTAACACATGGGCGGAAGTGGAAATAATCGGATTACCCACTGCATTCAGCAAAGCTAGACACACCGGATGATCTGGAACTCGGATTCCGGTAGTTTTCCGCTTCGGATTCATCACGATTTGGGGTACTAGCTTGGTGGTCGGTAAAATGAAGGTGTAGGGCCCTGGAATCAAGCGTTTCATAATCCTGTACGCTGTATCTGTGACAAAAGCGTAGCTAGCCACATCAGATAAGGAAGGACAGAGGAACGTCAGTGGTTTGTCATTTGACATTTGTTTGATACGTCTCACCCGTTCAATTGCTGATTTAGAAGATATATCGCACCCGATCGCATAAACTGTATCTGTCGGATATAGCATCACTGCCCCACTTTTCAGATCGTCCTTGATTTGGTCTATAATGCGGGTTTGCGGTGTCTCTGGGTGAACTTGGTAAACTGTAGCCATAACAATTCCACTAGTAACTATTTATCATGAAAAATTATCCATGACTATGAGAGAGAAGTACAACAAACCGCTGTCTATTAACAGCTAATCGTCTACAATTTTTTACATTATCAATTCAGTTCTCAAGCTTTCAAAGTACCATCTGGGGTACTTTTATGAAATTTGTTCATTTGTGATTAACCAATGACTAATGACAATTGACCGATGACCAATAACAAAGGCAAATGAAAAAAGTAGCTTACCTGGAATGCCCCACTGGAATTGCTGGTGATATGTGTTTAGGCGCACTAGTTCATGCTGGTGTTCCTCTGGATTATTTAATCGAAAAGTTGAGTCTTTTGGGAATTTCTAATGAATACCAATTAAGGACGGAGTTGGTGCATCGCAATGGTCAGGAAGCGACGAAATTTCATGTGGATTTAACTGACGATCGCGACCCTCATCACCATGAAGATCATCATCATATTCATGCCCGCCATTTGCCAGAAATAGAAAAGATGATTTTAGCAGCCAGATTGCCAAGTCAGGCAGAAAAAATGAGTTTAGCTGTGTTTCGCAAATTGGCAGAAGCAGAAGGTGCAGTTCATGGTGTAGCGCCGGAAAAAGTGCATTTTCATGAAGTGGGGGCGACGGATGCGATCGTTGATATTGTTGGGACTTGTTTGGGTTTAGATTGGTTAGGAATTGAGCAATTTTATTGTTCGCCTTTGCCCACAGGTGGAGGTACAATTAAAGCGGCTCACGGTCAAATGCCAGTCCCAACTCCGGCAGTGTTAAAGTTGTGGTCATATCGTCAAGTTCCAGTTTATAGTAACGGAATTGAGAAAGAATTAGTTACGCCAACTGGTGCTGCGATCGCCATTACTCTCGCCTCTAATTTTGGTTCTCCTCCCCCAATGACAATTCAAAAAATTGGATTAGGTGCAGGTTCTCGGCAATTACCTATTCCCAATATTCTCAGATTATGGATTGGTGAAGAAACAACTTCAGCTACTATTAATAATTCTACCACAACCAGTGCTGAATTAGAAACAATCGCGGTTTTGGAAACTCAAATTGATGATTTGAGTCCGCAAGCGATCGCCTACACTTTTGACACTCTATTAACAGCTGGCGCTTTAGACGTTTTCACCCAACCAATAATCATGAAAAAATCCCGCCAAGGCGTATTATTAACCGTCATCTGTCATCCCGAAAAACAATCACTTTGCCAAACAATTCTATTCCGAGAAACCACAACTCTAGGAATTCGCCATTCCCTCCAACAAAGATCAATTCTCCAACGAGAAATCCAAAAAGTCTCAACCCCTTATGGCGAAATCAGAGTGAAAATCGCCGGAACAAAGGGCAAGATCACCAACATTCAACCAGAATACGAAGACTGCGCCCAATTAGCCAAACAAAATAACATTAGTTGGCGAGAAATACATCGAATAGCCTTACAAAATTGGCATAAACTTAACTCCAGCAATTAAATTGTAGGGTGCGTTAGCAAAAAGTAACGCACCATCTAAACTCAACAGTGCTGACAGGTAAAAATTCCCCATCAGCAAATACTAAAATTAAACAATCAAACTACCAGAGTAGAGATTAGCAACCTCTTGATCTCTTGCTAAAGCAAATGCCCGCCGAACCGCAGCATCAGTATTAACTAAACCATAACCAAAAGTCGTATCCCGACCAGGATCGCCCAAATCAAAAGCAGTATCAATCAACACTTGCCGCAATTGTCCGCCAGTTAATTGAGGATTCACACTCCACACCAAAGAAGCCATTCCCGCCATATTCGGATTAGCGCAGGAAGTACCACCGAAGAATGAGCCATTACCAGATGAATTGATCGCGGGAGAATCAGTAGGTGCTACTAACGTCAAATTCGAGCCACGATTAGAGTAAATAGCCAAATTCACAGAAGAAGCATTTTTGAAGCCATTGACTACTTCTGTACCTTCTGCTGTATAGTACCAAGCATTTGCTTCTCCTCCAGGTCTCAGAGCACCAACAGACATGACGTTACTCAATGTAGTTTCAAATGCAGCTACACCGCTAACACTAGTTAAATAAGTATCTATCTCCCCGATATCATTTCCTCGTGGACCTCCATTACCAGCAGCTACAGCAAAGAAAGCAGTATCGCCATAAGAACTGATTAAATCTTGCAATTGTTTCTCAGTATATTTGCCACCACCAGTGAGCCAATATTTAGCTTGAATTCCACCTTGGAACACTACTCGTTCATAACCTTTTTCTTTGGCGTAATTCATGGTTCTTTCAATTGCTGTTTTCAGGTCTATGCCACCTTCATAAAGGTTATTCACATATACATTGCTGTTCCAGTTAACACCAGCTACGCCAAAATTGTTATTAGCGGTTGATGCCATCACGCTGATTGCTTGTTGTCCATGCGCTTTTTCGGGAGCGCCATCTTCAACTTTGGTTTCATCGTAGTCCAAACGAGACAAGTCTGTTGCACCATTGGCTATGGCACTTAAAGTAATCCCACTATCCAAAGAAACTAACAATACTTTATTAGATCCTTGGGTAAAGCGCCAAGCACTAGGAACATCAGTAACAAAGGAATTCCACTGTTCCGAGAAGGAAAGATCGTTAGGACGGACTTGCAATTCTAACTGCGAATTGTCAGCAAATTTCAGGTATTCAATTCCTTGGAAATAGATTTCTCGACCATCAGCCAAAGTCAAATAATCAAAAGCAGTACCACCGAAAATCGCTTGATTGTTTGTGGAACCAGATAAAGGATTGAAAGCACTTAAATTCAAGCCATTAATGCTAGTAACATTGGTTGGTAGAACGTTGAGATTGAGAGTATCTGTACCTCCTCGTCCCAAAACAACTGTAGCGGTTGCGGGTGTACCTGCGTAATCTAATGTTTTACCAGTAAAGTCACCATCAACGCGACTTACTGGCAAAATATTTACAGTTAAGTCTGGAGAAATAGCTTCTTGACCTGCATTATTCCGCGCCACCGTCCGCAGTTGATAATTACCAGCACCAACGGAAACTAAATTCACCAACTGATTGGATAAACTAGCACCAGCACCTAAATCTACAGTAGAAACAACCGTATTGTTGGCTAATATTTCCAAGCGCACATTGGCGAGAGAATCAGCATTAGCTACGTTGTAATCTAAGCGAATCGCACCACCTTGGAAAATAGTATTGGGAGTGTTATCACCAGAAGCATCACTAACTCGGAAATTAGTAAAAGAGGCGTTACTTGCTTGGTTATCTATAGGGTCAAAATCACCACCCTTTATTTCTTCTTCATTAGTAGCCGTACTAGAGATAGGAATAGCTTTGAAATCGCGTAACTCACCAGTTGAAGAGTTGTTATTTTCATTTGTCTCATTCACAGCGGCAGTTGAATCTACCACCATACCGATATAGTATGTCTTGTCGCCACTCCAGAAAGAGTTGTCAGCTTCAGGTAATTTCAGGCTAGCTGTTAGATTTGCGGTATTTGTATTACCTGTTAAGCCGTTAATTGCCGAACTACCTAAGAAAATATCGCTGGGGGTAATTGAGGGAGATTGAGACAGATAAAATCCAACTGTAAATTCTCCTGCGTCTACGGGTTGGGTATTCTGCACAGTAAACTGAACATCTAAGTTACTGCCAGCTGTTAGCGATCCTTGTGCGATGTTAAAGGAAGCTCCAGATAAGTCTGGTAAAGGAGTTAATGGAGCAGCATTAGTAGACAAATTCAGGTTGTAATTAGTGTTGCCGCTGTAGGGATATACTCGAACAAAATAAGTTCCTGGGTCTAAACCTGCAACATTAATTATTTCCGCGTCGGTATCGAAATTTTCGGAAGAAGCGACTATTTCGCCGCCATCTATTAACCCAATTACATCATCTATAATGCCGTTGTTATTCAGGTCTTGAATTAGTTTTAAGTCAGCGTCAGCACTTAGGTTATCAACAACAATGTTGACATCGCTGCGAGTGTCGAGGGTGAAGCGGTAGAAGTCATCTTGGTCAACGACACCAACAAAGTCACTATAATTTTGTGGGTTGGTGAGTGTTCCAATGTCACGCGCAGTATTTAGGGTGTTACCTGCGTTATCTATGGGGATTTCGGCAGGAGTGGCTGATATGCTTAGGTTGTAGTTAGTATCACCTTCATATTGTTCAACGCCAACAAAGTAGGTTCCGGCTGTGAGTAAGGTGTTGATTGCTTCTGCTTCAGTGCCGATGTTGGTGGAAAATTCTAATAGTTCGTTGTCGTCGATTAGGTTGTTGCCGTTTTGGTCTTGAATTAATAATAAGTCTGCGTCTGCACTCAGACCGTTGAGGGCAATGTCAAGTTGGCTGACTTTATCTAAGCTGAAGCGGTATAGGTCGAGGGGGTTGTTATTGCCTACGAAGTCGCTAATATTTGTACTGCCTAAGATACCTAATTCGCGTGCTGTATTTAAGTTGATGTTAAAGGAGTCGGGGGGGAAACCCAAACGTCCTTCTGCTAATCCAAATTCTAAGAAGTGTTTAATTGGGCTTAAGCCGGGGCGAGTGACGGCTGCGGCTACGTCGGGATTTTCTTGTAAGTAAAATATTGGGTCGAAGTCGGGCCCAAAGTAGCGATTTTCATATTGCCCAAAGTTGATGAAGTGTCTAATGGGGGTGAGGGGGTTGGCTGTGTTGGCTGATGCGGTTACAGCTTGCGCTACATCAGGGTTGTCTTCCAGGTAGAGGTCTGTGTAAAATTCGCTGATGGGGTCGCGGTTTTCAAATTGACCTGCTCTGATGAAGTGTTCGCTAGCATTGATTGTGCCTGTGGCAACTGCGGCATCAATGTCTGGGTGGAAGGATAAATAAAAGTCAGTGTTAAAAAATACGTTGGGACTGCGGTTTTCGTTTTGACCTAATTGTAGGAAGTGGTCTAATCCTCTGGCGAAAAGGCCGGATTGTACTGCTTGGGCTACGTCTGGGTTTTGTCGCAGGTAATAAGATTCGTCGAAAAATCCACTGGGATTGCGATTTTCAAATATTCCCAATCCATAAAAATGTGCTGCACCGCTGGCAAACAAGCCTGACTGTACTGCTTGTGCTACGTCTGTGTTCTGCCATAAATAATCATTTTCATTGAACAAGTCGTTGATTTCTAGCATAAAATGTGGAGCTTGTACTCATTCAAAAGGTAGATAAATAAGATTATGTCTGTGATCTTTGCTACATTCCATTTCGTTTAATAAAAGTTATTTTTATTTCGTTAAGGTTTAATTTTATCAATAGACCTCTCTAATAAGGCAGGATGCAAAGGCAGGCAGGATGCCTACCCTACAAGAGTTATTGGAGATGTCTAATAGAAATAAATCTGACTTTGAGAGCGGATATTTGTTATGTTTAAAAATTCGCTAATTCTCTAATTAATTAATCGGTAAATGTTTTTACGGAGAGAGCGATCGCAAAATATAACCACTACATAAATTAACCTCAATTTTTTCTGTAAATGATGCTAGTTTCGGTTAAGCATTTGGGTAATATAGGCTAGGTTTTCTCAGATTATTTATCTCTTAGCGCCAGCAAAATATAGCTGATTCTCTCAACCAGAAAACCTTTTAGAGCAAAATATGTTGGTATCGGGAAGTGCTCTACTTCAACCCAGAAATGTCTTTATGCGTGCAGCATAAAGTGAATTATTGACATTATGCCTACCGGAAACTTTTCAGATTTTATCGATGTTAAATTTTACCGCCAAAGCAATCCTGATTTGGTTAATTTGACTGATGCTCAACTATTAAACCACTTCAATACAGTAGGGATCGATCAAGGCAGAGTTTTTTCACCTTTTATTGACTTGAAATTTTATCAGCAAAACAACTCGGAATTAGCTGGTTTAAAAAATCGTCAATTGTTTGAGCATTTAGTCAATACAGGAATTAATGAAGGCAAAAGTTTTTCACCTTATTTAGACCTCAAGTATTACCGCCAAAATAACCCAGATTTGGCTAGTTCAACTAACAAACAACTTTGGGATCATTTCACTACAATTGGTTTTGCCCAAGGTCGAGCAGGTTCACCAATTGCTTACAATAGTACCTCTGGTTTTGGTTTAGTAAATGCTGCTGCTGCTGTTGCAGAGGCTACCGGACAAAACCCATTTCCAGAAGTAGCTAATTTAGGCGGAAATAGTTGGGATTTGGACGCAATTAAAGCGCCAGAAACTTGGAGCAAAGGTTACACTGGTCAAGGAATTGTTGTTGCTGTTGTCGATAGTGGAGTTGATTATAAACACAGCGATTTAGATGGCAATATTTGGGTTAATCCTAGAGAAATTGCTGGCAACCAAAAGGATGATGACGGCAACGGTTATATAGATGATATCAGAGGTTGGGATTTCGTTACTGATGATAACGACCCAATGGATTTAGACGGACATGGTACTCATGTTGCAGGTACAATTGCTGCTGAAAAAAATGGTTTTGGCGCAACAGGAGTAGCACCCAATGCCAAAATTATGCCGATTAGAGTGCTCGATGGATCTGGCAATGGTTCTGTGATGGATGTGGCTGCGGGAATTCGTTACGCTGCGGATAATGGTGCAAAAGTAATTAATCTTAGTTTAGGTGGGCCTTATGGCACAGCAGCAGAAGCTTCAGCTATTAAATATGCAGCAGAAAAAGGAGCAGTTGTAGTTTCTGCGGCAGGTAATGAACGCCAACTTCAACCGGGTTATCCAGCTAGATATGCTTCGCATTTTGGTATTGCTGTAGGTGCGGTAAATAGAAATAATCAAAAGGCCAGTTTTTCTGATTTGGCAGGAACGTTACCTTTAGATTATGTGGATGCTCCAGGGGTGAGTATTTACTCTACTTTTTTGGGTAATAGCTACAGAAATATGAGTGGTACATCAATGGCATCGCCTCATATTGCGGGAGTAGCAGCATTAGTTTTAAGTGCTAATCCCAATCTCACACCTGTACAGGTGGAAAACATTTTAACTACTACTGCTAATTCCACTGTTGTTCAGTCAGCAAGTCAGGTTTCTAGTAGTAGTCTTTCTACTAATTCTAGCGGAGTTGCTAGTGCTAATGTTGATAGTTTGACTGGAGAAAAAATTGATGTAGTCACTGGTGATTTTATTGCGGAAAATGTGCCAGCAACTAAGAGCATAGCTAGGGTGGATTCAGATTTAATTTTCCGAATTCAAGGTGAGGTTGATTCTTTAGTACCTATTCAGGAAAGTTTCCGTATTGCAGATTTGAGTAATGAACTTCATTCTCTTGGTAATAGTATGCGGGTGAGAGTTCAGGATATTTTGTGCGATCGCGGACTAAACACAAACACTAACAACACCTGGACACAGATAACTGAAACCGAACAATTGTTCACCTAAAAAAAGTTTGTTGTGAGGACTTCAGTCCTCTTCTTCCAAAAGTTAAGGACTGAAGTCCCTACAACAAACTAGAAAATTTTCAGAGAATTTCTACTACTTCTCCAATAGCAGTAGTTGCTTTTAAAGCTGTGTTAGAAACCAAGGAGTGAGCGAGGGTTGTCGGATGTATTAAATCCCAGAATAAATATTGATTGGGATTCACTCCATCTGGAATCGTAAAACCAGCTACAGTTGGGTCAGCACCTGCTCCTGGGACTACATTATTCGTGACATTTGTGAAGCCGAAAGCAGCGGGATTGGCGATCGCATTATTAAACAAACTAAATACATCAACCGGAATAACATTGATGTTGGGATTTTGTTCCAAAGCTGCCAAACTCGCAGTTAAATTTGTGTCATGTGCCGTAGATATTAAAGTTAAACCTTGTTGAAATTGTGGCCCTTGGCTAGCTGGGCCAGGAAGTAAACCTAAATTTGGTAAATTGGGAATCATGAAGTTTCTTGCACCTACAGCAGCAAGTTTTGTTACTGCTGTAGTTAAATTATTTACCACAGTTGTTACATCTGTGATTCCTAATCCTAAATAATCATTAGCACCCGCATATACTACATAAAGTGCATTAGGATCGGCAGTCAAATTAGCAGCAGTAAAACCATCAATTTGTTGTTGTAATCCAGGTAAAGGAGGTAAGCCAGTAATATTCCCCGAATTTTCCGTACCAGTTGTTGCACCACCAAGGGCAAAATTATTAGCTGGATTCTGAGTTAATCCTAATGTTGGTGCTAAGTATTCTACCCAAACTGGTCCATTAGAAAAACGCCCATTAAAATAAGGTGGACTTGGCGGAACTGCGCCTTGAGTTAAGGCAAATATATTACCGTCATCGGAAAGACTATCGCCAAAAACAAACATTTGGCTAAACAGAAGGCGGGGAATTCTGCCTTCAAATTGACCATACTGAATATAGTGTTCTACTCCAGTAATTATGTCTGTTTGTACTGCTTGAGCAACATCTGAATTCCGTTGCAAATAAAAGCTGTTATCGAAAAAGCGGCTAGGATTTCGCCCTTCTTCTGCACCATATTGAATATAGTGTTGAATCCCGGTGATTTCATCTCTGCTAACTGCTGCATTAACATCAGCATTATTGGTCAAATAAAAGCTGTTACTGAATAGAGAAAAAGGGTTTCTTCCTTCGTTTTGTCCGGCATTAATAAAATGGGCAAATGCTGTAGTGATATTAGCATTTACTACATTAGCCACATCAGAATTTTGTTGCAGATAATAAGCCGTATCGAAAAAAGCACCGGGATTTCGTTTTTCAAATTGACCAAATTGTAAAAAGTGTTCTAAACCATTGCGGAAAAAACCGTTGGCAATAGCTGCTGCTACATCCGGGTTAGTATTGGTATAAAAGGTTTCATTAAATAGGTCGCTGTTAGTTAACATAATGTCTTTCCCTCATTGACAAAAACCACCTGAGATTAATTAACATCTGCTTGCTAGTAGTAACCGGATAAATTTTGCTGCGGATTAGCTTTTAAATTTCGGGCTTTAAGTAGACAAACTGAAGTATTAGGAAAAACTCCCGTTTGTTATTTAAAGCTGCCAAGACTCAATTCGTCGGTTAAATTTCCTCAGCAATTAACTAGTCTCTCAAAGGCGACATTAATCTCTTAAGTATTGGCGATTATCATACCACTTGTAGTGAACTTGATTAAATTTTTATGATAAATTCTGTTAAATATCAACATAAAACCCAAAATTACTTAACTAAAGTTTTATAAAGTATTGGTATTTAGCGATCGCAAATAGCTTAAATACTAAATAGAACAGTTGCCAAACATCCGCCTGTTAAATGGGCATTTTGGGGCTGATTCAATGTCCGAAAAATTGTAAAAAAAGTCAAGGTGTCTATGAGTATTAACCTATTTGATCCAAACTTTTACCGGGCTGCTAATGATGGCTTGAGAGCACTAACAGACGAACAGGCTGTCGAGCATTTTATTAATTTCGGCTTAAACGAAGGTCGAGCTTTTTCCCCCTTTGTAGATCTAAAATTTTATCAGTCTAGTAATCCAGATTTGGCTGGTTTAGATAATCGACAACTTTTGACACATTTAGAAAACTTAGGAGTGCAAGAGGGAAGATTATTTTCACCTTTTGTAGATCTTGGTTTCTATCTAAACAGTAATAATGATTTAAAGGATGCGTTTGGGGAAAACCGGGAACAAGCACTAAGTCATTTACAAAATTTAGGAGTCAATGAAAGACGCAAATTTTCCCCGGTTGTTAATTTAGATTTTTATTTGGCAAACAATCCAATTCTTCTTGATGTTCAACCCCTTCAAAGTAATCGATCGCAACTTTTCTGGCATTTAATAATTAGCGGTTTCCGAGAAGGAAGATTATTTAGTGAATTTTTCGAGCCAACATTTTACTTACAAAACAATCCTGATGTTAATGCAGCATTTGGGGGCGATCGCTATCAAGCATTACAACACTTTCTCACTTACGGATTAAATGAAGGTAGAACTTTTTCTGTAGCTTTAGACTTGGATTACTATCGCCGATCGAGCCGAGATTTAGCAGCATCTAATTTAAGCGATCGGCAATTACTCGAACATTTCCAAATACTTGGAGTAAAGGAAAGACGCATTTCTTCGCCATTTTTTAATGGTGTTTACTACTTAGCTAATAATCAAGACTTGAGAAACGCTGGTTTTAATTCCCAGCAAGCATTTCAGCATTTTGTTGCTAACGGTTTAACAGAACTACGCAATGCTAACTTTAGCAATAATCTTCTTTTCAATGCCGTAGCTTCTGGAGATCCTACCGAAAATAGTGCTATTCTTTGGACAAGAACCACTGATGCCTTCACTCAACAAGGTAAAGTTAGCGATTTAGTAGTACAAGTTGCCATAGATCCGCTATTTACTAACATTAAAAGTAACATTGTTACCCAAACAAATCCCGATCGCGACTACACCATTAAAACAGACAACACCTTCTTACAAAGCAACACTCGCTATTACTATCGCTTCCTCGCACCCGGAGGACAAATCAGCCAAACCGGAACCTTTAAAACCGCACCCAACCCCACAGATAAAGTACCCCTTCGCATGGCTTTTAGTGCTGATACAGCAGGCGAATGGCGACCTTATAATTTAAGCAAAGAATTCGCTAACTTAAATTTAGATTTCTTTGTTTACTTAGGCGATGTAATTTATGAAACTAAAAGTGGCAATCCAGAAACTGGCTTAGGTAACTCTCCAGCCACAGCAGATCCTTTTACCGATCCGGCTCAAAGTTTAGCTGATTATCGTCGGAAATATTTAGAAAATTTGTTACCTGTAAATCCCGGTGGTTTCCCAGGTTTACAAACACTTTATGCTTCCCAAGCTAACTACACGCTATTAGATAATCACGAACTTGGCGATCGACAATTTGCTAATGGAGGTGCTCCTGCTGGTGTTCCTGCGGGTGCAGGTGTAGATGCGACAAATCCCATTTTCGATGTGAATAATACCGGGACTTTTATTAATAAAACTCCCGGATTTCAAGATGTAGTATTGCAAGCTTATAAAGACTATCAACCAATCAGAGAAGTCATAGCATCCACACCCAACGATCCGCGAACCGATGGCACTGATAAATTATATTTTTCTCAAAAATGGGGCGCAAATGCTGTTTTTATTAATGTAGACGATCGCTCTTATCGTGACATTCGCATGAGAAGAATTAACGATCAAGGAAGAACTGTAGATGACACAGGCGATCGAGCTAACAATCCCGATCGAACCATGTTAGGCGACACCCAACTTCAATGGCTAAAAGACACACTTTTACAAGCCAAAAATGACAACACCACCTGGAAAATTATCGCCATTTCCACACCAATAGATGAAAATGCCAGCACCAGCGGCAACAAAATCATCCCCTTAGACACCGGAAAAACTTGGATTGGTGGATATCGTGCCGAACGCAACGAAATACTCAAATTTATTGCCGATAATCAAATTAAAAACGTCGTATTTCTCAGCGCCGACGATCACGAATTTCGCGTTAACGAACTAACCTATTTCGATCCAGTCATAGGTTCTCGCGTTCAAGTTCCTAACACATTCACCGTAGTTGGTGGCCCCTTAGCCGCTTTTGGGCCCGGTTTAATTAGCGATCGTAGCTTTGAAAATATTAAATCTTTAGCCGATGGAATTGTCGCCCAACAGCAAGCAACAGGAGTAGATCCACTAGGATTAGATCCCAACTTCCCCGGCTTAGAAAATGTATTTCGCGAAGGCGATCCTAATGCAAATACACTGCGTCAACCAGTGGATTTCTACTCACCAGATACCTTCAATTACGTCACCCTTGATATTAGTACGGAAGGCAATAAACTCTCCGTAAACACTTACGGAATTAACCCTTACAAAGATAATACTTTCCCAGAACCCAACCCAGAAGATCCAGTAAGACGTATTCTTGGCTTTGACATTCAAGCCAGCCTCTAATAATTTTCAGTACGTTGTTGCGCTTTAGCAACATTATCCTAGTAGGAATAAGATTGCTAAAGCACAAAACAACGTACTCATTTCTAAGTAACTAATGACCAATAGCTAATTAGTCTACTCTTACAGAATTGCGATCGAAAGCTCTCTGACTACTATCTAAAGCTTGATCTGCCTTAGACTTCAAATATCCCGCAGTTTCTTCAGCATTCTTCTTCGCACTATTAGCTAAATTTTTGCTAGATTCTTGCAAAGAATCTGTCATTTTGTCAGTTGCTCTAGCTGTATCACGAGTAGCGTTTCTGGCATTTTGTTTGGCATTATCCAACACATTAGGTGCAGATTGAGCAGCATTTTGGGTATTTTCTTTCAAATTTTCAACACCCCGCTGAGTCCCTCTAGTCACACCTTTAGCAGTGTTTTTAGCTGATTCACCAACGTCTTCTGTCAGATTCTCAACTCTTTCATTTAAAGGCGTACCTTTGCGATAGTTTTCCGCATATTGGTCGAAGCTGTCAGCACCTTTTTGAATATTACCTTCAGCCTTCCTGACAATATCATTAGCCTTACTATTTGCAGCGGAAGTATTTGCCCTTGGATCGACATCACTATAGCTGTTCATCCCACCTCTGTAAGGAGAAGAAACAGCATTTGACGGAACTTCAGGTCTAGCATTCTTGTCCAAAGCTTTAGCTGGATTATCGCTACAAGCAGTAGTAACTATGAGTACAACTCCAGCCAGAAAAACGGTTAAAATTCGCAACAAACGAGTCGGATTGAGTAAAGAAATTATTTTGTTCATATTTCACTCCTTAAGTGTAGTGTTTGCAGTTAGTCAAGAGAAATTTTCTCATCCAGAAATTACCTTTCCTTACTAGGATTAACTTGTAATTCTGGCGAGCTAGGTTGTTCAAACTTATCTTTGATGAAAGCTGAAGCGTCGTTGAATGTTTCCCCTACTCTTTCTAAAATTCGCCCATCAGGATCGTTGCGATTAATTACACCTTGACGAGGTGCAGGAATTTGAGTAGCCGATTTCTCTAATTCTCTCTCTCCTCTAGGCCCAATATCGGGAGTTCTAGTGCTAGTAGCATCAGAACCTGGATAGAGTAAATCAGAAGCATCACTCTCAATATTCGCAGCGATTAATTGATGAGAAATTAGCTGAAGATCTGCTCTATTGCGTTCTTTATCGACGGTTTGACTATTCACCCTTGGATCGGTAGATGCCTTGAAATTTGTGTAGCCATCTCCGCCATTTTTGTGAGGATTATTTGCTCCTCCAGCTTGTACGGGTGGATTGTTTGGACGAGCGCCTCTGACATCACCAGGATTACAAGCAGTCATCAAAAATAGCGCAATTCCTGCTAAGAAAACAGTCAATATTTTGGTCAACTTCACCTTTTTAAAGAAATTAGTTAAACTTCTCACTAATCTCTCCCTCATTATTTTTTACCAACGCTTATTAACATAAAAATTAAAGAGTAATTTTTCCATCTAGCTGAGGTTACATTCTTTTTGAAACTTCCAGTAAGCATTTCTCTAACTAGAGAGAGATTCATACTAACAAAGAGCTTTAGGACAATTTCCTAAAGCCCTCTGATAGTAATATTTTTGCTGACAAGTTTTGATTAATTAGGACTTACGCAACTGGCACAATTAGTACAATTACTAGGGTGCGTCAGATCATAAATCTGAATTCACCAAATCAGGGTTTTAGCTTCTGACGCACCCTACAACTAATATTTTTGCTGACGAGTCTTAAATTAATATCTCGTACCAGGACGAGTTGCTTCATCAGGTTCACGGTAGCGTACTGATTCTTCATGTTTGTTGCGACCAGCTAAACCAGCTAAACCAATTAAACCTAATAAACCTAACCAACCCCAATCAAAAGTGTCTCTTTCATAATCCACAACTCGATTGGTCGGGGTGACAGGATCGGTGGTAGTGACTTGAGCGGAAACAGGTGATGTGAAAGGTATTGAAGCTATACTCAAAGTTACTAAGCTAGCGCCGAGAAACTTGGAAAGTTTGTCAGTTTTCATCTTAAAGTTCTCTCCCTATTTATCAAGTATTTACAGACTTACTACAGAATCCAAAACTACTGAGATATCTGAGTTGGTTTCATGCAAGCTAAGTGCATCGCTTTACTATGATGGTGCTAAATTACCTCAGAACCATCATCAATCTTCAGCTAGAGAATCTTTAACCCTAGAACTCACCCTTGAGACATAGACAAAATTAACAGTATTAATCTCCCTATTCTGGAGAATAAATAATTTAATTCAGAAGTTTCAGAATCATACAACCTAATGTATAATTAGCCTTCAGTTGGTAATTCTTCTTTGTTTAATTCTTCCTCTAATTGTTGCTCATCCAGAAGATAGCTCGGTATTTTATTTTCTTGCTTAAGTTGCGAGAAAATTCTCCAAGTATCCCAGTTCCAATTCCGATCGCTACCAGGATTATTAACCTTGGTTTCCCGCATATTTACTAAATTGTATTCCACATTTTCCGCATAAATGGCAAAGGTGATATTAAATAACTCTAGAAAGTAAATCACCCATTGGCATTCAGCTTCGGGATATTTCTGATAGTAATCAATTAATATAGCTACACAAGTTTCTAAGTGCGATCGCGAATTCGGCGACACTAAAATAATTTTTAGTAACACCACTACCAAAGTTAAAGGATTTCCCTGCGACAGCAATAAAACAAATAACTCTGCTGGATCTTCTCGATTTTCAGTTGTTAAAAAATCAATTACCCGATTGCAGCTTCTTAAAACTAATGCTTGATTTAATATTTCTTCATCACGATCGGCATAAATTGTGTCTAATTTAGCTGACAAATTTTGATTAAAAATATTCACAACTCTTGGATTTTTAACCGAAAATAGTAAATAATTACTGAGGCTTTTTTTATAAAACTTATAATTCATATTCTGCGTCTGTTTCATAAAAATATTCGCCAAACTAGTGTAGCTAAAAGGGCCACGCTTGACTAAAATCCTTTTAATCAGACGTAAAACTTCATCTCCCAACCCCGTAGGATTTGTTAGCTTCCTGTGATTACTAGCAGTAGACTGTGTATAAGCAGTATACATAGCCAAATCAAATTTAAACTTATCTTTTAACTCCTTAGAAAGCGCCCTAGCAGCTGCCCGTTGTTCCTCTGGATTTCGCAAATCCATATATTGCGGCACTAAAAGATAACAAGTATAACGATGTGCCCAATGTCCTTCTGTATCAAAACGCGAAGCAAATAACTTCAGTTCTTGATAATCCTTACTTTTAATAAAATTAATTAGCCAATAGCGAATCCGATTCAAATTTTGGGAAATAGTTTCCTCATGGATTTTCGGCTCATTAAAAGCTTCAATCAAATCTTGAATCGACTTCCGCCTTCTCGTAGCATCCCAATTGTTTATCAGAATGTAGCAAGAACGCTTTAGTGTATTTCTAAATTCAGTTTCGTCATTCTCAAAAACTATTTTGTAGACAGCTTGAATAACTTCCTGTTTAGCTACTTCACTTTGATAAATAAACAGATTTTTAAATTCTTGCAATACCATCTCTGGAGGCCACTGCCTAACTATTTTAAGCAGAAACCCATAAATAATATCTTGTGATTGTTGCAGACGTGAACCTTTACCGTTTATCTTGATGGGTGTATCCCGCCGATGCACCGGAGGTTGATGATCCATGAGTATTATATCTAAAGGTGGTAGTGCTTCCCAATTAGGTTGTGTAAAAGAAAGCTGATAACACCCTGATGGGATCTGATTGCAGTCTAGCTTAATCTCACTCAACTGCACAAGATTCCTAATTAAACTTTAATCTAGATGCTACATTATAGCTTAACATTAGCCAGGAGAAAATACTGTTGTAGTAAAAAAACTACTTAGTACTCAGCAACTTATTAACTTTAAAATGGGGGCAGAGGGACTTGAACCCTCACGACCTTTTACGGTCAACGGATTTTCATTCTCTTGCAGCTTTCGCTACTGCCTGAAACTATAACTCAGGCTTTAAGAATTGGACTCTCCCTTTACCCTCGGCTTTACGTTAGGGTAGCTCCCGTCGAGTCTCTGCACCTTCCAAAAAGTTTTGAGTTACTACTCTTTTTCCTTTTGGCTTGGCTCAGGATTGCCCTATCTGTCACCAGACTTAGGTTTCCCTGAATTTGAGAGCCGTCACTTGCAGGATTTCTCCTCCAAGGCTCAGTTTTCTAAGTCCGTAGCGTCTACCATTCCGCCACACCCCCGAACTTAGTTGGAATTTCCAACCTTTTCGGCTGGATATTTATCCTACCGCAAAACTTCGATTTGTACAAACATTTAGGAAAAATTTTTTTTGGGGAGGTGGGGAGATGGGAAGAAGTTACCTCGCAAAAAGAGGAAAACCAAGGAGCGATCTTTGGAATCCCCGTACCTTGAAGTCGGGGAGGATGTCAACCGTTACCCTTTTGCCTTCTGCTTTCTGTCTTCTTTTCTTGCCGATCGTCCTGTAAAATAATTGAGTAACCTTCCCTACCGCGCTGAGTAGTGTTGTTGCTGCTGTAGACAAGAAAGATTATGTTGATTGCACTTTTGTATCTGATTTTGGGTGGAGCTTATTTACTGGTAGTTCCTTTACTGCTGTTTTTCTATATGCAAAAACGCTGGTACACTTGTGGCTCTTTTGAGCGCGGTTTTATGTACTTTCTGGTGTTTTTCTTTTTTCCCGGTTTGTTGTTACTCGCGCCGTTCATAAATTACCGACCGCAACGGCGACAAATTGAAGCATAAAGTTTATTATTGGTCAACCCTAAATGCGTCGGATTGACATTATTTATCTAGGCTTGGGAATTTTCCTGGCTGGGGGATTAGCTTACTTACTCCTGCAATTGGTAGGTTTAGATAGTCAGCAAGCGGGGATTTGGAGTCAGGCTTTGCTGGTTTTTGGGTTAGTTGGTTGGTTGCTAACTTATCTGTTTCGCGCAGGCACGAAGCAGATGACTTACAATCAGCAGCTGAAAGATTATGAGGATGCTGTTTTGGAAAAGCGCCTTGCGGAAATGACTCCTGAAGAATTGGAAAAGCTTCAGGCAGAAATTGAAGCGGAAAAAAAATAGTTTGGTTAGTCTTTGGTAGTTGGGCGCAAGCAGGATGTTAAGATTAACATCCGGCAACTAACCGCTATTAGTTGAATTTTTGATTTATTAATTTTTGCCAAAATGACTTCTATTTCCGATCGCTTCCAGTTCTTACGCTCTCAATCCCAATGTGCTTTAATTCCTTTTATTACCGCTGGCGATCCGGATTTACACGCGACGGCTGAGGCATTAAAGGTTCTCGATCGCAATGGTGCTGATATTATTGAATTGGGGGTACCTTATTCCGATCCTTTAGCCGATGGACCCGTAATTCAAGCCGCAGCAACTAGAGCTTTACAAAAGGGGACAAAGTTGGATGACGTACTGAAAATGTTAGCCGATGTTATCCCTGAATTGACCGCACCGATCGTCCTATTCGCTTATTACAATCCGATTATTCATCGGGGAATCGAAAATTTTTTACAGCAACTTTCCCAGGTGGGAGTAAAAGGTTTAGTTGTTCCTGACTTACCTTTGGAAGAAGCGGAAAGTTTACTGCAACCTGCGAAGAAATTTGGCATCGAGGTGATTTTATTAGTCGCACCAACAAGTTCTCCCGAAAGAATTAAAGCAATTGCCCAAAAGTCCCAAGGTTTTATTTATTTGGTCAGTGTAACAGGTGTTACCGGAATGCGATCGGGACTAGAATCACGAGTAGAAAATTTACTGCAACAAATGCGCCAAATTACTGATAAACCGATCGGGATCGGTTTTGGTATTTCCGCACCGGAACACGCGAAACAAGTCAAAGATTGGGGCGCAGATGCCGCTATTGTCGGAAGTGCTTTTGTCAAGCGTTTGAACGATGGTACACCTAGCGCAGGATTAACAGCAATTGCTGAATTTTGTCAGCTTTTAAAACAAGCGATCGCTTAATTCTGTTACCTGAATCTATGACACAGTTATTTCCGAGATTAATATTATTATTGGGGTTGATACTGGTATTTTTGGGCACTCCAGTTACTTGGGTTTGTCCACCAGCAAACGCAGTGCTTCGACAATATCAAGCTGCACCCGGAGTCATGCAATATCAATCCCGGAATTCACTTCGAGATCCCGCAGGTTATGCTTGGCAATTAGTACTTTTTAAAGAATTTCCCCCCACTCAATCTACCCAATTTATTCTCCGGTTAGTAGGATTTCCCGGTATAGTAGATCTCGCTCATCCCCAATCACTACAAATTAATACTAACACTGGTAAATTACTCACAGCTACAGATTTGTTTGCTAGAGAATCTCCCGCACCTAATGTCGGTCAGTATAATGTTACTGATGTTATTACTCAACTCTCCCAAAACAGCTTTTTAAAGCTCACTATTCCCCTAGAAAATAACAACAATATTACTCTAAAAGTTCCATCCTCAGTAGTTACTGAATGGCAATGGTTCGCAACCGAAGTTAAATAAATTATTCTGCGTTTTTCACTAAGTTTTAGATATAAATCAGTTAAAATATATTTAACTGCAACGCAAAATATATTTTTCAATTACTAAAATTCCTATTAGTAATCTGTGGATTTTATCCCTATCAATTAGGCAAAATGCTTTGATTTTATAACGATTTGAGGCGATCGTAGAAGATTTTATAAATAATTAAACTCGCCGCTAGCCGACTACTAAAATCCTATTTGTCACTGTGAATAAGCGGAATTGTCCCCTAATTAAAACTTTCTTGACTGACGGGTTACAAAGTGAAATCAAAAATGAAATAGTAAAGTTTTGCTAAAAAAGGGAAGTAAAAGTATAAAATTTTTTAAAATAGAACCGAGTCAAGAAAAACCGATAGAGATAATTTACAGTGCAGATCATGTTAGATACTAAAGATTGTTTGGAAAACAAATGCCCGATTCAGTTTACCCTGGACTTAATTGGCAATAAGTGGTCTATCTTAATTCTGCGAGAACTTTTTTTAGGGTCGCGGCGCACCCACCAGTTTTTAGATGCCTTACCAGGAATTAGTAGTAAAACACTAACCATTCGACTGCGCGAATTAGAAGCTCATGGTTTAGTAGAACGCCAAGTCTATCCCGAAATTCCCCCGCGTGTAGAATACTCGCTGACAGACAAAGGTAGAGAAATTCAACCCGTAATGATTGCCTTATATCGCGTCGGACGGAACTGGTTAAAAGACGAAGCTTGTGTTTGTCCCTTGGAAAAAACCATATTTGCTGAATTGGAAACAGCCATTTAATCGGAATTTTTCCGCAGAAATTTCAGTTTAAAATTGATAATTAATTCACATTGACACTGCATCGTAAAAAAACGAGGATTCTTTAAAAGGAGAACCCACATCAGGCATTGCTCGTATCACAACTCCCAAAAAAACCGTTTACTCGGATTTCAGTGTGATGCGATGGGCGGTGTCAATTGCCCCTACTCCCTTCCAGCAGTGCGTAAACTGCTGATTGGGTCTACTTGTTGTAATTAAATTAACTTGCTAACCTAAACTCAGCAGCGACTAGCTACTGGACAAAGTGGTACATAAATATATACTTTTCTATAAACCATATAACGTTTTGTGCCAGTTCACAGACGAAAACCAAAGTCGGGAAACAACTCGGCAAACTCTGAAAGACTATATTCCCATTCCTGAAATCTACCCAGTAGGTCGCTTGGATCGAGATAGTGAAGGGCTACTATTACTGACAAATGATGGGAAACTGCAACATTTGTTGAGCGATCGCCGCTACAAACACCCACGCACCTACTGGGTACAAGTAGAACGAATCCCCGGAGAAATCGTCCTAGACCAACTGCGCCAAGGCGTAAAAGTCCAAGACTACCAAACTAGACCAGCATTAGTACAACTGTTGCCCAGCGAACCCACATTACCACCCCGCAATCCCCCAATTCGATTTCGCCAAAATGTCCCCACAGCTTGGCTAGAAATGACACTTACAGAAGGAAGAAATCGACAAGTGCGAAGAATGACCGCAGCAGTTGGGTATCCTACTTTAAGATTAGTCAGAGTAGCAATTGCCCATCTCCGTTGGCAAGATTTAGCCCCAGGAGAGTGGCGCAACTTAACAGCAGAAGAACTAAAACCCCTGTTGCGTCTGCACCAAGGAAATCAACGCCAGCCAAAATCTAAATTTTCTGTTTAATTTAAACTTTTAGCGAAATTCCGTCCCGATCTCCATCAATTACAATTCAAAATGCAAAAATGGGAAAGGAGAATATGGAACAGTTACCCTGAACATAGAGCTAAAAGTAAATCAAAGATCTCTAACTTTAGTTGTTGATTCTAGCGATCTGCGCCAAACTTTAGCCTGACTAACTCTGTTAGCTTTTTTCTATCCATCCTCGAATATTGAGGAAATCCTCAAATGCTGATCTGTCCACAATGTCAATTTGAAAATCCAGTCACTAATAAATTTTGCCAGCAGTGTGGTGCCTCTCTCACCCACAAAGCTTGTCCCGAATGTGGCGCACAAGTTACTTACAGCGCCAAAGAATGTCCCAAATGTGGCACATTTACGGGAACAGTTTGGCAAGCGATTATTTCACCTCGCACCGTGGCTCAAGTTTCAGTTTCTCCGAGTCGGGAAGTTAGCGAAACAGCTAATCCTTCCTTATCAGAGAAATCTGACCTAGAATTGCCTGATATACTTAGCAAGACTGAATCAGTTAATACGGAAATTCAAGTAAGCTGGGAAGAAGAACTGGCAGACCAAATACCAGACAAGAACTCAGCAGAAGCAATATCTGAATTCTCTCCAGAGCTATATTTAGACCAACAACAACGCTACCAACTCTTAGAACCACTACCGTCAGAAATTACAGAAGAAGTTAAGGTGCGAGTGTTAGATTGTCAACCTTTGCAAGCTTCACCGATCGAAGTTCTGATTCATCAGCAAAGTCAAGAACCAGAATTAGGGAAAGAACCGGATAGTAAGCAGATTATTGATTTATGGCAAACTGTACCGGAAATTGCCAAAGCTTATCTAGCTCTGAAAACAGAATTTGAACCGATCGTACCCACTCTTCACGATGCTTGGGTAGAGGACGATCGGGAAATTATCTTAATTGAAGATCGATCGCAATGGCCCACTTTAGTAGATTTGTGGAAAGACCATCAAATTCCCCAAATTCACTTGTTACAAATACTGCATGAAATGTCTTCTCTCTGGGTCGCCGCCGAAGCATGGCATTGTCAGCAAAGTTTATTAGATTTAAGCAATTTACGGATCGATGAAGACCAATCTCTAGGAATTCTACGATTAAATAAAGACCCAGTAGATACGGAATTGACAATGCCAGATTTAGGGCAAATTTGGCAAGAATTATTTCATCAGACCGATCGCACTTTGTTCGGTCCGATCGCCGCCTTAATTAATGACCTGAAACTCGAATCAATTTCGACAATTCAGGATTTGCGATCGCGCTTACAAGAAATCGCCGATGAACTCAGCGAATCAGCCCCACCAGTCCTGGAAACCAACGATTTTGACAGCAATCAAATCACTTCCCCTCCCCCCATCACCACCCCCTCAACAAAAGAACTCATAAATCCTTACTCTCTAATCAATCCAGAGGGTAGCGATGATATGCCCACAGTAGTATTACCCATGCAACTGCTAAGTTTAGAAGATGCAGGTCGTACCGACGTGGGTCGCCAAAGACGACATAATGAAGACTACTTCGGAGTCCAAACCAAACTCACTAAAATCGAAAACCCGATCGGGCGCAACATGGAAGCCCGCGGCTTATACATCCTCTGCGACGGCATGGGAGGACACGCCGGAGGCGAAATTGCTAGCGCCCTAGCTGTGAAAACCCTAATCGAATACTTTCACGAACACTGGAAAGACGACTTACCAGACGAAGACTGTATTCGTCAAGGTGTCCTAGAAGCCAATCAAGCCATCTACGATATCAATCAGCAAGATGCCCGTTCCGGTAGCGGACGCATGGGTACAACCTTAGTCATGGTTTTAATTCAAGAAACCGAAGTCGCTGTTGCCCATGTGGGAGACTCCCGCTTATATCGTCTCAGCCGCAGACAAGGGATCGAACAAATTACTGTAGATCACGAAGTCGGACAACGGGAAATTAAACGAGGAGTGCAACCAGAAATTGCCTATTCTCGTCCCGACGCTTATCAACTTACCCAAGCATTAGGGCCACGCAACGAACATTTCGTTGATCCCGATATCGAATTCTTTGAGTTAAATGAAGATACTCTCATGTTGTTATGCTCCGATGGTCTTTCAGATAACGACTTGATCGAAACCCATTGGCAAACACATCTTCAACCTTACTTAAGTTCGCGGAGCAATTTAGAAGAAAGCGTCAATAATTTAATCGAATTGGCTAACCAATATAATGGTCATGACAACATTACAGCCATCTTAATTCGGGCAAAAGTACGACCGGATTTAGATCAAGCTAGAGTAGGCAATAGTTAATAAGCTGTTACGCATTTAAATCACTTATTAACGAGTAGGGTGCGTCAGACGGTAAAGCCTATGTAGAAAGGAAAATATCTAAATCTGACGCACCCTACAATATGACTTTTAAATGCGTAACAGCTTAGCGATCCCCCTAGCGTAGGTCGGCAGAAACGATCGAGCAGTGGAAAATAGGTAAAAGGCTTAATTATAAAAGCCTTCTTCCCTCTCTCTGCCTTCTGGCGCTAGACTGCCGCTAGGCGGATCGCAGGTTAATCAATAGATTGTTATTCACCTAGCTTAAATGAGTAATGACATCTCCTGGTGCGGTTACACTGACCCTTTTACATCCAAAAAATTCGGCTCCCTTAGAAGAGTGGCGATTTGAGAAAGAGTCTATCATTCGCATTGGTCGCTCTCCAGAGAATCATATCGTGTTGACTGACAGCCGAGTTTCCCGTCACCATCTAGAATTGCGGTTGGTGGAAATTTCTGCATCTAGAATTGGCAACAGTTTAACCTCTACTGCTTGGCGATTAATTAATTTGGGCACGAATGGCACTTTTTTAGATGGAATTTTAGTTTCCCAAGCTTGGCTGAGAAATGGTTCGCTGATTCAGTTAGCTCAAGGAGGGCCAAAACTCAAGTTCCAAATGCACACTACCACCGCCCAACCTTTAGTAGTTACACCCCCAAAAAATACTTGTTCTCACGCGGGAAATTCCCCGAACAATGTATTCTGTATCCACTGCGGTCAACCATTGCGTGTCGAGCGTCAAATTCGCCAATATCATTTGTTACAGACTTTGGGACAGGGGGGAATGGGTACCACTTATTTGGCTTGGGCTCCCCAACTCCCTGGCAAAAAAGCCGCGGGTGGTGGGTTATTGGTGCTTAAGGAAATGAATGCGGATATGGCAGAAATCGCCAAAGCCCAAGAATTGTTTGAACGGGAAGCCCGGACTCTGAAAAACTTGAATCATTCGGGAATTCCCCAATTTTACGAGTTTTTTGTAGAAGCTGGGAAAAAGTATTTGGCTATGGAATTAATTCATGGTCAAGATTTGGAAAAGCGAGTTTACAAGGCTGGGCCAGTTTTACCGCAACAAGCGATCGAATGGATGATCCAAACCTGTAAAGTTTTGGATTACATCCACGAACAAGACCCACCTTTGATTCATCGCGATATTAAACCAGCTAATTTGATGGTGCGATCGCGAAATAACCAAATAGTAGTCCTCGATTTCGGCGCAGTTAAAGAAATTGGCACACCCTTGGGTACGCGCATTGGTGCAGAAGGTTACAGCGCCCCCGAACAAGACCGCGGACAACCCGTAACTCAATCTGACATTTACGCTGTGGGTGCAACCTTAATTTTTCTACTCACTGGCGAAAGTCCCCGCAAGTACTATCAACAGCAGGGTCGGATTTACTGCTTCGATCTGGAAAATGTGCCGACGATTACTCCCCGATTGCGGCAGGTGATTGAAAAAGCCACCCAACCGCATCTCAGAGAAAGATATCAATCTGCCCAGGAACTAGCGATCGCTCTAGCAGCTTGTGCCTAAGTAAATTTTGGCTGTGAAACTAAAAAACTAAATCTGATTGTTGCCAAAAGTTTTACTTATATCAATTCTCAGAAATGCTGCTCGGATCGATCGACGCATCAGGAGCGTCAATCAACTGTAGCCAACTTTCAGAGAAACGATATTAATCGTCGTCCCAGGCTTCCACTTCCAGCAAATCCTGAATTGGATCTTGCGTTGTAAAGCCAAAATCGAGCAACTCTTTTTTCCAAAAAGCCCATTCATCACCATAAAGTAGGGCTATTTTCCAAATACTATCAGTAGGCTTGATCAAGTTAGAAGCTATGAGAGATTCTACTTGACGTTGCAACTTCACCATTGGGTGAATAACTTGCTGAGTCATACACTCCATTAAAATTGATTTATTTTGGGAAAGATTCTGAACCAGAATCGCTTACCTTTTTTTGCTGTACCTGTGCGTTTAGTCTTGTGCAATCGGGAAGCGACCTTTCTAAAACATTAGCTTAGCACAGTTAAGTGCTACTAGTCTATTTTACTGAAAATTTATCTGTGAAGTTCACAACTTCGGTCAAACATCTATTTGTAGAGTACCTTACTGGATTACTCCGGGAAAATAACTCTATATTTAGTGTTTCTACCTAATTCCTCATTTGGAATCATTAAAATTACTTATGTATTTTGGGTTGAACGATCGAACTTAACGCCAAAATTCATCTCATTCAACCCAAAACCGCAACTTAAGAAGAAGCCAACGCCACCTTCGCCGAAGAATGCAGCGTTAAACCATACTCCAAACCTTCCACCACCGCCTGATAAGAAGCCTCCAAAATATTCGTCGAAACACCCACCGTCGTCCAGCGTTGCAAACCATTACTAGACTCAACCAAAACGCGAGTTTTCGCCGCAGTTCCCGTATTTCCGTCTAAAATTCTCACCTTGTAATCAGTTAACTCAAAATCAGCGATAACCGGATAAAAATTGACCAAAGCCTTGCGTAAAGCCGCATCCAACGCCGCCACAGGCCCATTACCTTCCGCAGCCTCCAAAATATCCTGATTATTCACCGACACCTTAATCGTCGCCAAAGCATAAGGAACACAAATCGAATCAGAATCGCAGGCAACAATATCACAATGAACCTGAAAACCTTTCAGTTCGTAAAACTTCTGGCGTTGTCCCAAAGCCTCCCGCATCAGCAACTCAAAACTAGCCTCAGCCGCCTCAAACTGATAACCTTGATTTTCCAGCACCTTCAACCGTTCCAAAATTTGCCGACAAGCCGGATTTTGCTTATCCAAATCAATCCCAAAAGTCCGAGCCTTCGCCAACACATTACTTAACCCTGCTTGGTCAGAAATCACAATCCGTCGCCGATTTCCCACCGTTTCCGGTTGAATATGCTCATAAGTGGCAGGATTTCGTTCCACTGCACTCACATGAATCCCGCCTTTGTGTGCAAACGCTGACAAACCGACAAAAGGCGAGTGTTCGTCAGGTGCTAAATTCGCAACTTCACTGACAAAACGGCTCACTTGAGTCAGTTGTCCCAGATTTTCTGCCGGAATGCAATCAAAACCTAACTTTAACTGTAAATTGGGGATCAAAGAACAAAGATTCGCATTGCCGCAGCGTTCCCCATAACCATTCATCGTCCCCTGCACCATTTTCACCCCAGCCAACACCCCAGCCAAAGCATTAGCCACTGCGGTATCAGAATCATTGTGAGTGTGAATGCCCATTTGAGGAAAATCGCCCTTCAGTTCCGGTAAAGCTTCTACCACTTCCTCAACAATGGTAGTAATTTCCGATGGCAACGTCCCGCCATTAGTGTCACAGAAAACCAGCCATTCCGCACCAGCATCAATAGCCGTTTTCAAAGTTTGTAAAGCGTATTCGGGATTATGTTTATAGCCATCAAACCAATGTTCGGCATCATAAATTACTCGTCTTCCTTGGCTGCGGAGATATTCGATCGTATCTCGAATCATCGCCAAATTTTCTTCTAAACTGGTCTTCAGGCTCTCTATAACGTGCAAATCCCAGGATTTACCGAAAATTGTCACCCAGCGAGTACCAGCCGCCAAAATCGCTTGCAGCAGCGAATCCTCAGCCGCCTTAATTCCCGGTCGGCGCGTCGAACAAAAAGCCGCCACCTCCGCCTGTCGCAGCGGTTGTTCCTGAAGTTTCCAGAAAAATTGTACATCCTTGGGATTAGCACCGGGCCATCCTCCCTCGATAAACGGAACGCCTAACTCATCCAACTGGCGAGCGATTCGCAGTTTATCTTCCAAAGATAAACAAAGTCCTTCGCGTTGAGCGCCATCGCGCAGCGTTGTATCGTAAATCCAAATTTGATTTGAAGTATTAGGGCTCATGGGTTAAAAAATGAAATGAGAAATATTGGGTTGATGAATTGAAAAAGGTAAAGGGAAAAAGAATTTCCAGCACTTTTACCCCTTCACCTTTGCCCTTTTCTCAGAATCAGAGCAACAAGTTTCTCTCAGGGGTAAATTCTTACCTAACAATTAGCCTACATCTGTATTTATGGAAAAGGGTAAGCTCGATCGTCCCCTCTCGTGTAAAGAAGTGCAAAAATATTCATAAAGTATTCAGGGTAATCTCTATGCCAAAAGTAACTGCCCAAGGAAAGACATTTGAATGCGCTCCCGGCGCAAATTTACGGAAAGTTTTACTCGAAAATGGCATTCCTCTGTACAATGGTCAAGCTGCCATGATTAACTGCCGTGGTATTGGTACCTGTGGTACTTGTGCCGTTAAGGTAGAAGGGGAAGTATCGGAAATCAGCTGGCGAGAAAAAACCCGTCTGGGACTTCCTCCCCATTCTTCGAGTAAAAACTTACGCTTGGCTTGCCAAACTAAAGTTTTAGGAGATGTGCAAGTCACCAAATTTGACGGGATGTGGGGACAAGGAGATCAAACTGTTTGGACTCCGCAGGGATAATTTTGGGGACTGGGGACTGGGGACTGGGGACTGGGTGAGTTTTGAGTTTTGAGTTTTGAATTATTCTCCCCTCTGCTCCTCTGCCCCTCTGCCCCTCTGCCCCTCTGCCCCTCTGCTCCCCATCTCCTCTGCATTGTTACATTTAATTCGGTGAGTATGAATAAAGTAAGTGACGTTCTAGTTATTGGTGGTGGAATTATTGGTCTTTCTTTGGCAATTGAATTGAAATTGCGAAACGCGAAAGTAACTGTTTTATCTAAAGATTTTCAGTCAGCAGCAACTCACGCGGCGGCGGGAATGTTAGCACCACAAGCGGAAAAAATTCCTCCTAGCCCCATGTTAGATTTGTGTCTGCAAAGTCGGGCAATTTATGCTGATTGGATTCGGAAATTAGAAGAAATTACAGGTTTAGAAACTGGTTATTGGCCTTGTGGAATTTTGGCTCCCGTTTATGAAATTAAAGAAGAATTCCTCACTTCTCAATGTTGGTTAAATCAGGCAGAAATTCGGCAACATCAACCTGATATCAGTTCCGAAGTTGCGGGTGGTTGGTGGTATCCTGATGATGGGCAAGTGGATAATCGGGCTTTGGCTCATTGTTTATGGATGGCAGCGCAACAGTTAGGAATTGCGGTTTTGGAAGGGGTTGCTGTTACAGAGTTTGTCCGGGAAAATCAGCAGATTAAATATGTGAAAACTTCTCAAGGTGAGTGGCAAGCTGAACGCTATGTTTTAGCTACTGGTGCTTGGGCGCAGGAGTTATTGCCGATTCCAGTTTACCCAACGAAGGGACAAATGTTATCGGTGCGGGTTTTGTCTTCTACTCAACCATTGAATCAGGTTTTATTCGGCGATGAAACTTACATTGTGCCGCGCAAAGATGGCAGAATAGTTATTGGTGCTACTAGTGAAAATGTTAGGTTTACTCCTGATAATACTCCCGCAGGTGTCCAAAAGTTAATCAGCGGAGCAACTCGACTTTATCCACCTTTAAAAAACTTGCCGATTTTAGAATTTTGGTGGGGATTTCGTCCAGCTACTCCTGATGAATTACCGATTTTGGGAACTAGTGCTTATGAAAATTTAACTTTGGCAACGGGGCATTATCGGAATGGTATTCTTTTGGCTCCAATTACGGCTCTGTTAATTGCTGATTTGCTGGAAAAAGAAATTTCTGATTCGCTCTTGAGTCATTTTCACTATACTAGGTTTAGCGAAAAGTAACTTTACATAAGTTAGGGAAGGGTGAAAAAATGTAAATTAAATTCAAATGATTTTCAGGGAAATTTTCAGGATAACTGACAAATTGAATTAACATTTAAGGTGCTAATTTAGTTAGAGTTGGTTCGATTCTTTTGCACAATATTTTTAGTAATTCTGTATCTAGCAATGCAAATTTTAGATAAATCTACCATTGATTCGATAGAAGCGATCGCAGATCAACCCCTCACCATCGCCGGAAAAACCTTTAAATCTCGCCTGATGACCGGAACAGGTAAATATCGTAGCATCCCGGAAATGCAGCAAAGCGTAATTGCTAGCGGCTGCGAAATTGTCACCGTCGCCGTCAGACGAGTGCAAACTAACGCCCCCGGACATGAAGGATTAGCAGAAGCCTTGGATTGGTCTAAAATTTGGATGTTACCTAATACCGCAGGCTGTCAAACCGCTGAAGATGCGATTCGGGTAGCCCGGTTAGGGCGAGAAATGGCAAAACTTTTGGGGCAAGAAGACAATAACTTTGTCAAATTGGAAGTTATCCCTGATCCCAAGTATCTTTTACCTGATCCCATTGGCACTTTGCAAGCGGCTGAAAAGTTAGTTAAAGAAGGCTTTGCCGTTCTACCTTATATTAATGCTGACCCATTGTTGGCTAAACACCTGGAAGAAGCGGGTTGTGCTACGGTGATGCCTTTGGGTTCTCCCATTGGTTCTGGTCAGGGGATCAAAAATGCTGCCAATATTCAGATAATTATTGACAATGCCAAAATTCCCGTAGTCGTAGATGCTGGAATTGGTACGCCCAGCGAAGCCGCCTCTGCAATGGAAATGGGCGCAGATGCCTTGTTAATTAATACCGCTATCGCCCAAGCCCAAAACTCCGCAGCAATGGCAAAAGCCATGAACTTAGCAGTTACCGCCGGAAGACTAGCCTACCTAGCTGGGCGCATCCCGGTAAAATCTTACGCCGTTGCTAGTTCTCCCGTCACGGGTACTATTAATTAGTTTAGGGCAGAGGGGCAGAGGGGAATTTTTAACTCAAAACTCAAAACTTTCCCCAGTCCCCAGTCCCCAGTCCCCAGTCCCCAGTCCCCAGTCCCCAGTCCCCAGTCCCCAGTCCCCAGAAGGTGAATATTAAGAAAATCTAAGATTGAGGCGAAAAATTCTGCAAAGTATTGTTACAATAAATAATAAGTTTAATAAAGGATTATTCTATGCCCTACACAACCGAAGAAGGTGGACGTTTAAACAATTTTGCAGTTGAGCCGAAAGTTTACCAAGCAACACCTCCGACTCAAGCAGAAAAGCGTAACTACGTGATTATGGGTGCGTTAGCGTTAGTGCTGGTAAGTGCTTTGATTTTCGTTGCCTTCTCGGTTTCGAGTGTAAGCTAACATTCCAGTTGCAAAATTAGTTACTAAAAGTAATTATGAGAATAACCAGGTATCTTAGCTATCAAGTTAGGATACCTGGTTTAACTGTTTGAGATTAACGGAAAAATCAGGTAGGATCGATCGGAAAGAGCTTTTTGATTGCATCCGAGATTAGTAAATTTAATTTATAATATTAGTTTGGATTTTAGTGTGTGAAATCTTCCCCTACTTCAGCAACGCTCAATTTAGAAGATATTTTCCCATTTCAGCTGGATAAATTCCAGTTAGATGCGATCGCATCCTTAAATGCAGGTCGTTCGGTTGTTGTTTGCGCCCCCACAGGTTCGGGGAAAACCTTAATAGGCGAATATGCCATTTATCGTGCGCTCCACAACAACGGGCGAGTATTTTACACCACTCCATTAAAAGCCCTTTCTAATCAAAAGTGGCGTGACTTTGGGCAACAGTTTGGTAGTCAGAATGTGGGGTTGTTGACGGGTGATACCTCAATTAATCGGGATGCGCCCATTTTAGTGATGACCACCGAGATTTTCCGTAATATGCTTTACGGAACTCCGATTGGTGAAGTTGGGACATCTTTAGTGGGAGTAGAAGCAGTAGTGTTGGACGAATGTCATTACATGAACGATCGCCAACGCGGTACAGTATGGGAAGAATCGATCATTTACTGCCCAAAAGAAATTCAACTCGTAGCACTTTCCGCCACCGTCGCCAACTCCCAACAACTAACAGATTGGATCACCGAAGTTCATGGGCCCACAGACTTAATTTACTCTAACTTTCGCCCGATTCCTTTAGAATTTTACTTCGGAAATCCCAAAGGCGTATTTCCCCTACTCAACCCAGAAAATAACAAAATCAATCCCCGCCTCAAACCTAAACCCGGACAACAAACTAGCGGCAAACGTCCCGAAAGCCCAAGTTTACCCTTTATTCTGAATCAATTACGCCAGCGGGATATGCTACCTGCAATTTACTTTATTTTTAGTCGTCGTGGTTGTGACCAAGCAGTAGCAGAAGTTGGAGAACTGACATTAGTTAATAAAACAGAACAAGAATTATTAAAAACTAAAATAGATGAATTTTTAGCCCGTTATCCTGAAGCAGCAAGAGTGGGACAAGTTGAACCTTTGTATCGGGGAATTGCTGCTCACCATGCGGGAATTTTACCAACTTGGAAAGGATTTGTCGAAGAACTATTTCAAGAAGGTTTAATTAAAGTAGTATTTGCCACCGAAACTTTAGCCGCTGGAATTAATATGCCAGCGAGAACCACTGTAATTTCTACCCTTTCCAAACGTACCGACAGAGGACATAGATTACTTACCGCCTCGGAATTTCTGCAAATGGCAGGTAGGGCAGGTAGAAGGGGAATGGATAAAAGAGGCTATGTTGTAACATTACAAACACCATTTGAAGGGTCGAAAGAAGCAGCTTATTTAGCAACATCAAAAGCTGACCCTTTGGTAAGTCAATTTACCCCTAGTTATGGCATGGTTTTGAACCTGCTGCAAACTCACACTTTAGAAGAAGCAAAAGAATTAATTGAACGTAGCTTTGGACAATATTTGTCAACATTGCACTTAGAACCGAATCGGAAAGCGGTGCAAAAGTTGCAAAAAGAAGTCGATCAACTGCAAAATCAAATGCAGCAAGTAAATCCAGATTTAATTGCTAACTATGAGAAATTACAACAAAGACTAAAGGCAGAAAAGCAATTATTAAAAACCTTACAACAACAATCGGTTGATATTTTATCTAGTGATATTACCACTGCTTTACCTTTTGCTGTTGCCGGAACTGTTCTTAGTCTTAAAGGTAAGCACGTTCCTGTTTCTACACCTATCCCGGCAGTTTTAGTTAATAAAAAACCTGGCCCTGGACAAACTCCTTATTTAATTTGTTTGGGTAAAGATAACCGTTGGTATGTGGTAGGAGTTCATGATGTAGTCGGTTTTCATGCAGAATTACCTCGCTTATCTAAGGTAGATAATTTGTCAGGACCACCACCAGAAATGCAGATAAAATTTGGTAGTGTGCGGTCAGGTGTGGAAGAAACTGAGACAATTGCCCGTTCAATTCCTGTACCTCCACCACCAGAAGAAGCGCCAGAAGTTGCGGCGCAACATCAAAGAGTTAAGGCGGTGGAAGCACAGTTAGAAAATCATCCAATTCTGCAATGGGGAAATCCAGGGACGTTAATTAAACGTAATCGGCGCTTGATTACTCTGCAAACTGAAATTAACTTATTGCAAGAAAAACTTCAGCAAGAATCCCAACGTCATTGGGAGGAATTCTTGGATTTAATTTTGATTTTACAAAGCTTTGGTTGCTTGGATGAATTAACTCCGACTTCGTTAGGACAAGCAGCGGCAGCGATTCGGGGAGATAATGAGTTATGGTTAGGATTGGCTTTAATGTCAGGCGAATTGGATGAATTAGACCCCCATCATTTAGCAGCAGCAGTAGCCGCTTTGGTAACAGAAACACCTCGCCCAGATTCGGAAAGCAGATATATTCCTTCTGGGGAAGTTCAGGAAGCTTTGAGTAAATTACGGGGAATTAGAAGGCAACTTTTCCAAGTACAAAGACGGCATAATGTAGCTTTACCTGTTTGGTTGGAAGATGAATTAATTGGGTTAGTGGAACAATGGGCTTTGGGAGTAGAGTGGGTGCAACTATGCGAAAATACTACTTTAGATGAAGGAGATGTGGTGCGGATGTTACGCCGAACTCTGGATTTTCTTTCACAAATACCTCATGTGCCGAATTTGCCGGATTCTATTAAGCGAAATACGAGTCGTGCTTTGCAATTAATGGATAGATTTCCGGTTAATGAAATTGTGGGTTAGTGGTGTTGTCTCTCAAATTTTTGCGGAAGTTTGCCCTAAAATCTACTAGGAATTACGCATTTGGTGCTAAATATGGTGAGATGGTGCGTTACACTGGCGTTAACGCACCCTACGGATAGTTTAAATGGGTATAAAGCCGTCTGATATGAATCTTTCACTTGTTGATTTATACGAAACTGACTTTTACGCTTGGACTCAAAGACAAGTAGAGTTGTTACGTAAGCGTGACCTAAATAATCTTGATATTGAAAATTTGATTGAGGAAATAGATTCTTTGGGGAAGCAGGAAAGGCGAGAATTAATCAATCGTTTGGGAGTTTTACTGGGACACTTGTTGAAGTGGGAATATCAACCTAATCGCAGGTCTAGAAGTTGGGTGGCGACAATTCGGGAACAGCGTTATAGAGTTCTCAAATTACTAGAAGAAAATCCTAGTTTAAAGCATTATCTGCCAGAAGCGATCGCACAAGCATATCAATCTGGTTTAGCTTTAGCTGTTAGAGGAACGGAAATGCCATTTAAAACATTTCCCTCTAGCAATTCTTATACTTGGTCACAAATAGAAAACCCTGATTTTTTACCGGGAATTAAACTCGATTCAGATCAAGATTTGCTTAATTAAGGCTACACAACCATTCCCCCAATAGTGGTAAATTCTGATTTAGTGTGAGGAAAAGTGTGAGGAAAAATGTGAGGAAAAGTGTTGCCTTCTGCCTTCTGCCTTCTGCCTTCTGCCTTTTCTCTTCTGCTGCTTTGGCGGAAGGGGTGAGTTTAGGTGTGGTGCGGAGTGGGGATAATGCTACGCAATGGATGGGGATTACGAATCGGTTGAATCAGAGTGGTGTGGCTTATTGTGTGGTGGATTTGCAGAGTGTGCAGCAAGCTACTGATTTGACGGGGACAAAGGTGCTATTTTTGCCGAATGTGGAAAGTTTATCACCACAACAGGCGATCGCACTTATGGAATGGATGAAAAAAGGCGGTCGCTTAATTGTTAGTGGCCCAGCAGGTAATCTTTCTGCGCCAGAAGTGCGCCAAATGTTGCGCGGTGTTTTGGGCGCATATTGGGCTTTTCCGCTTTCGGAACCTTCGACGCTGAAACCTAGCAAAACAGCTAATCAACAAAAAGATTCGGAATCTTCTCTCCGAGGTGTTGTTCACGGGGGAGTAGTGATTCCCACAACTTTGAGTAGTCAAACTGCTGCTACTTGGTCAGTTAAGGATAGTCCTCCAGCAGTGGTAAATACTAACCGGACAACTTTTTTCGGTTGGCGCTGGGGTGTGGATGCGGTGGCAAATGTCCAAACAGATTTAGCTTGGCTGAAATCAGCCCTCAATCGCTACGGGGTTAAATCTGTAAGTGGTGTATCTACCGCTACTGTGGGAAATTGCGTTTCTCCTAATGCTGTGCCTGTCGCCGTTGCGCCTGTGGTGCAGAGGAGCAGAGGAGCAGAGGGGCAGAGGGGCAGAGGAGCCGAGGGGCAGAGGGGCAGAGGGGTAGAGGAGCAGAGGGGCAGAGGAGTAGAGGGGCAGAGGGGAAATACTCTCCCAACCTCGCCACCTCTCAACCTTGCGACTTCCGTAGTTCCTAGCGCCCAGTCGCCAATCCCCAGTCCCCAATCGCCAATCCCTAATCCTCAATCCCGTAGGACAGGCATCCTGCCTGTCACTCCCAATCCCCAATCCCCAGTCCCCAATCCCCAATCCCCAATCCCCGACCCTACGGAAAGGGTGGCAGCTGCGGGGATTCGGGTTGCGCCTGGGGCAGAGGCGATTTCGCCGTCGGAGGCGATCGCAATGCGCCAAGAGTTAGAAAATTTAATTGGTAGGGTGGAGAGTGCTTTATTAACTGCTAATGCTGGGAATAATTCGGTGAGAATCGCCGAGGGAAAGGGGGGAAATACTCCGACTACGGTTGCTGCAACTGGTTTAACTAATAATCAGTTATCAGCAACAAATACGCTGCAACAAGCGCGAGAAGTTGTGCAATCTTTGCCGGGATTAATTGCTAATCGAGATTATGGTAATGCGCGGAGTCAGTGGTTAAAAAGTCGGCAAAGTTTGTATAATTTGTATCCGCTCGATCGCTTAGTCGAAAATTCGGAAATTCGGGCGATTTGGTTAGATAGAGGAACTATTGTTCAAGCTGGTTCAGAACAGGGTTTAGCTAAGGTTTTTGACCGTTTGGCACAAGCAGGAATTAATACAATTTTCTTTGAAGTTGTTAATGCTGGTTATTCAATTTATCCGAGCAAAGTTGCACCGGAACAAAACCCTTTAACTAAAGGTTGGGACCCGTTAGAAGCGGCGGTTAAATTGGCGCATGAACGGGGGATGGAGTTACACGCTTGGGTTTGGACTTTTGCGATCGGAAATCAACGCCACAATACAATTTTAAATCAACCACAAGATTATCTTGGCCCGGTATTAACAGCTAATCCAGGTTGGGCAAATTACGATCGCCAAGGTAACATTATTCCTGTAGGACAAACTAAGCCATTTTTAGATCCCGCAAATCCCGAAGCCAGACGTTATTTACTAAAGTTATTTGAAGAAATTGTTAGCCGCTATAAAGTAGATGGATTGCAATTAGATTACATTCGTTACCCATTTCAAGACCCCCAAAGGGGATTTATTTATGGTTATGGGGGAGCAGCAAGACAGCAATTTCAACAATTAACGGGTGTCGATCCAATTAATATTTATCCTAATCATCCGCTTTGGCAAAAATGGACTGAATTCCGCACCGAACAAGTTAATTCTTTTGTGGCAGAAGTTGCCCAAATGTTGCGCCAAAAACGGTCTGATTTAATTTTATCGGTGGCGGTTTTTGGTTATCCAGAAGCGCAAAGAATTCAAATGTTGCAACAACATTGGGAAGTTTGGGCAAGGCGAGGTGATGTTGATTTAGTTTTACCAATGGCTTATGCTCAAGATACGAATCGTTTTCAACAATTGGCACAACCTTGGTTAACTAGTGAAAGTTTAGGTTCTACTTTAGTTTTACCGGGAATTTTACTTTTGAATTTACCTGATTTGAGTGCGATCGATCAAATTCAATTAGTCAGAGATTCCCCAAATGGCGGTTACGCCTTGTTTGCAATGGAGCATTTTAGTAATAGTTTGCTAGGAATTTTTAACCGCACCCAACCAACAGTTAGACGGGATAATAAAGAACCATTCCCTTTGCGTCAACCTTTTGCAGCAGCAGCAAATCGATTGACAATTCTTCAGCGAGAATGGAACTTTTTATTAAGTTCAAATCAACTGTTAATGACGCAATCTGAAAGGGAACAATATAACACTCAAAGCACCGCACTTTTAAAAGCTTTAAATCGTTTAGCAGAAAAACCAAATGCCAGTAATTTGGATGCAGCGAAAAAAGCTTTAAAACTTTTTCGCTTTCAATTTAGCGGTTGGATGCGATTACATTCCATGAGAAATAACTATCAAGTGCAAACTTGGAATAATCGTTTAGCTAGTTTGGAAAGACTGCTGAATTATGGAGAAAGAATAGTGCTAAAAAGGTAAAGCTACGACTAAAGTCGCAACTACAAACAACAGGTTCGTAGTTGCGACTTTAGTCGTAATTAACTGCGATGCCAACGAGTACCTTCTGGGGTGTCAATTAAGGTGATTCCAGCAGCTTTTAATTGGTCACGAATGCGATCGCTCTCTCCAAAATTCTTCGCCTTTCGCGCCGCCTGTCGCTGTTGAATTAAATCCTCAATTTCCGCATCAGTTAACCCATCAGCAGATCGATCAGTTTCCGTTTCTGGTGTAACTTCTAAACCCAAAACATTCGCTAAACTAACTAAACTTTTCCATTGAGTTTCTAACTCTTCAGGAGAAGTTTTAGTTTTCCCTTCATGGACTAAGATATTACCTTCCTTACCCAATTCTTTCGCAATTTCAAATAAAACCGCTAAAGCAGCAGGAGAGTTGAAATCATCATCCATTGCTTCTTGAAAGCGTTGTTCGTAGGGGTTAGGGACTGGGGACTGGGGACTGGGGACTGGGGAAAGATTTTCCCAACCTAATTTTTTGCCGTATTCATAACCGAAAAGCAAACCTTCTTTTAAGGTATTCCAACTATTTTGGGCAGCTTGCATTGATTCGGTTGTAAAATCGATCGGCTTTCGATAATTTGCTTGCATCACAAACAATCTTATTGCCATTGGGTCGGGTGCATTTGGTGCATCTAATAACTGGCGAATTGTAGTGAAATTGCCCAAAGATTTAGACATTTTTTCCCCATCGACATTCACCATGCCATTGTGTAACCAATAGCTAGCTAAACTCTTACCTGTAACAGCTTCCGACTGAGCAATTTCATTTTCATGATGGGGAAAAACTAAATCAGCACCACCCACATGAATATCAATAGTTTCCCCCAAGCATTGACGCACCATCGCCGAACATTCAATATGCCATCCCGGACGACCAGCACCCCAAGGCGACTCCCAAGCAGGTTCTCCCGGTTTCGCCGCTTTCCACAAAGCAAAATCAAAAGGGTGTTTTTTCTTCGCCGCTTCCGGGTCTTCTACTTCAACTCTACCACTCGCCCCCGCTTGCATATCTGCCAAATTGCGACCGGAAAGTTTGCCATACTGGGAAAAATTCCCCACTGTGTAATAAACATCGCCAGCAGCGGGATAAGCAAAACCTTTGTGTTCTAATTCGTGAATTAATCGCTTAATTCCGTCTAAAGTATGAGTAGCACGAGGATATTCATCGGCTTTCATGATATTTAGCCGATCCATATCTTCAAAATAAGTTTGAATGTATTTTTCCGCTACGGCTTCCATTGAAGAATTTTCTTGCCGTGCTTTATTGAGAATTTTATCGTCAATATCCGTAAAATTTTGGATGTAGCGAACTTGATATCCTCGCCAAAGCAAATAGCGGCGCACCATATCCCAAACAATATAGGAACGCGCATGACCCAAATGGCAATAGTCGTACACCGTCACGCCGCAGCAGTACATTTTCACTTTACCTGGTTCTAGGGGTGTAAAGGTTTCTTTTCGACGAGTCAGGGTATTGTAAAGCGTTAGGGTCATAAAGCTAAATTGAGAAAAAATATTGACAGATTAACTAGCTTCCTAGTCTACAGGGGAAAATACTATTCTATTAACTCAAGTTGCTACTTACAAGTCTGACTCTTTCTTAGCCCCCCTTAATAAGGGGGGTTGGGGGGATCAAAACCTAGTAATCACAGCATTAGATCCCCCCTAACCCCCCTTATTAAGGGGGGAACTAAATAAATAAGGGGAACTAATAAATAAGGGGGAACTCCGAAAGAATTAATAACTAGCAACTTACGTTATTAGTTTATGATGACTCAGCAAAACCAATTTTGATTGCAGTAAAGTAAGTGTCATGTCTCAGAGTTTACAGGAGCGAATAGCAGCATTTCCTTTTTGGTATCACAAAATTGAGTTACCGGGTGGAATTGTTACGCCGGGATGGGCTCCGATAAATCAAGCTAGTTACGGTGTACCAAAAGATCTTACAGGTAAGCGGGTTTTGGATGTTGGCGCTTGGGATGGTTACTGGAGTTTTGAAGCTTTGAAACGGGGTGCTAAAGAGGTTGTTGCTATTGATGATTTTTCGGATTATCTAGGTCAGTTGGAGGAAAATCAACGCTGTGCTTGGGATACTTTCGATCTTTGTCGTGAGGCGCTTGGCTATAGTGAGGATATTTGTCAGCGAATAGAGATGTCTGTTTATGATGTCTCGGAGGAAAGGCTGGGTCGGTTTGATGTGGTTTTTTGTTTTGGGACTTTGTATCACTTGCGATATCCGCTGTTAGCTTTGGATAAGTTAGCTGGTTTATGTGATGATGAGTTATATCTAGAGTCAGCGATTTTAGATGATTTTAGCCCTTATCAAGGTGGTTTGGGTCATGGTTATTCGGGTAAGCAGATGGTTATGGAATTTTATCCCAATAATGAGTATGGGGGAAATTCTACTAATTACTGGGTGCCAACTTTAATGTGTCTAGCTAATATGCTAAAAGCAGCGGGATTTAATCAGGTGCAAGCTTGGAAGTTGGTTAAACAACCAACACAGGTGGGTTTGTGTCGAGGTTTTGCAGTGGGTAGCAAGGCTACTTAGTGATGATGTAGAACTTATCCTAGCTGAAATTTGCGGATAATTTGATTTAGGTTATCCTACTTTTTTTGAATTGTCTAACTTACTTTAGAACTATACTATGCAAACAGCAGCTTCTTCTGAACAAGCGATCGCAATGAACGCCCCAAAACAAGGTTTACCAGTGACAATTATTACTGGTTTTCTCGGTAGTGGCAAGACTACTTTACTCAATCACATTTTAACTAATCAACAAGGTTTAAAAACCGCAGTTCTCGTTAATGAGTTTGGCGAGGTTGGCATTGACAACGAGTTAATTATCTCCACTGGTGATGATATGGTGGAGTTAAGTAACGGTTGTATTTGCTGCACGATTAATAATGATTTGGTTAATGCAGTTTACAAGGTTTTGGAACGGGGAGATAAGGTAGATTATTTAGTAGTAGAAACTACTGGATTGGCAGATCCGCTACCTGTGGCTTTGACTTTTTTAGGAACTGAATTGCGCGATTTTACCAGATTGGATTCGATTATTACTGTAGTAGATGCAGCAAATTACAGTTTGGATTTGTTTAATTCCCAAGCTGCTTACAATCAGATTGCTTATGGCGATGTGATTTTATTAAATAAGTCTGATTTGGTGGATGAGGCAGATTTAGATTTGTTGGAAGTTAAGATTCGGGATATTAAAGAAGGCGCAAGAATTCTGCGAACAACTAAGTCAGAAGTGCCTCTGGCTTTAATTCTCAGTGTGGGTTTATTTGAATCTGATAAATATTTTGAATCTTCCGAATCAAAGCACGAAGATCATCACCACCACGATCGTGACCACGATCATTCTAATTGCGATCATGACCACGGTCATTGCACCCACGATCATCATGACCATGACCACGATCATCATCACCACCATCATCATCATTCCGATCATTTAGAAAATGATGGTTTTACTTCGATTTCTTTTGCTAGCGATCGACCTTTGGCAATTAAGAAGTTTCAATATTTCTTAGATAATCAATTGCCAGATACGGTATTTCGTGCTAAGGGAATTCTTTGGTTTGATGAAAGTCCGAGACGGCATATTTTCCACCTTTGTGGTAAGCGTTTCACAATGGATGATGAAGATTGGAAAGGCGATCCAAAAAATCAATTGGTGTTGATTGGTCAAAATTTAGATATTGAGACTTTGAAAGAACAATTGGAAAAATGTCTCTGTATTCCCACCGCGAATCGTGGTAAAGGTTTTGGGAAATAGTTGTTTAGTAAAGTAGGTAGTAGCAAAATTTTTACCTATTACCTACTATCCCATAAGAAATGACAAAAGACGAATAACTAAATTATGCGTGTGGTAATTCAGCGAGTTAAGTCTTCGCAAGTGGAAGTTGAGGGTGAAGTTGTTGGGAAAATTGGGCGCGGACTCAATCTTTTAGTGGGAATTTCAAGTAATGATACGGAAGCTGAATTAGATTGGATGGTGCGAAAGTGTTTGGAGTTGCGGATTTTTCCTGATGGGGAAAATGGCGATCGCTTCTCGAAATCTGTCCAAGAAATTAACGGGGAACTTTTGGTAATTAGTCAATTTACTTTGTATGGTGATTGTCGTAAAGGTCGCCGTCCTTCTTTCGATAAGTCAGCGACACCTCAACCTGCAAAAGAATTGTACGATCGCTTTGTCCAAAAGTTGCGCCAAAGCGGACTCAAAGTAGAAACAGGAATATTTGGGGCAATGATGGATGTTTTAATTGTTAATGATGGCCCTGTAACTTTGCTATTAGAAAAAGAAAGTACTCAAAAAATCCCAGTCCCGTAGGACAGGCATCCTGCCTGTCATTCCCAGTCCCCAAAAGCAAAATTTTGCTCGGAACTACCAGAGATTAATTAACATTTATTAGCTTAAGAACGGGACTGACGGGGCTCGAACCCGCAACTTCCGCCGTGACAGGGCGGTGCTCTAACCAATTGAACTACAGTCCCTCGGTGTTTTTTGTTTTTTCGCTGTCTCTTTCGACGCGATCTCTATTCTGCCAACTGTTTTAGAATTTGTCAATGGTTTTTTTAGTGATTTTTTCTAAATTCTATGAATCTACGGGATGCCACTGAGTCTGACCTGCCAGTAATTGTAGAAATATACAATGCTTCAATTCCGGGAAGGATTGCGGCTGGGGATGTTCAGCCTGTGACGGTGGAAAGTCGCCAAGCTTGGTTTCGGGAGCACACGCCAGATAGTAGACCTGTGTGGGTAGCGGAAATAGATGGGGTAATTGTGGGCTGGCTGAGTTTCCAACCGTTTTGTTATAACCGACCCGCTTACCGATATACGGCAGAGTTGAGTATTTACATTTCGGTAAATCATCGAGGCTGTGGTGTGGGAGGAAAACTTTTAAAAGCTGCGATCGACAAAAGTCCAGCACTAGGGATTAAAACTTTAATCGGCTATATTTTTGCCCATAATCAACCAAGTTTGCGCTTATTCGAGAAAATGGGTTTCCAACAATGGGGTTATCTTCCGGGTGTTGGGGAACTCGATGGCATAGAAAGGAACTTGGTGATTATGGGCTTACGTTTAAGCTCTACGCTTTAATTTTTTGCCCATGTAAGTTAGAACGGCAAATCCGGCGATCGCACTGGGTTCGGGAACTCTTTTCGGCTGCGGGATCTCTTGGGGAGTCAGCAAACTCTCAAGTTCTTTGTTTGAGATAACCAGCGATGATAGTTGATCTTCTGGAGTCACCGAGTTTTCAATTTCTGCCTCTGGGGTGACTGTGGGTGATGTGCTGGACTCTGACTCTGATGGTATTGTTGGCAAGGTTAAACCGAGTGCTGTAGCAATGTTTTCATTGAGGATGCGATCGCCAAATTCATTTTCTCTAACTAAACCAAAGGGGCTAAAATAGTCCCACATTGACCAGCCAATATTGTATTTTTCAAATAGCGATCGCACGTCTCCCAACCAAGCAACACGATCTTCGGGACGAACAAAATTACGATAGACACCAAACTCATTTGCCGTCAATAGCACGTTATGTTCTTGCGCCCAGTTTGCAGCTTGAGCAATTCGCCTTTCTAGTCTGGCTGCATCCCACTGTTGATTGCAATAATCCTGTGCCCAAATTTTAGCTGTTTCGTCAACTATTTCCCCTACAGCTGCGGCACAAACTTCTTCGTTGAAAGGATAGGGAAGATTTTTAATAAAGGCAAGTTCCTCATCAAGCCAGGTGATACCCTGATGGGTAAATATCATCGGATCGTAGAAGTGAAAGTTATAAACATACTTTTCACTAGGTTTGTTTATTTCTGCAACTGTTTCTTCTCCGGGTTCTACAGGCGTTGAGTTCTCTTCTAACGTGGTGTCTACTGTTGAAGTTTCCTCTTTTATAGGAGTCAATTCCAACAAACTATTAATAGTTTCTCCCCAATCATGACCTTTCAAAATTATGGTGTGATTCGGTGCTTCTTTGTTAATCGCATCTACTAGTTTTCTCTGCACTACATTCCAACGTTCTACTGGATCGATCGTCGGATCATTTTGGAGAAAGTAATTAAAAGATGGTTCATTGATTACTTCCAGAAATACTTGCTCTGGATTGCGGCTACTTAAGTGTTTAGCTAAACTGCCCCAAAACTGTGTCACGCTATCTACAAAAGTGTCATCTGTTGCCAGTTTTTCCTTGAAATCATTCTTGGGATGTAAGTCAATAATTACTGACAAATCATTTGCTTGAATCAGATCGAGTGCTCGATCTAAATCACTAAGGTAATCAGTCTTTAATACTGCGGGGTTGCTTTCATCAAAGAGGAATTCAGGTGCGATCGGTAAACGAACGTGCTCAAATCCTAAACTTTTGATCGATCGCAGGTCTTCTTGAGTGAAGTGATTCGGATTGAATTTATTAGTGTTTGTAAACCATTCGCTCAGGTTTATCCCACGTTTGAGTTCTGGGAAACGTGAATTAACAAGAAGATTTTCGTTTTCTGACTCTTGAGCAATTAATGATTCTCCTAATGTTCCTGCTTGGATGTTGGGAACTCCATTTAGCAAGTAACAAAATAGTGTCAACGGAAACACATAATACCATTTCATTTGGTTTTTCCTGGTAGATTGCCACTGGTTAATCAGCTTACATATTACATTGTATTTCCCGTTTTATCGATTTTTTTATTTGGGTAAACTTATTCGACAATGAGTAATTAGTTAATGGTTATTTGGCAGCAATGAACACAAATTTTATTGCGAAAGTTAGCCTTTTTAAGTTAATAAAAATGCTCGTCAGTTTTTAACGCCAAACCTTACTTAATCAGCAAATTCAGGTTGGCTAGAGTGATTCTAGATCGATGTAATTAAGTGGTTTTGGCAGTAATTTAATAGCGATTTACAGTACTCCTACGTACCTTATCAAAAAAAATACTGAGATGAAAGTAAAATTCTACTTTCATACTTAAAGATTGTGTAAAGCTTTGATATAATTTCTGTAAAGATTGGACGACTGAAGTTGATACTACGAATCTACCAAAGCGCCGCCACAACTGGAACCGGAACCAGCGGTACAACCATAACAATAGTTTGCTGTTTGTACTTGGGTAATTAAGTCTAAAGTTCCGGCTTTTAATAACTTCGCAACTGTCACAGTTTCACCATCGGGAGTTTTAGCTGGTAAGTTTTCCATTTGGTTAAAGTCGCAGTCATAAACGTTACCCAAATAATCAATAGATAACTCATTGCGGCACATTAAATTGGCGATCGTACTCGGATTAAAATTTGACTCCAAGAAATTTAGATAGGGAGTATGAAGCTGTTGTTTTTCTAAATGTAGCTTGGTTCTGCCGATCGGTAAATTAGTAATCGTCAACAAGCTATTAAAACAAACATCAAAATGTTCTTGCAAGAACATTTTGTAATCTGTTTCTAACTTGTCTTGACTGGGAGTTAAAGAAAAGTTTTCGCTATTAGGCACAGGCGGATTATAAACTAAATCCAGAATTAAATTCGGATTTCTACCGTAACCCAACTCATTCAACCATTGCAGCGCCTTAATTGAAGCATCATACACACCTTTACCACGCATTTTATCCACATTATCTTGCAAATAGCAAGGTAAAGAAGCAACTATTTTCAATTGATTATCAGCACAATATTCAGGAAGATCGCCAAAACCATCCACAAAATAAATAGTAAGATTAGACCTGACAATTACTTGTTTTCCGGTTTCTCTAGCCGCTGCTACCAACGGCTTAAAACCATAGTTCATTTCTGGCGCACCACCAGTCAAATCAACAATCTTGATTTGGGGAAATTGATAAATCAAATCAATTAATTGTTGACAAACTTCTGAGGAAAGTTCTTCAGTCCGTTTTGGCCCAGCTTCTACATGACAATGATGGCAAGCCAAATTACAACGTTTACCTAAATTAATTTGTAAAACTTCTATTTGTCTTTTAGTTAAAGGCGCACTCAGTTTTTTACTAAAATTTATCACAGCTAACTTTTCCTCTCTACGTAGGGTGCGTTATTGATAACGTAACGCACCATTTCACTTTAATCACCGACGCAAACAATTAACAACAACCGCCGCCAGTGTAATGCCAAGTAGAATCAGTAATTAAAATTTCCTTACTAGGTAATGAACCTAACTTTTTCGCGGTTTTATCACAAACTGCTGCGGGTACACCACGTTGTAACAAATGTCCAGCCGAGTCGTCAAAAAACTCTTCTGCACCTAGATAAATGGCAGTTCTACCTGTAAAAACACAAGCGCCATCTTCAGGAATTAGCACCTTAAAAGCTACCGAGTCGAGACTTTCTAAAACTAACGGTTCTGTCAAATTATAACTTTGACAATCTAAAACTCGGTAGGGGCGTTTGGCACGAATTTCTACTTGTCCAAATCCAACATCAACTAAGTGTTGAATATACTCTTGATAGGTTAACGCACCAGATAAACACATCGCTCGTAAACGTTCATCTTGGCGCAAATGTTCGGGAATTGGACTGGTAGCAATAGGGTCACTCATAATTAAGCGTCCCCCAGGTTTCAAAACGCGATATGCTTCTTGAAGAGCTTTAGTTAAATCGGCTGGTTCAAAGATATTAAATAAACAATTTTGCGCTACGACATCTACAGAAGCATCGGCAACTGGCAGATTAAAAGCATCACCTGTACGAATTTCGACGAAGCTAACATCAAACCAAGGGTTTTGTTGAGCAGCAATTTCTAAATTTCGCGTTGCGGCTTGACGCATTGCTTCTACAGGATCGACGGCGATTACTGCGCCGGGACGACGACAAAAATAAGCAAATTGTAAGGCTTCTAAACCGCCACCGACACCGACATAAAGTGTTGTTGGTTCGCCTGCTAATTCTGTAGGATGAACGGTACTACCACAACCATAATTCATTTCCTGCATTTGTTTAGGAATTTTTAATCCTGGTAATTGCAGGGGACTACTTTGCACGCAACATAGACCAACTTGTGGTTGTTCTGCTACTTCGGTGTAAAATTTTACGGTCGTTTCTAAATAGCTCATTTTCGATCGAAACAGAGAGATGATATTAGCTTAGTTTAAATCTATAAAAATGAATCTAGCGAATGGCTGAGGAACTTGCGGGTATAAAACTGTGTCATTATAATTACTTTCTGCTTAGAGTTAAATCATTGGGAGAATTTGAATAATGAATAAATTTCAGCAAGGGGCAATAGTTTTAACTAGTTTAGTTTTTCCTTGGTTGGGAGTGCAGGTCACTCAGGCGGCTACTCCGGTTGGTGATGTGGGAAAAGTTTCTTCGCGCCAGTCTCAAAGCATTCAAGTTTTAGCACAAGCAACGGCACTGAATTTGACTCAGCAAGGTAGCGGTACACTCAAAATTGGCAACCGTCCGACTAGACGTATTGAACGTGCATCGGTGATTGTTCGACCAAATGGAACTGTTGATTTAGGTTTAACTTATGCTGATGGCAGTGGGACGATTCGGTTTGGTGGTCGGTTAGTTTCCCGAAGTGCAAATACTTTGAGAATTTCGCTGACTAGTTCTGGTAATGCTGATGCTTCGGGGGAAGTTACGGTTTCCTACGGGCTACCTAATTCGATAAATTCAATGTCGGGTAGGGGTCGTTTGGATGGTCAGCCTTTAACTTTTGAGTTTAGTAACGGTTCTCAGGATAATGCTGCTGGTCAGGGGATGAATTTCTCGCAAGCGGGAAGTGGTTTATTTACTTTGCAGGGTCGTCCGAATCGAAATATTAGTAGGGCTTGGGTAACTGTTCAACCAAATGGCAAGGCTGAGTTAGTTTTCTTGTTAGCAGATGGAAATCAAGCCCGGTTTTCTGGTGATTTGGTGAATAAAGATGCCCAGTCGCTAAATATTCGGGTTACTAGTTCGGGAATGGCTGATGCTTCTGGAAATATGCGGGTGGAGTACGGTGCTAATAATTCGATTAATACTATTTTTGGGGCTGGAAAACTCGATGGTCAGGATTTTTCAGTTCAGTTTAGCCGCTAGGCAGTGAGGAAAAAACCTGGGTTTGGCAGATAACTGATAGAGATAATTCAATACTTATCCTGGTAGAGTCTCAATGATTAGTTAACAATTACCAAAGCCATTCCCGGTTTTTATGAAGTTATGTGTAGTCAGTTTTTTGGCAAGAGTTAGGTTGAAACCTGGAAAAATAAAATTTTTTTACTTTGGGAACTCAATGGTAGAAAAAGTAGGTAACGGGAGAAGATTCTAAAGAATTTCTGCATTTGGCGAGAATCTAGAAAGTGATGTTTATCCTGTTAATTAAGGAGCGTGAAGGAAATGAATTATGGTTACTGCTCTACAACAAAAAACATCACCAGAATCTAAAGACAAAGCATTAGTTCTGTGGTTTGAAGAAGTAGGAATTGCTGATATTCCCTTAGTAGGTGGAAAGAATGCCTCTCTGGGAGAAATGATTCAAGAATTAACACCGAAAGGAATAAGTGTTCCTACGGGTTTTGCGACAACAGCTTATGCTTATCGGTACTTTGTTAAAGGTGCTGGATTAGAAGAAAAGCTACGGCAAATTTTCTCGGATTTGGATGTTGAGGATGTTAATAATTTAAGAGAACGTGGCAAACAAGCACGGGCTTTAATCCTCGATACACCGTTCCCACCAGATTTGCAAGCGGCGATCGCATCAGCATATCAAAAACTATGCGAACGCTACGGTTACAATAGCGAATTATGCGATCGATTTGAAGGCGAAGCCAAAGAACAATGTGAAGCCCAAAGTCAAGACGTTGACGTAGCTGTACGTTCATCTGCGACTGCGGAAGACTTGCCAGATGCCAGTTTTGCAGGTCAACAAGAAACTTATTTGAACGTACATGGAGTCAGATCGGTTTTAGAAGCTTGTCACAGATGTTTTGCTTCTATTTTTACTGACCGTGCTATTTCTTATCGGACAATTAAAGGCTTCGATCATTTTGAAGTTGCCTTGTCAGTTGGTGTACAAAAGATGGTGCGTTCTGACTTAGCTTCTTCTGGTGTTATGTTCTCAATTGACACAGAAACAGGCTTCAAGAATGCTGCTTTAGTTACAGCCGCTTATGGGTTAGGTGAAAACGTAGTTCAAGGTGCGGTTAACCCCGATGAATATTTCGTTTTTAAACCTACTTTAAAAGAAGGATTCCGCCCAATTCTGGAAAAACGCTTGGGTACGAAAGAGATCAAAATGATCTACGATGTCGGTGGTACTAAACTGACGAAAAACGTATCAGTAGCTCAATCAGAAAGAGTTAAATTTGCTCTCACTGATGACGAAATTCTTACATTGGGTAAATGGGCTTGCATAATTGAAGACCACTATTCAGCGGTTCGCGGTACTTATACACCGATGGACATTGAATGGGCAAAAGATGGTTTAAATGGCGGACTTTATATCGTTCAAGCTCGTCCAGAAACCGTTCAATCGCAGAAATCTGGTAGCGTCCTGCGTAACTTCAAATTGAATGGCACAGGAAATATATTGACTACCGGACGTGCAGTTGGGGAAATGATTGGTCAAGGTAAGGCTCGTGTCATTCTCGACGTGCATAATCTTGATGAATTCCAAGCTGGTGAAGTTTTAGTTACCAATAAGACTGACCCGGATTGGGAACCAATTATGAAGAAAGCTAGTGCGATCGTAACCAACCAAGGTGGACGGACTTGCCACGCCGCGATTATTGCTCGTGAAATGGGTATTCCGGCGATCGTAGGTTGCGGCAATGCTACTGGTTTGCTCAAATCTGGTCAAGAAATTACCGTTTCTTGTTCGGAAGGTGAAGAAGGACGGGTTTACGAAGGTTTAGTACCTTTTGAAATCATTGAAACCCAACTGGATAACCTGCCAGAAATCAAGACTAAGATTTTGATGAACGTTGGTAATCCAGAAGAAGCTTTTGGTTTATCCTCGATTCCTTGTGATGGTGTTGGTCTAGCTCGCTTAGAATTCATTATCGCCAATCACATTAAATGTCACCCATTGGCATTGTTGAAGTTTGACGAATTAGAAGATAAAGCAGCGAAGTGGGAAATTCAACAATTGACCGCTCTCTACGAAAATAAAGCTGACTTCTTCGTAGATAAGCTAGCTCATGGTATCGGGATGATTGCGGCAGCATTCTATCCGAATCCAGTGGTGCTGCGGATGTCTGACTTCAAGAGCAATGAATATGCTAACTTGCTGGGTGGACGAGAATTCGAGCCCAAAGAAGAAAACCCAATGATCGGTTGGCGTGGTGCTTCTCGTTACTACGATCCCAATTATCGCGATGCTTACGGTTTGGAATGTGTCGCCGTGAAACGAGTCCGCGATGAAATGGGTCTAACCAACGTGATTCCCATGATTCCGTTCTGCCGCACTCCTGATGAAGGACGTAAGGTATTGGCAGAAATGGAAAAATATGGCTTGAAACGGGGCGAAAATGGCTTGCAAGTCTACGTGATGTGCGAAATTCCGAATAACGTGATCATGGCAGACGAGTTTAGCGAAGTGTTTGATGGGTTCTCGATCGGTTCTAACGACTTAACCCAGTTAACATTGGGATTAGATCGTGACTCTGCTTTAGTGGCTCACATTTTCGACGAACGCAACCCTGGCATTAAAGAAATGGTGCGGTTGGTGATCGAAAAAGCTAAGAAGAATAACCGTAAGATTGGTATCTGCGGTCAAGCACCTTCTGACTATCCAGAGTTTGCCCGCTTCTTGGTAGAACAAGGTATTGATTCCATCAGCTTAAATCCTGACTCAGTGATTAAGACCATGCTTGACATCGCCAAAATGGAAAGCGGCAGCTGATAACTAAAGTTTGGTTATAGAGATTTGCGTCTCTACAGTCTCTACAAAGGCATGGCTCTAGCGGGTTGTTCTGCTAGAGCTTTTCTTATTAAGGATAAAGAATAATTGATTTGTGTTCGCTCTTACAAAAATCAATAATCTTTTCTTTTATCCTTGAGGTTTTAATTTTTGCCTTATGCTTGAATCGGTAAAAAACCTCTACGCGACAAAACCTCTGAACAACCTCGAAAACTTTATGTTTAAAAAGATTCTGGTAGCAATGGATTCTTTGGAAACAAGCAATGATATTCTGGCAGCAGCTTTGTTTATGGCGAAAACCAGTAATGCGGAATTAATGCTGTTGCACGTCCTCAGTCCTTTTGAGGAGGGTTATCCCAATATGAGTATTCAAGTGAGTAAAAGTTCTCACTTGAATACTCATCAGGAGACGATTAGTAGTTATTTAAAACAGCGGGAGAACTTTGAACAACAAAGCTTGGCGTTGTTGCGATCGCATTTGGTGCAAGCGATCGCAAAAGGCATTAAAGCTGAGATGACCCAAAATTTTGGCGATCCCAAGTGGAACATTTGCGATCTGGCTCGCACTTGGGGGGCTGATTTAATCGTCATGGGAAGACGGGCTAACTACGATCTTAAAGATGCGATTCATGGCAGTGTCAGTAACTATGTGTTGCATAATTCTCAATGTGCCGTACTTACCCTACAACAGCAACACTAACTTGGCTGCTAACAATAGTGAAATATGAGGTAATTTATCACCTAATAAGCGCCACTATTTCTATTAAATACAATGAAGATAGTTTTGATAATCAACTTTAGGTCATACATGAGACTCCAATTCTGTTGATATTTCAAATCTAAACGGATCACATCTTCAAAGTTGCGAATTTGCGATCTACCGTTGACTTGCCATTCTCCAGTCATACCTGGTTTAACATCTAAACGCTGCCATTCAGGGACATCATACTTTTCTACTTCGTCGGGTGTAGGTGGTCTAGTGCCAACTAAACTCATTTCGCCAATTAAGACATTCCAAAACTGGGGAATTTCATCTAAACTAGTTTTTCGCAAAAACCGACCGACTTTAGTAATTCGGGGATCGTTATCGTTTTTGAATAATGGTCCAGCTAGTTGGTTTTGGACTTGTGATTTCATTTGTTCTGCATTGACACACATGGAACGGAATTTCCACATCCGAAATTTTTTGCCCATCCAACCACAGCGAATTTGACCGAATAAAATTGGCCCCTGACTGTCTAGTTTAATGGCAATGGCAATGGGAATAAATAAAATGGCTGTAATTCCTAATCCTACTATTGCGCCGACAACATCAAGGGATCTTTTAATCCAAGAATAAATAGAAGGATGAGTAGGTGGGGGTACAATTTCATTTTGATTGGTAGATTTTGCTGGTTGTTGGGCGATCGCACTTTGTTCTATCGGCAAAACTTCATTCAGTCCAGTCAGAGATAAAACTGCCATGACTTGTGGACGCACGTCCCGCAATACTAATTCAATTCCCTGTTCTTTTGTAATTTTAAAATTGCTGACTAAGGCTCCTAAACCACTACTATCCATAAAAGTGGTATGACTAAAATCGAAAATAATTTTACTCGGTGGAGTTTCTGCTTGACAAAGTTCGTGACAGGTTTTTCTAAATTCCACAGCTTCTAAAACTGTTAAGCGCGGTGGTACTTGAATCAGTGTAGTTTCTTTCAATACAATTACCTCTCAATAAATAGTTCTAATGGCAAGTAACTATGTTAACTAAAAGCAAAATCTGGTCTTGATATTAGTGTGCCTAAAATCCGGTAATTTTTCCAGATAAGTTGTTAAGCTTTATCAAAGATTTCTAGGTTTTTCTGACAAGCTCTTCACAATTGGTGGTTACATAAGGATTGAGTAGGTATTTGTCATAATTGGGCGCAAACTAATTTTACTAAAAGTTATGACAAATTGCCAAAATTAGGTGACAATATGGAACGTGCAGCCTATAGTTAGGTAAAAAGCGATGAATTTCGGAAAAATCCAGAAAGTTTTGGCTCCGTTTTTACTGGGCTTGTTGTTGTTAGTGTCTTCTTGTGCAACACAAGCTCCCTCGCGCTACGAGCAAGCTCAAAATGCTAGCACGGGTAGAAATGCTACTCCAGCGGTAGTGAAGACATCTACCCAAGGCGCACAGTTTAATAAATATTTTCCTAAATCGACTGGTGGTTATCAAGTAGTACCAGCCCAAGAGAAGAAAGGTTTTGCAGAATACAAATTGAAAAAAGATGGTAAAGATGTGGCTGTGCTTTCGGTTTCTGATACGGTGAATAACCCTTCAGCGAAGCAGAAATTCCAAAGTAGTGGAAAAACAATTGCTGGTTATCCAGCGGCTAATATTGGAAGTAATGGAACAGCTGTTTTGGTGGGCGATCGCTATCAGGTAAAAGTGCAATCTCGTGACTCATCTTTTACGCAAAGCGATCGCGAAGCATGGTTGCAAAAATTCAATCTCCGTGCTATTGCGGCGTTGAAATAAACTTTTGGCAATTTCAGATTATCAAACTACTAAAACAAGGAAGTTGTTGTGAGCAAACCTATTTACGAGTTGGTTGATGAACTCCCTACTGGTGGGTTAACGGTAATGTCGTTGCGATCGCTAGATTTTGTGATTCCCGGAGAGTGGCAAAATCTAGTAGGTTTTGATAATACGATTCGCACGGTGACTGGGGAAACAGACGAGGAGATAATTCAGCAAATTGGCGATCGGGCAGTTACTTTATATAACGACAAATCCCAAGGTTATCAAACTGCATTGTGGCTGTACCAAACTGTTACTAGTGGCTCAAAATTATTGGGTACAGCAGCATTAGCAAATAAAGTTGGAGAAAAGGTTGCTTTATTGGGTTTTCTGGATAAACTCACCCCGAAAGCTGACAAAGCCCAAACCATTGACTTAGCAGTAAAATTAGTCGTGGAATTAGTCGCTTTTTGTCAAATAAACGGGATTCCTGGTGATAGTATTGGCGACTTTTTAGCAGCTTTAGGAGACTATAGCGGCGAGTCTTTAATGCGGATGGCGGCGCTAGTTTGCTTTGATGGTTTAATTCCCTTGGGGCCAGATTTTATCCAAAAAGTCTTGTCTAATTTTAACACCATGAGTCCCCAAGAATTGCAAAACAATCAAAGCTTTAATAGCGTGAAAGATTTAATTCCCGGAGGTAGTACAGAAGGGAAGAAAAACTTCATTGCGGAAAGCTTTAATTCGGTTTCTGGGTGGATGAGTGATTTTGTCAATTCTCATAATTTAACTCCGCAAAATGTAGCGCACAATTTATCCAGCTTTATTGACGTTGCTGATGATAAATTAGATTATCTGGCTGCTTTTCTGGATGTTTCAACTAATTATTATGAACATACAGGAATTCAAACTTTAGCACGACGTTTGGTTGAAAGAGCATCGGCAGAAATTTAGGAAGAAAGGGAACAGGATAAATTGTTTAATTGATTTCTTGTACCTGCGTTTGTAGCCCGCCTGCGAATCAATTCGCAGGCTAATAGCTCAATTCCATTAAAATGGACTGAAAGCATAAAAAGCTTACTAAGTATCTTAGTTCTGCTGAGTTAATTGTCTCTTGAAATTTCTGTTATTTGGGCAGATTTGAACCTTTTTCGAGTTTGGGCTGTCTAAATAGAGAGTTGAATAAGTGATAAACTATGCCACAAACTAAAAGAATTGATGAATTAGTAGATAATTTGCCGACGAAAAACACAACGGTTTATTTGTTGCAAGGGTTAGATTTTATTGTGCCTGGGGAGTGGGAAAATATTGTCGGTTTTGATAATATGATTCGGGCGGTGACGGGGAAGAAAGACAAAGATAAGATTAAGAAGATACGCGATCGCGCCCTGAAAATATACAATGATGAATCACAAGGTTATCAGCGGGCAATTTGGTTGTATCAGATTGCGGATACAGCGGATAGTGCGATGGGGGCGATGGCGATCGCAAACAAACTAAGTGAAAAAGTTAGCTTTCTCTCATTTTTAAATAAACTAACACCGAAATCCGATGTAATTCAAAGCGCCGATCTCGGTTTAAAATTAGTCATTGAACTATTAGCTTTCTCTGCCATTCATCAAATCCCCGTTACCAACTTTGGCGCTTTTGCCAATGGTTTAAGTAAGTATAGCGGACAATCATTAATGCGAATAGCGGCATTAGTTTCCGTAGATGCTTTAGTTCCCCTTGGCCCTGATTTTATCAGAAAAGTACATACAAACTTGACTAGTATCAACCCAGCCACTTTACAACAAAACCCAACTTTTCAAAGCATTAGTGGCATGATTCCGGGAAATAGCACAACCGAAAAGTTAGGATTCATGGAACAAAATTTCACTGCCGTACAAGGGTGGATGAATAACTTTGTGCAATCCCATCAATTAACACCACAAAATGTAGTTAGTCACTTAAAACAATACATTGATTTTGCCGATGATAAATTAGATTACGTTGCCGCATTTTTAGACGTAGCAACCAATTATTATCAGCATACAGGAACACAAAGCGTAGCAAGGCATTTGATTGAAAAAGCTGCTGATTAACCGCTAAAAAACTTAGTTAATAATCCAAAGAGCGGCGCTTACATCTGCCGCTCTTTTTGCTTGCCCAAAAGCGATTATGGAATACGATAATATTAATTTAATCAGTCGTTGGTTCAAAATCGATCGTGGCTACACCACTCAACATTAACGAAGCTTTGTTGCAAGAGGCGCTGGCACTTGATGACCAGACAACTGTGGATGCCCTAGTCGAAACCGCACTGCGCGAATACATCCAGCGTCGCAAGCGGCTCAAAGTATTAGACCTCTTTGGCACTATTGATTACGACGAAGGCTACGACTACAAACAACAACGTCAGCAGAAATGAGCGTGATTGTTGATACTTCAAAATCATAACTCTCGAATTACCCGACAAGGATTTCCCGCAGCAACCACATTTTCAGGAATATTTTTTGTTACCACGCTTCCGGCACCAATAGTAGTATTGTCACCAATTGTCACACCCGGACAAATAATTGCCCCTCCACCAATCCAAACATTATTACCGATTTTTATTGGTGCAGCGAGTTCCTTTCCTGTTAACCGAATTTTTGGGTCTACTGGATGATAAGCTGTGTAAATTTGCACATAAGGCGCACACAAAACATTATCGCCAATATGCACTGTATTGCAATCTAAAATTACGCAACCATAATTCATGTAAAAGTTGTCACCAACATAAATATGACAACCATAATCGCAGTAGAAATTAGGAATAATTTGGGGGTTTTTTCCTACTTTAGCGAATAGTTGGTGGAGGAGTTGCGATCGCAAATTCCTCTCCTCCTCCCCCGTATTATTAAACAAACGAGTCAGCCGACAAGCCTCCAAATGCAAAGCCTGTAACTCCGCATCCGCAGCAACGTACAACTCACCAGCAAGCATTTTTTCTCTTTCTGTTTTCGGCTGTTCCATAATTTGGAGGTGGGGAGGTGGGGAGGTGGGGGAATGGGGAGAAGAGGAGAATAAGAATAATTCAAAACTCTGTAAGGGCGGGTTTTGTTTTAATTCTTATGTTTTGATTATAGAAATAATCTGCTAAACCCGCCCCTACAAACTCAAAACTTTCCCAGTCCCCTTCATACCTTACTTGCTCTCAATTGTCCACAAGCGGCATCAGCTTCCAAACCTCTAGAATAGCGCACGCTGACAGCAATATGTTTGTTTTGTAAAACACTCATAAAAGCTTGAATTCGCTTAGCATTTGGGCGTTGATAATCTGCTTCCTGAATGGGATTATAAGGAATTAAATTTACATGACTTTGGAAACCACGCAAATGTTTTGCTAACTCTTCCGCTTGTTCCGGTAAATCATTCACTCCTGCTAACAGGATATATTCAAAAGTTACTCTTCGCTTAGTAATTTGTACATATTCTCGACACTCATCAAGCAAATTTTCCAAAGTGTAATGTTGAGCAGTTGGAATCAATTTTTCCCGCAAACTTTGGTTAGAAGCGTGTAAACTTACCGCTAAAGTAACTTGTAAATGATATTCAGCTAATTGGCGAATCTTTCCGGGAATACCGACAGTAGAAACTGTAATATTTCTCTGTCCAATACCAACATCTTCGTTGAGAGATTTAACTGCCCCGACTACATTTTCTAGATTAATTAAAGGTTCGCCCATGCCCATAAAGACGATGTTGCTGACGCGCCTTTGAAAGTCTTCTTGAACGGTCAAAACTTGGTCAATGATTTCATGTTTGGCGAGGTTACGTTTAAAACCGCCTTTTCCAGTGGCGCAGAAATCGCACGCCATTGGGCAACCAACTTGGGAAGAAACGCAAACTGTGAGGCGTTTTTCTGTGGGAATGCCTACGGTTTCAACTATTTGATTATCGGCTAATTGCAAGAGATATTTAACTGTTTCATCTGGGGCAACTGAACGATAATGTGTAGTTGACCTACCAAGAGAAACATCAGCTAAATTATCGCGCCATTGTTTCGGAAAAACTGTTATTTCGGCAAGGCTTTTTGCCCCTTTCTCGTATATCCATTGATACAGCTGTTTTCCCCGATAAGCTGGTTGCCCTTGCTGCTGTACCCAATCAGTTAATTCTGCCAGAGTTGCACCCAAGAGGGTTGGGGGGGTGGGGAGGTGGGGGGAATTAAGTTTTACTTTTTCTGTTTCCCCTGTTTTGGCTTGTACTTTTTTTGTAAGTTTATTTTGTACCATAATGTTTATTTGTGATTTGTTATTTGTCATTAGACCTCTGCAACAAAGAATCTCAAAGGCAGGCAGGATGCCTACCCTACAAGGGTTATTGGAGATGTCTATTAGTCATTAATCATTGGCTATGTTGACTAATGACTAATGACTAATGACTAATGAGCAATGACTAATTAAACTGTTACTACGGTTTCTGTTTGAGTTGTATTTATTGCACCAGAATAAATCAATCCTCGCTGCATATCCAGAGTTAAAATTGCGCCGTCGCGGATGCAATGAGTGGCATTTTTCACGCCAACTATTACCGGGATGCCTAAACGCAAACCAATCACAGCGGCATGACTGGTGAGACTGTCGTCTTCGGTGATGATACCTGCGGCTTTGCGGATGGCATCGACGTATTCGGCACTAGTACGGGAGGCAACTAAGATTTCTCCGGGGTTAAAGTTGGAGACATCGGCAGAGTTGGCTGCTACTCTTGCCCTACCGCTAACAGAACCTGTGCCCAAAGCTGTACCTTTGCCGAGTACTGCGGTTACTACTTCCACTTTAATCAAATCTGTGGAACCGGATACGCCTTGCAGAGTTCCGGCAGTCATTACTACTAAGTCACCTTCGTTAACTAGATGATTTTCCCTAGCTACATTGAGGGCAGCTTGGAAGGTTTGACTGGTGGAAGGTAAATCTAAAACCAATAATGGTTTCACGCCCCAAACTAATTGTAGTTGTCGGGCAACATCGACGTGGGGTGTTACTGCTAAAATCGGGGTTTTGGGGCGGAATTTGGAAACGTTTCTGGCTGTTGCCCCTGATTTGGTCAAACTCATGATTGCTGTCGCGTCTAGCTGTTCGGCTATGTGTCCGACTGCTTGGCTGATGGCGTTGGGGATGGAAGGACTGGTGTTTTCGATCGTGGCGACGGTGGGTTGTTGGGCTTTTTCTTGTTCGATTCTGACGGCGATGCGTGCCATTGTCGCTACGGCTTCTACGGGGTATTTCCCGACTGCGGTTTCGTTGGATAGCATGACGGCATCTGTGCCGTCGAGGATGGCGTTGGCTACGTCGGAGATTTCGGCGCGAGTGGGACGGGGGCTACTTACCATGCTATCTAGCATTTGGGTGGCGGTGATGATGGGGATTCCTAGACGGTTGGCGAGGACGATTAACCGTTTTTGCAGGATGGGTACGTCTTCGGCTGGTAGTTCTACGCCTAAGTCGCCTCTGGCGATCATTACGCCGTCGCATAATGGGAGGATGGCTTCCATTTGTTCGATCGCTTCATGCTTTTCTATTTTGGCGATCACTGGCACTTGTTTTCCGGCGCTGAAAATCAATTCTTTAATTTCCAGTACGTCTTGAGGGTTTCGCACGAAACTTAATGCTACCCAGTCTACTCCTTGGTCTAAGCCGAACATTAAGTCTTTCCGGTCTTTGTCGGTTAAGGCTTTGATGGAAAGGTAGACTCCGGGAAAGTTTACGCCTTTGCTGTTGGAAAGGACTCCGCCAACCACGACGGTACAATGTAGTTCTTGGGTGGTGCGATCGACTTTTTCCACTACCATTTCTACTTTGCCATCGTCTAGGAGGATGGTAGCGCCTTCGGGGACTTCTTCGGCTAGTCGATCGTAGGTGACGGAACTGATTTCTTCTGTGCCTAATACTTGACGATTAGTTAAAGTAAAGCGATCGCCTTTCTTGACTAACACAGATCCTTGTTCAAATTGCCCTAATCTGATTTTCGGGCCTTGTAAGTCTTGCAGTATCCCCACTGGCTGATTAAGCTCAAAGGAAGTTTGCCGAATTAGACGAATACTCCGTTGATGGTCTTCGTGAGTACCGTGAGAAAAGTTTAGGCGTAAGGTGGTAGCACCTGATTCAATTAAAGCACGCAAAACTTCGGGTGTCCGGGTCGCTGGGCCAATTGTGGCAACTATTTTTGTTCTTCGCAGGTATTTTTCAGATGGCATTTTGACTTATCCACAGGGCTAGAAGGCTAGAAGGCGGCAAAGGATGGGGTAGTTATGAGTTTTCAGTTTTAACTTGGCGGAAATTTCTTAATCTAACACTTTAGTGCTCACAACTCTTCACTCTACCGTAATCAGTAATCAACAAACTTTATTGTTTGAGTGCCAGTATCGTATACTACGCGATGGAAGTTAACAGGAGAAATGATACTGATGTCGGAGGCACAGAAGCCGCTGACAGTACCAAAGGAGTTGTTGCAACCTCCCGGCGGTTTTAATCCTACGCTACTGATGTTTTTTACCGCTTTGGTAATGGTAATACTTTCCACTTGCGGTTATTGGTGTTGGGGATGGCCTGATTGGTGCTGTTTTTTGATTAATGTGATTGCTTTGCACATGGTAGGGACTGTGATTCATGATGCTTCTCACAATGCTGCTCATCGCGATCGCGCCATCAATGCTATGTTAGGGCATGGTAGCGCCTTAATGTTAGGTTTTGCTTTTCCAGTTTTTACCAGGGTACATATTCAGCATCACGCTCATGTCAATGACCCGGATAATGACCCTGACCATTTTGTTTCTACTGGTGGGCCATTATGGTTAATTGCGGCGAGGTTTTTTTATCACGAAGTTTTCTTTTTCAAGCGGCGTTTATGGCGCAAATATGAGTTGTGGGAATGGTTTTTTAGCAGGTTGTTTGTTGCCACTATTGTTTTTATTGCTTGCCAACATGGATTTTTAGGCTATGTTTTGAATTTCTGGTTTTGCCCTGCTTTGGTAGTTGGTTTGGCGTTAGGGTTATTTTTTGATTATTTACCCCATCGTCCTTTTCAGGAGCGCGATCGCTGGAAAAATGCTAGAGTCTACCCTAGCCCGATTCTTAACATCCTGATTTTAGGTCAAAACTATCACCTAATTCATCATTTGTGGCCTTCTATTCCCTGGTATCATTACCAAACAGCTTACCGTGCTACTCAGCCTCTTTTAGATGAAAAGGGCTGTTACCAAACTTTGGGTTTGTTCCAAGGTAAGGATTTTTGGAGTTTTGTCTACGACATCTTTTTAGGAATTCGTTTTCACGGTAAAAAGAAATCTCCTCAACCTTTGGAAGAGGCTTAGCAAAATTTACCATATCATAATTTGATTGAGATTTAATAACTCCCTAGAAGCAAGAATTTAATCTTGCTTTTTTTTTAACTTGCAACTCATCAGTTCTAGTGTATAATCTCTCCCAACTAAGTTTTACCACCAGAGGAAAATATGCTTGATGCCAATGAACTGTTTAATGAGACTTACTATCTCGATAACCATTTAGATCTTTCTGTAGCTTTGAGTAATGGTGTGATTAGTAGTGGTTTTACTCACTTTAACACCATTGGGAAATTAGAAAATCGCAGTCCCAGCGATTTATTTGATACTAACTTTTATTTGCAAACTTATTCCGATGTTGCTTTAGCGGTTCAGAATAACACAATTACCCCTTTTGACCACTTTATTTTATATGGTCAATTGGAAGGACGCAACCCTAATCCTGAATTTGAGACAGTTGTTTATTTACAAGAAAACCCAGATGTGGCGGCGGCGGTACAAAGAGATGAAATTACTGCTTTTCAACATTTTGTTGAGTATGGTATCGCTGAAGGACGATCGCCCGCCAGCATTTTTAACCAACCTAATACCGAAAAGTGGACTTTCTCCTTACCAAATTACACCATTGAACACCAAGGAATCAATAACTTAAATATCAATGTTGAATATACTTACAAAGATGGGATTACTTATTCGGAGTACCCGGATTTCGTGCCGATTTATCAAAGTGTCGATCGGTTTTTAGTGAATTATCCCAACGAAACTGATTTTTGGGAAATTCTCAACAAAAACCTCACGGAAAAACTGCTAACGGAAAATCCAACAATGCAGTCTGTGACTGTTGATATTGATGTTTTACCGAGTGTTTCTTTACCTTATCAACGTTCTAGTACCGTTACTCGTGACAGGCAAGGAAAACTAGAGGAGAAATGGAATTTTACGATTCCGCAATATACGATCGAACACCAAGGATTAAGCAGTTTAAACATTGATGTTGATTATACCTTAAAACCAGGGATAAGTAATAGTGAATATCCCGATTTTGTCCCGATTTATAACCGGATCGATAACTTCCTGATTAACTATCCTAACGAAACAGATTTTTGGGAAATCGTCAATAAGAATTTGACTCAGCAAATTCTTTCAGAAAATCCGGTATTTGCCGACTTGAAAGTTAACTTAGAAGTGCTGCCAACTAACAGTTTACCATATATCAGAAGTAGCACTGTTACTCGGACTCAACCAGAGTTATTAAATGTACCGGAAACGTTTTTGGTGGCAAATACAAGAGGTAACAATGTAGTCAGATTTGATGCGAAAACGGGTGCATTTTTGGGTGAATTCATTACTGCTGGTAGTGGTGGGTTGTTCTCTCCTGATAACATTATTGTAGGGCCAGATGGTAATAATGATGGCATCAGCGACCTTTATATTACTAGCGGCGATAAACCTGCAAATTCTACAGCCGAAGGTGCTTCGGGAGTTTTGCGTTTTGATGGGAGAACGGGGGCATTTATCGATCGCTTTGTCACCGACGATCCCAGCACTCCTAACATTGACGAAACAGGTGGTTTATTACGTCCTTACGGTTCAGTCTTTGGTCCCGATGGTAAACTTTATGTTAGCAGTTTCTTGACTGACCAAATTTTACGTTACGACGGCACAACTGGGGAATTTATTGATGTTTTCGCTACCGGAAATCAACAATTTGGGGGATTAAATGGCCCGAATGGAATGATTTTTGGCCCTGATGGTTATCTCTACATTACTACTCAAGGAAGTGTGGCGATAAATGGTGTAGCAGATTTCAGTGCTGGCTTACCAAGTCAGGTGTTACGTTATGATATAAAAACCGGAGAAGCGAGGGTAATTGCTTCTCCTGAAGCTACACCGGGCAATGGTTTTGTCAGTCTTTTAGGATTAGCTTTTGGCCCTAATGATGGTCTGCTTTACGTTAGTGATTTCGCTAATGGTATCCGCAAATATAATGTCCAGACTGGGGAATTGTTGGGTGTAATTTCGACGAATTACACGGGAACAGATGCAAGTAATAATTTCACTGGCGGATTGACTTTTGCGGAAGATGGTAATGTTTATACTGTGGGTTTTGATAATCGAAATGGGGCGAATAATATTGGGGCAATTTTAGGTTTTAACCCGGTAACAGGAGCAAGTATTCCGGCAGCAAATAATCCTAATAGCAATACTTTTGTTGGGCCAGATCCTACTTTGAATCGTCCGATCGGGATTCTTTCCTATATTCCCACAACTACGGGAAATTTACGCGAAGAATGGGGTTTTAAATTCCAAAATTACCCAATTCAACATCAAGGTTTGAATAATTTAAATATTGATGTTGATTATGTCTACAAACAGGGAATCAAAAATAATGAATACCCGGATTTTGTACCAATTTATCAAGGAATAGATGAGTATTTACAGAATTACCCTAATCAGACTGATTTTTGGGAAATTTTGAATAAAAATGTGACTCAGAAAGTTTTGGTAGAAAATCTATCAATTGATGAAGTATCGATTAACTGGAATGTGTTGCCATCAGTAGCTTTACCTTACAATCGTTCTAGTATTGTGACGCGAAATCGCCAAGGGTTGCTAGAGGAGAAATGGAACTTTAAAATTCCTGAATATCCGATTTTGCATCAAGGTTTAAATACTTTAAATGTGGATGTGAATTACACCTTTAAAGAAGGGATAAGTGATGCTGAATATCCTGATTTTGTGCCGATTTACCTGCGGGTAGATGAGGTGTTGCGAAATTACCCAGATGAAAATCAATTTTGGGAAATTGTGAACCGAAATTTGACGAGTTTGGTGTTAAGAGAAAATCCGGTATTGGCTGATGCTACTATTGGGGTGAGTATTTTACCAACGGAAAGCTTGCCTTATAATCGGGGTAGTTCGGTGGTGCGATCGTAAATTCTAAAAAGTAAGTAGTTGCACTTCAGCTGGCGCTGAAGCGCAACTAACTACATTAAATGTTTAGAGAGTTTTGTCTCTTTTGTCAACGATGACTACTTCTGCATCGCCATCTTTATCTAAGTCACGAGTTGCAGTTGCATTTCTATCTACAGCAACGTCTCTTTCTACTACTCGATCGGTTTTGGCGACAGGTCGGGTGTTAAGATCGGGAGCATTGTAGATGTGGAAATCTTCAATGTGGCGATCGTGTAAGATCGATTCAACATTACGCAGATCGTCATCTGTACCGCTAACCATTAATAAATAATCGCCAGCTTGAACGCGATCGTTGTAAGTCTTAGCATTCTCTTCAGGAATACCCAAACCTACCAAAGCGCCAATAATACCACCAGAAGCAGCACCAATTCCTGCACCCGCTAAAGTGGAAGCAATAGCAGAGATTTCTGCGCCAGCTGCCAAAATTGGGCCCACGCCAGGAACCGCTAATAAACCGACACCTACTAAGAAACCACCTAAACCACCTAAAACTGTACCAGCGGTTGCACCTGCTGCGGCTCCTTCTTTCGCTTCATTACCGTGTTTTTCGGTTACTTCGTCAGCACCTTTGACATCTTCGATATGGCGAGCGATTAAGGAAACTCTTTCCATATCATAATTAGAATCTTTTAAGGCGCGAATTGCATCTTCAAGATCTCTACGATTTTTGAATACACCTACGGCGCGTTTGTATTGTGCATTGGAAGCCATTCTATTGTCGATCATGTTTTTTCCTTGTTTGAATTCAACTATTTAACTTGTTACTAAGTGCGTTGGACTTAGTTCTCAAAAACGGTCTTTTGATTTTGAGTAATTATTGAGGTACAGCAGAGGGATAGACCGAATCAGCTACTATTACAGGTCGGTTTTTGTATCTAGCCAAAAACTCATTAATCTGATTAGCATTCCAACCTAAATTTGCTTGCTGTAATAGTTCAGCAGTCGGTTGACGTGCTACGCCTGTCACCACAACTTTTTCACCCTCTTGAATGGGTCCACCTTGGAGATTGCGGTTGACACCAACAACTACCACGCCGATGTCATCAACCCAACCTTGTTCCATGAGAGCGAAACCGTTAGCATTAGGACTTTCCAACTTTCTCACTTCACCTGGAACCGCAATATTTTTGTTGAAATAGCCTGCGGGAGTTTTAAACAAGTCTTCAGGAGTGGGAGCTAACGCCAAAGATTTAGCAATAACTGCGGGTTGACGTTCGTAGTTGACATACAGTTCGTTTTCTAAATCCAAACCATATTCTCTTTCCACGTCAGCAATAACTAGTGGCTCCACTGTACCTGTCGCTTGCACCGGGATGTCTCTTCCGGGAACTAAGAAAGTCTGACCTGTGGCATTAACAACTAAAATTGGTTTGCCATCATTGTTGTTCATCACAAAAGCAGATTTACCCACTGCTTCTGTCACTTGACTTCTGATGGTAACTTCTTGACCAACTGTTTGATTTTTTGCGGAAACTTCGGCGACATCTTCGGTTGTAACGTTGGTTCTGCCTTCTCTAATTTCTTCGTTATTATTAGTGCAGGCGGGAAGTAATAAAGTGGTTACACCTAGAGCGATCGCTCCTAAAGAAATTCCGGCTTTTTTGCTCCAGTGAGCGATCGAGTATTCTTGGTTACTCATGTAATTCTCCTTGAATTAACTACTTCTTTTGCTCAGTGAAAAGCAACGCATTGGTTATTAGGTAATGAATGCGTAATTGATGAATCTCAATTCCTACGCTGTGAAGATTCAGTTCTCTTAATTGATTGAGATAAATATTGACTTTCTTTACTGATTAGCTACAAAAGCTAATGCTTAAGATCTGAGCAGCAGGCTCAACAATCTAGATGACTTTACTTATGTTGCCAAATAAGGTTAATGGTTTGTTATCGCCTACCTTCCTCAGATTATGTCGAAATCCTTGAGGCTAACTCTATCAGCAGAGTGACTTTGCCTATCTGACTAATTGTAGATTTCTCAGCCGTAGAGAAGTGTTAAGTCTGTGCGATTTTGTTAATTTGGTTTGTGAAGTAAAGCACAAGTTGAAATTTTGAGTTAAAAATTTGTTATGAAAAAGTCGCTGGTTTTTGTTGGTTTAACGATCCCAGTTGTTTTGATTCCGAATCAACTGTTAGGTTCTCATAAATTGCTCGCACAACAAAGCGATAATTATAGTTTACAAAGGCAGTGTAAAGCGCCATTACAGACACCAATGCCGATGGAAGCAGTAGCGCAAGAAGCTTTAGTAGCTTGCGATCTTTTATTAACTAAAACTCCAGAAAATAGCCCGAATTTGGTTAATATTTTAGCCAATAAAGCTTTTGCTTTACAAGTGTTGGGTAGGTATGAGGAGGCGATCGCAATTTGGGATCAAGTAATATATATAGATCCTCAGCGTGGATCTCATCGAGCGAATGTAGTTAGAGATTTAGAAATATATTCCCGGTGGTTTCCGAACACACCAATTCAAATTTCTGATTCCTGGGTAAAAGCGTTAGCGGAAGCGTTAAGGCTAACTAGAGCAAAGATGAAACAGCCAGATTATCCTGTATATAGTGATTGGAAACTGTCACCGAAAGCTATTGCTATCTATTCTAGAGTTTGCGCTAAACAAGTTCTTTTACCAGAACAATTTGCTGCCGATCCTGCTTTAGCAAGGTCAATAGTTGAGTGTGGACTGCGGGTATTTATGAATCGAGAATATTACCAAAATCAGAAAAATGAATTAGAGGCTGCTAGAAGTGCTGTTGCTATATTTTTGTATGGGACAGCCGATCCTAGTATCATTAACAAATTGCCTGAAACCGTTTCATTTCTGCAAGAAGTAGTTAAGAATTATCAACAATTACGTTCTACTTCTCAGCGTTAGTTATAAATTAAAAAAGGAGGAGTTGTTTATATTCAGGAGTTTTTGTTTGTGGTTCATTGGATTGATTTGATAGGAGGATTTGATTTAAGATTGATTTAGCGATCGCTTCTACCATCGGTACACAAACAGAATTACCAATTTGCTTGTAACTTTCTCCTAAATTAGGATGAATTTTAAAAGTTTCGGGAAATCCCATTATTCGGTAACATTCGTTAATTGTTAATTTTCTCACAATATCTTTCTCAGGAATATAGATAAAAAATCTCCCGGAAGTTTCTTGAGATGGAAGTGTGGGATGAACGCCATCTATGGAATAAATTCTATTAGGTTGTCGATGAACTCTGGATAAATGTTCTGTATTAGGTCTAACTCCGGTTTTCCAAGTACCTTTATTGCGATAACCAACAAACAAAAGTCCTGATTCTTGTAACTTGGGACTTTCAATTAAAGTATATTCTGATTTATCTAAAATTTCAAAATTACCTGTCTCGTCTAAAAAATCTCTAAGTCGAGGCGGAAATTGTCTTTTGATTCGGGAAAAGTTGAATTCTTTACCTTTGCTAGCAATAATAATAATTCTTTCTCGATGTTGGGGAACGCCGAAATTTCTGGCATTGAGAATTTGATAGGTTACATTGTAGCCTAAGTTACGCAGACTGGTGAGAATAACTTTGAGGGTGTTGGTGCGATCGTGATGAATTAAATGCTTAACATTTTCCAATACAATCACTTTTGGTTGTTTCGCTTCGACAATTCTACAAATCTCAAAAAACAACGTTCCTCTCGTATCTTCAAATCCCAGCTTTTTCCCGCAAATACTGAAAGGTTGACAAGGAAAACCTGCAATCAAAACATCAAAATCGTCTAAAGCATTTGGCTGAATTTTTGTAACATCATCAAAGGGATTTTCGTTAAAATTATTTTGGTAAACATCTTGGCAATTTTGATTGATTTCGCAGGAGAAAATACATTTAAATCCAGCTTGTTCAAAGCCCAATCTAAATCCACCAATTCCAGCGAATAAATCTATAAATTTCATTAAGTTATGCCTAAAGTAATGGTAAATACCTAGAGGTTATTATACCGAAAAACTTTAGTAACTGGCGATCGACAAACCAAGTTTACTCAAGGTTTACCTGAGAGGAATTGCGCGAGAAATAAATTTTTTCCGTTTCGGGTAGTATTTTGGTTTAATTTTGCGGGGAACTGATTCTGGCATCTTTCTAAAAGATGCTGCTAAACCGCAGAAAACATTAAAGTAAAAGATATACCATAAAGCTGCGAAACCGTCTTTCAAGCCAATTTTTTTCCCTTCTTCATAAGTTCTGCCGTAATAGCTAATGGGAACTTCATAAACTGCACATCCCATTTTAGCTAGTTTGGCTACTTTGGCAGTTACTTCAATTTCAAATCCAAAACCACAGGATGTTATTAACATATTACGGATGATATCTCCGCGGAAAGCTTTGTAGCAGGTTTCCACATCCGTCATATTCAGGTTAGTGAATAAATTGGATAAAAAAGTGAGAACTTTATTACCTAAATAATGATAAAAATACAAAACGCGAGCAGCTTTACGAACCAGAAACCGAGAACCGTATACTACATCAGCATAATTATCAATAATTGGCTGAATCAGTTGCGGTATTTCTTCTGGATCGTATTCTAAATCGGCATCTTGAACTATAACAATATCTCCTTTAGTGAGGAGAAATCCTTGTTTCAAGGCTGCTGTTTTCCCCGCATTTTGATGATTTCTAATAAAACGGACTTGGGGGTAAATATCAGTTAGTTCAAAGCCGATTGCTGGAGTTCGATCGGTTGAACCATCATCCACGATGACAATTTCCAATAGGTTTGGGATAGTCAAAACCCTTTGAACTACCGCTTCTAAGGTAGACTCTTCGTTATAAACGGGGATGACCACTGATAAACAGTTATGGCGATCGCGATCTAGGTATTTCATGAGTCGATAGAGAAGCTAGATATCTTTAGCTTACCCATTTGATTCTATTTTCATATCATTGTGCCCCTAAAGAAATTAAGGGGGTCCGATCGCAATGGATAATTTACTGGTAATTGCTGGATTTAATTTGCTGTGGGAAATCTACTTAATAACTCTTCCCGATTAGATTGCATAATCAATTGAGTTACTTCTTTAGTTGGTAATTGAATCAAAGGTTCAATTATTTGGGATAATTCAGGATCAAGTTCCCCAAATTTAGCCTCTAGCATACCTTCAATTGTTAGACGCTTTCCTTGTTGTATTCCTTGCTGTATCCCTTGTTCTTCTCCTCTTTTTAAAGCGTCTTGTTCCCATTGAATGTACAAAGGTGATAACTTCATAATTAAACTCCTTTCTTCTGAGTCTAAAGTTTCTGTGATTTGTAAGTTAGCTTGGAAATTGGTTAGTAAGGTGAGAATGTTCGATCGCAACGGATGATTTACTGGTAGTAGCTGTATTTCATCAATTGCCTCTTCTTGCACTTTCCCTTTACCTAAAAGTCTTAGCCAAAGGGTTCTTTCTGTTTTCGGTAATTGATGAATTACCACAATCCCCGTCCTGAGATACTCAGGTAACATTCACTTCACAAAATACAAGCATAAATATCGCAACATTTACCCAAAGGTCTTTTCTGTACGCATTGCCACTAGCGTTTGAGCAATAACCCAACTATTGTAAAAATGGCGATGCTTACAACAACCCACAACAACCACTTTATCCAAATCCAATTAGAAGTATGAGAAGTTCTTTGAAGAAGATTACCAATAGTTGAACTGATACTGGAGTTGAGGCGAGAAATTTCGTTGTTGCATTTCTCCACGCATTGATTGAGTCCAAGTGCTGCATAAATTTCTCGTGCCTGCTGGATCGTTTTTACGGCTTCAGATCGCGAATCGAATTTTGCGAGGGTAAGGGCTTTGATATCAAGAGATTGAGCTTCACTAGCGCGAGCGCCGATTTCACGCCCAATTTCCAAAGATTGCTCAATCAACTCGATCGCTCTTTGATATTGCCCTAAAGATTTGTAAGCATTGCTGAGATTGTTGAGGCATTCGCTAACACCTGCGCGAGCGCCGATTTCACGCCTAATCTCCAAAGATTGCTCAATCAACTCGATCGCTCTTTGATGTTGCCCGAAAAAATGATAAGCAGTACCGAGATTGTTCAGGGATTCAGCAACACCTGGGCAAGCGCCGAGTTCACGCCTAATCTCCAAAGACTGGTTATAGAACTCGATCGCTCTTTGGTATTGATATAAAAATTTGTAAGCATCGCCGAGACTGTTGAGGGATTCAGCAACACCTGCACAAGCGTTGATTTCACGCCTAATCTCCAAAGACAGTTCAACAAACTTGATCGCTCTTTGGTATTGCCCTAAATAGATGTAAGTAGCGCCGAGACTGTTGAGGGATTCAGCAACACCTGCACAAGCGTCGATTTCACGCCTAATCTCCAAAGACTGCTCAACAAAGTCGATCGCTCTTTGATATTGCCCTAAATAGATGTAAGTAGCACCGAGATTATTAAGGGATTCGGCAATGCTGGCGCGAGCGCCGATTTCATGCCCAATTTCCAAAGACTGCTCAAAAAACTCGATCGCTCTTTGGTATTGCCGTAAATAGATGTAAGTAGCACCGAGATTATTAAGGGATTCGGCAATGCTGGTGCGATCGTTAATTTCATGCCCAATTTCCAAAGATTGCTCAACCAACTCGATCGCTCTTTGATATTGCCCTAAATAGATGTAAGTAGCACCGAGATTATTAAGGGATTCGGCAATGCTGGCGCGATCGTTAATTTCATGCCCAATTTCCAAAGACTGCTCAACCAACTCGATCGCTCTTTGATATTGCCCTAAATAGATGTAAGTAGCACCGAGATTATTAAGGGATTCGGCAATGCTGGCGCGATCGTTAATCTCGCGTGCAATTTCTAAAGCTCTTTGATTACAAGTTATAGCTTTTGTAAATTGTGATTGGGAATCATAAAAATTAGCCAATTTTCTCAGAGAGTTAACTAGAGCCGATCGATCTTGCAACTGCTCTTGGCTGGTAATAGCCTGATGGAAAGCATCAATCGCCTGGTGCCGCTCCCGGTCTAAGTTCTCTGCTTCTCCCTGCCTAATCCGCTGTGCATACACCTGCCCCAAGAACTCATATAATGTTGCTAAGTTGGCTGATTCCGGCTCAGTTGCTTCTAATTGAGCAATCTGTTCCTGCAACTCCGACAACTGCGGCAAAAACTCCTCATCTGGCTGTGGTTCCACTTGCCTCACCTTTGATTGCGTTATATATAAAATAATTTTAATCTTAGGATATTAATTGGACAAAACTATAACATAAACTTCAAAAACCGCAGATAAATTTAAGTAACCTCTATACTAACTTTTCCTGGAAAATCACCCGGTATTCTCAACTATTTTTATTCTCTTTTGATCGGGAAACAAAGCTGATAATTCCTGATTATATTGCATAACCAAAGGATTTTAGATTCTAGACGGAATCATCAATCCCAAATCTAAAATCTAAAATCCCAAATTGCCTTACGCACCTTCGCGCAATTTATCTAAAACTCCGCGATCTTCTAAGGTGGAAGTGTCACCAGAAACGTCTTGTCCGGCGGCTAAATTACGCAGTAAGCGGCGCATAATTTTACCGGAACGAGTTTTTGGTAAGGCTTCGGTAAAGCGAATTTCTCCGGGACGTGCGATCGCACCAATTTCACCAACAACGTGCTTTTTCAGTTCCTTAGCTAGTTCATCAGAAGCAGTAAAAGTACTGTCTAAAGTTACAAAAGCAACGATTTCTTCGCCTTTTAATTCATCGGGTTTTCCGACAACTGCGGCTTCGGCAACTGCGGGGTGAGACACCAAAGCTGACTCAATTTCCATTGTGCCTAAACGGTGTCCGGCAACGTTAATTACATCATCAACACGACCCATTACCCAATAGTAACCGTCTTCATCTTTGCGAGCACCATCGCCAGCAAAATAAGTGTAATTACCATCTTTTGGCGGGATATGTTCCCAATAAGTTCTACGGAAGCGATCGGGATCTCCATACACAGTTCGCATCATTCCGGGCCAAGGATATTTTACCGAAAGATAACCGCCTTCATTATCGCCGACGATATTACCATCCAAGTCCATGACATCAGCAATAATTCCGGGGAAAGGACGAGTTGCAGAACCAGGTTTTGTCGGAATTGCACCTGGTAATGCAGTAATCATAATTCCGCCTGTTTCGGTTTGCCACCAAGTATCAACAATTGGACAACGTTCGCCACCAATTACTTTGTAATACCACATCCAAGCTTCGGGATTAATTGGTTCTCCCACAGTTCCTAATAATCTTAAAGATGAGAGATTTCTGGCTTTGGGAAAATGTTCTCCCATCTTAATAAATGACCTAATTGCTGTTGGTGCAGTATAAAAAATAGTGACTCCATATTTCTCAATTACATCCCAAAAACAACCGGGATTAGAATTACGTGGCGCACCTTCATACATAACTGTGGTGGCACCGTTGGACAGAGGGCCATAAACTATGTAACTATGTCCGGTGATCCAACCTACATCAGCAGTACACCAGTAAACGTCGGTGTCTTGCAGGTCGAAAATCCATTTGGTTGTAATATGGCTGTAAAGGTTGTAGCCGCCTGTGGTGTGGACTACGCCTTTCGGTTTTCCGGTGCTGCCGCTGGTGTACAAAATGAATAACATATCTTCGCTATCCATTGGTTCGGCGGGACAGTTGGCGGAAACTCCCTTTTGTAAATCATCCCACCAGTGGTCGCGTCCGGGTTCCATGTGGATTTGTTGTCCGGTACGCTTGACGACTAGGACATTTTGAACGGTGGGTACGCCTTCTGCTAATGCTTTGTCTACTTGCTCTTTCAGGGGGACGATCGCATCTTTGCGCCAACCACCATCAGCCGTAACTACTACTTTAGCTTGTCCGTCGATTAACCGATCGCGCAATGCCTCGGCACTAAACCCGCCAAATACTACTGTATGTGCTGCGCCAATTCGGGCACAAGCTAACATGGCGATCGCTGCTTCCGGGATCATGGGCATATAAATGCCAACGCGATCGCCTTTTTCTACTCCCAATTGTTTCAAAACATTGGCAAATTGGCAAACTTCTCGGTGCAGTTGGGCGTAAGTTAAAGTGCGCGAGTCTCCCGGTTCTCCTTCCCAAATTAACGCCGCTTTATTCTTCCGCCAAGTAGTTAAATGACGGTCTAAGCAGTTGTAAGAAATGTTAATTTTTCCGTTGACAAACCATTTCGCGAAGGGTGGTTGCCAGTCTAACACCTGATCCCACTTTTGGAACCAGTCTAACTCTTTTTCTGCCAATTCTCCCCAAAATTGTTGAGGATCGGCTTGGGCGCGATCGTATAATTGCTGATACTCCTCCAAACTCTTAATATGAGCGTTTTGGGAAAATTCAGCTGAGGGATGAAATAAGCGTTTTTCTTGGAGAATTGATTCTATCGTCGATTGAGGCATAGTTCTTAGCTAGATGTCAAAATTTGCCACCTTGGTTGGTAGCTGAGTATACCTTTTTCAACATACTTTGTTTCTTGACAAATTTATATAAAAGAATGTTTAGATTTTCCCGGTTGCTTGGGTAAACTGACACCAATTAGCATTTAGATCTAACTGATATCTAGTTTATTCAGGGATAGCTTTATCCGATCGACCAGTAATAAATTAAAATTTATTTTAATTTACGGCGACTCAATCAACGATCCTAGATAATTGGAATTAGCTCAACAAAACAACAGAGAAATATAGGTTAAGGAGCATAGTTATGACAGAATATAATGATTAGATGTTGTCTTCTTTTTTAAAGGATATGTGGCGCTGATTCCGGTACAAATTGCTACCTTGATTTATTTTGGATATTGGTATTGGATGAAACCGAAAAAAGATGGGTTGCCAAAAGATCAAACATCTGATTAACTCAATAAAAGCCTGATTCTAAGTCGGTTTTTATCTGTTTGTGTTTAGGTACAAGTTATGTATGATTTGGCAGTTATTGGTGGGGGAATTGTTGGTTTGGCTACGGGGATGGCGATCGCGCAAAAACACCCAAATTCTCGAATATTAGTGTTAGAAAAAGAAAGTAGCTGGGCATATCATCAAACTGGACATAACAGCGGTGTAATTCATTCGGGAATCTATTATAAACCAGGGAGTCTAAAAGCGAAACTTTCCCATTCTGGCAATCTCTCAATGGTAAATTTTTGTCAACAGCATGACATTGCTCACGAAGTCTGCGGTAAGGTAATTGTTGCCACTACTCAGGATGAGTTACCTTTATTAGAAAATCTCTACAAACGAGGTTTAGAAAACAACTTAAATGTCACTAAACTGAGTGCGGAGGAAGTTCAAGAAATTGAACCTCATGTTAGTTGCTTGGCAGGAATTAAAGTGCCAACAACTGGAATAGTTGACTATCGAGAAGTTTGCTTAAAATACGCTGAGTTAATTCAAATTCAAGGAGGAGATTTACGGCTTAATACCAAAGTCTTAAAGATTATTAACACTAATACTGGTCAAATTTTAGAAACCGATCGAGGTAGTTATGAGACTAAGTTTACCATTAATTGTGCGGGTTTGCAGAGCGATCGCATAGCCAAATTAGGTGGAGTCAATCCCCAAGCAAAAATCATCCCATTTCGGGGAGAATACTATGAATTAACTCCCGAAAAACGCCATTTAGTGAAAAACCTCATTTATCCAGTTCCCAACCCAGAATTTCCCTTTTTGGGGGTGCATTTCACCCGGATGATTGATGGTAGCGTTCACGCTGGACCCAATGCGGTTTTAGGTTGGCGACGGGAAGGTTACAAAAAAACGGATTTTGACTTAAAAGATTTTCTTGAAATTATCACCTATCCAGGGTTGTGGAAGTTAGCAGCTAAGTATTATGACGAAGGAATTCAAGAAATTATTCGCTCTTTTAGTAAAGCAGTTTTTGTGCAAAGTTTGCAACGATTGATTCCTGAAATTCGATCGGAAGATGTAATTCCGACTCATGCAGGAGTTCGCGCCCAAGCATTAATGAATGATGGGTTTTTAGTGGATGATTTTTTGATTATTAAAGGGGAAAATGCCATGCACATTTGTAATGCGCCTTCGCCAGCGGCGACTGCTTCTATTGAAATTGGAAAAGCAATTGTTGCAGAAATTGAGATTAGTTAATCAGGACACAATTGAAACATCATTCCACCAACAATCGCCAAGCTTTAATCGCTTCTGTTTTCCCTTTTGCCATTATCGGTTCACAAGATTCAACCCTTAATTTTCCTGGCATCGCTTTATACACTTCATCGGAAATGGTAATTGCACCAGCAGGGGTGGCGCTTTCCAATCTTTTTGCTGTATTAACTACATCACCAATTACGGTGTAGGTACGGACATCTTTACTGCCGAATAATCCTTCTATGACATCACCGCAATGGAGGGCACAGCCTGCACCTAAACCGTGTTTTTTGAGAATAATTTCTGCTGCTTGACACATATATTTAGCTGCGGCAATTCCTTGCTGAGGTGTGGCATAAATCGCCATAATTTCATCGGCTGTGAGAGTGATTCGTAGGGGTTGATACTGTGCTGCACCCGGTTCTACGTTACGGTAGTAGGAGTTGAGAACGGAAGCAACGGTGTCTGGTGCAGTTTGTTCGCACCAAGCGGTAAAACCGCGAATATCCATAAATACGATCGTGCGATCGCGCCGTTGAAAAGCCAATTCTTCTGGATTAGTAACTGCGGTGAGTACCGCATGACTTCCCATCCCCCATTCTGCTAAATTCCGCAGTAGTTGAGCCGTTTTTTGCAATTCTTGGCGCTGAGATGTTAGCCTTGCTGTTTGCAATCCCAAAATAAGACCGAGAAACACCATACTTTCAATCAAAAACTTATGGGTTGGTAGCTGAGAAAATTTGCGAAAATGTTCCCAACTAAATGTTGGCTCAGTGCTCTTAGAACTTAGCACCATATAAAGCGCAACAATCATAAAAGTGCGGCTCAAACTTTCCAGGGGAATAATCAATGATGCTGCACTTGGTATCCAATGAAATCTGATTCCTTGCAAAGTGGCAATAGCTAAAGAAAACAGCCACAAAACATAATGATTTGGTTCGTGGAAAAATTCCATCCCATCCAGAAAAAGATCGCTTATTGTATATAAAAATGGCCCGATTAAATTTCCCCAAAACCGATGGCTATTGCTTCCGGCTAAATACCAAGCTTGCAGAAAAATTGCCCCAGCAATTAGATAATGAGTAGGTTCTATTAAATAGTCAATCCAACTAGATAAAGAAATTTCGGAAAAAGCATTAAATATTAAAAAATAGCCACTATTTGTCAGGAGTTCGTTGAAAAATGCACTGATACGAGTTCCTTTTAACTGGGCTTCTAATAAATCTTTGGGCTGGGTTATCGACTGTCTAAACACTGGCGGTAAATCCCTATTTAGATAAAGTACTGAGGTATGTTTGCGATTTTATTTTCTTTAGTTAGATAACAGACACACCCAGTACTAATCACTCCTAAGCAGTTAATAATTAACCCGCTTTCACGACAACAGAGTTACCTTCAATTTTTGCTTGATAAGTTGCCAAAGGTTTCTTAGCTGGGCCTTTTAAAACTTTCCCATCAGGGGCAAATTCTGCATCATGACAAGGGCAATCAAAATACTTTTCGCTTTTCTTCCACTTGACTGTACAACCCTCATGAGGACAAGTAGGATTAACAGCAATTAAACTGTTAGAATCATTGGGATTCCTAATTACTAAAACTGAGCCAACGGGAGATTTTTTATTCAGAATTTGCCCGTCTTTATCCAGTGATGCTACAGTCCCAACAGATTTAAAACCGCTAGATTGGGCAATAGTAAATGATCTATTTGTTTCGGGAGTTTCAGCATTAGCGGAGTTGTGGGAGTCGGGGAGAAAAGTGGCGATCGCAACTGGTAAAGAACTAGCAACTGCACCGACACTCACCCAGCCGAAAAATTCACGACGGTTCATAAGTAATTGTTAGTTAATGTTGGTAAAATCTATGCACCATTACCTATGACGGCACAACAACCCCGGAATAAATCTAGGGAAGCTATAACTTTTCTGGTGCAAGTTCTGAGGAAAAATCAAGCATTAATGCCGATGTAATAAATTATACTATATTTTCGACAATTAATGCTTCGTTCCGATTTAGACTATCTTCAGGAACAAATTTTCGGGTTCTCCGCATTCAGGACAGTTTTTAAAGTCAATTACTGCTACTGTCAACCCACAGTCGGGACAGACATAGAAAGTCTTAGTACCACCTTTCCAAGCTGTCAAATTATTCAAAGCTTCCGTATAGTATTTGGCGTGTCCTTCTTCAGCATTTCTAGCAAATTCCAAAGTCCGAACTGCATCTTTGTTATTTTCTTTCTCAGCTTGTTTGATGAAATCAGGATACATTGTATCGCGTTCGTAAGATTCGCCTTTAATTGCTTCTTGGAGGTTTTCACTAGTAGATTTTACCACCGGAGTTTCAATCTTATTAGTGGGTGTAGCGCCCATTTTTTTTATTACTTTGGCATGGTGTTCGCTGTGAATTTCTTCTGCACGCGCCGCTGCACGGAAGAGACTTGCTACTTTTCCATAACCTTCTTCATCGGCTTTTTTAGCAAAGGCAAGATAGCGAACATGAGCATTTGATTCACCATTATAAGCCGCTTGTAAATTTTTCAAAGTTGCTGATTCTTGAGTTTTATTAGCAACCTGTGTTACTTGAGGTTGAGTTGTTTCTTTGGTAGGTTCAACAACCGCACTTGGCGGTGGAGAAGTGCAGCTGGTGAGGGAAATAATTCCTAATGTAGTCGCAGAAAATAAAATGCTGAATTTCTTGGCAATTTGGCGCATACCAACCGCAGGTTTCATGATAGAATCTCCTTAGATGAGTCAATACATTTGGGATGTTTGGGTTGTGATTCAGGAAATTACTCCAAACAAAATTTTGAGCCAAGCACAGGAATTAGTCAGAGTTGAAAATTCAACTTTTTCAACTCTCCACTTGACATCAATAATCAGCTAGCTGACTAGTGAAGTATTAAGATTTATCGCCTAAATTTTCGGAAGTGCGGCGTTTGTTGAATAAGCCTGTCATGCTTAAACCTGTCACCAGTAAACCAATTAATCCTAAGCCGTTTAAAACGGGATAAATAGTATCTAATTTGAGGATTTTCATGGTGTGAATTCGCATCAAAAAATGAGCGATGTCATCAAGTCCAAACCATTCATCAAAAATGGTGTAGCCGATGCCAGTAATTACGGTTAAAATTAATGGTAGGGAACAAGCGATCGCAATTTGCCGATGATATTTCCGAAAAACTCGATTCATAATTTACCTCAATAATCAATAACAAAGCTGTATACTGATGTTTCAAGTTCTGTGCTGTACCAGCCGGACAATTACAGAATATAACTAAAAGGTAAAGAACTAGGGTAGACAGAAAAATTTTCCTAATTGCTAATAATTTGCAATTTTTAAATTCAAGTTTTGGGATCGGAAATTACTGGGAGACGCACGCGAAAACAGCTACCAACGCCTAGTTGACTAGTGACAGTTATTTCGCCATGATGATATTGAGCAATGGCTTGGGCGATCGCTAAACCCATTCCCAAACCCCCTTCTCGACGAGTTCTAGCTTTATCCGCACGCCAAAAGCGATCGAATACAAAGGGCAAATTTTCTGAGGCAATTCCGATTCCCGTATCTTCTACACCGACTATTACAGATCTATCAAAGCAGTTCATAAAAACAGTAACTTTTCCGCCTTTTGGGGTATATTGCAGTGCATTTTCGATTAAATTAGTAAATAAACGAATTAATTTAGTTCCATCTCCTTGGACAAAAATATCTGTTAATAAATCCGACTTTAGAGTAATTTCCCGATCCTCTGCTGGCAATTCTAAAAAATCTACTAAATCTTCTAAAATTTCACCTATAGGAATGGGAATTAACTCCTGATTAATCGTTGCTGTTTGTGCATCCATCCGCGCCAACAGCAGTAAATCTTCTACTAAACTACTCATTTGTTGGGTAGCAGAAGCGATCGCAGCTAACTTTTTCTCATCTGCTGGATGAATTCTTTCGGGATGACTTCGCATCACATCCACCGAAGTTTTAATTGCTGTTAAAGGACTGCGTAATTCATGAGAAGCATCAGCAGTAAACTGTTTTAATTGTTGAAAACTTTTGATAATTGGTTTCAAAGATTGTCTAGTTAACCATAACCCACCAATACCAGTCATCGTAAGGGCAAAAATGCTTCCTAAACCTAAACCCCAACGCAATTTACTTAGTACTACTTCCACTTCTTGAGTAGTTTCACTAGTGCGAATATAACCCTCTAATTTTTGGTTTCCTTTCTCCTTACTATAAGCTGCAATTGTTACCGTGCGAATCTGACCATTATTAATAGTTTCAAAGCCGGGATGGAGAGAAGAATTAGGTAAAATTGTTCCAGAATTTCCCAATAGTTTAGCTTCAGCATCAAACCATTCCACACCTTGATCTGGTTCCCGTAAATTATGCCAAGGAATATCTAAATCTCCATCACCATCTAAGCGGCGGAAAACTTGTGTATGCCGATGTTTATCAGCATTATAGACTTGTTTTTCTTGCTGATATTGTTCTTTAATTTCTGTAAAATTATGTGCAGCAGCTTGAGCTAAAACTATTAATCGCTGATCTATCTGCTGATAAAGAATATCAGCAAAAAACTCATATATCGCTACTGTAGATGTACCAATAATTGCTACCATTACCGTTAAGTAAGATAGCAACAAACGCCAGTGTAAATTTTGAAATTTAGTATCATTAACAGATGATTTGTAGTTGCTCATTAGTCACACCTCCGAGATTAGTAGGGTGCGTTAGTGACAACGTAACGCACCATCCCAGCTGACGCACCCAACAAAATCTAATTAAACCTAGCCAACAATTCTGCACGGGACAAATTCAATAATAAAGCAGTTGAATCTGCTGCTGGTAATGCCAACAAGGGTTCAATAATTGCGGTTAATTCTTCATCTAAGTCCCCAAATTTTGCCCTCAATAAATTTTCCACAAAAATTCGCTGTCCCTGGCGAACCCCTCGCTCAATACCTCGCTCAATACCTTGTTCAATACCTCGCTCAATACCTCGCTCAATACCTCGCTCAAGACCTTGTTCAATACCTTGTTCAATACCTTGCTGAGTAGCTTCAGCTAAACGTTTTTCGTAAAGTGGTGACAAACGCATAATTAAATCTTGCTCCTCTGGTGCTAAATTTTGGTTTACTTCTAATATAGTCTTGAGGTTGCTTAACAACTCCAACACCACTATTCGTAACGGGTCATTTTCGGGAATTTTTGCTAAGTCATCAATTGCTTGTTGCTGGACTCTCCCCTTACCTAAAATTCGTAACCAAAGTGTTTCTGGGGTTGGCGGTAATTGATGAATCACTACAATTCCCGTTTTCAAATGGGGGTGAAGAAAATAAACTCCGCTGCCCCAGTTATCTAGATCAAGTGTAGCGCCAAAACCTGATAATAGGGACTCTGAGGCAGTGGGAGAAATTATCCAAAGATGAGGTAATTCTGTTTCTTCAACGCGGGTATTGTTTCGTCTTGCTTGGCGTTCTAAAAAAGCAAAAACATCAAACAGTTTGCCCATACAGCTACGGATATTACCTAGATCGATCGCATTACGAAAAGGTTCAAAAATTGCTGCCCTAGTCGCCAAGCGTCCTAGTAATCCTAATTCGGTTGTCCAAGTAACTTGCGCCGCTGGTGCAAACCAAACATCGATTTCTCGAACTTCACTAGCAATACTACGACTTGTTTCTACTTCTCCTAATGGTGATAACAATTCTTTGAGATAATCTTTTGCAAATTGGTCATAAGGAAATACAGTCATTCGATTTTGGATTTTGGATTTTAGACTTTAGATTAATATATAACCAATAACTAAATTTGTTTCATTCGATAACCTAAACCATAAACTGTCTCAATTAAATCAGCAGGTGCGCCAGCAGCTTTTAACTTTTTGCGTAAATCTTTTAAGTGAACTTTTACGGTTTCTTCTGCTGGCGGATCTTCAAATGTCCAAAGATGATCTATGATATCGCTACGGCTGAGAACTCGGCTCCCATTCCGCAGGAATAATTTTAGTAAAGCATATTCTTTTGGGGTCAAATGTAGTAATTTTCCAGCATAATTTACCTGGCATTTACTAGGATCTAGACGCAGTTTTTCCCACTCTAAAACTGGTGGTAAGGTAGGATTTCCTCTTCGGAGTAAAGCGCGTATTCTTGCTGACAATTCTGGTAAATCAAAGGGTTTTACTACATAGTCATCTGCACCAGCATCTAATCCCATTACTTTATCAGTGCTGCTGTCTTTAGCAGTTAACATTAGTACAGGTGTGTTGATGTTATTATGGCGTAACTTGCGACATAAATTAATTCCATCTAATTTGGGTAACATAACATCTAATAAGATTAAATCGTAGGTGCATAGTTGAATAAATTCCCAACCTGCTTCTCCATCAGCAGCAATATCAACAGTGTAATGTCGATCGGTAAGTGCTTCTTTTAATGCGTCGGCGATGCGATCGTCATCTTCAACTAACAAAATTCTCATCAGATTTGATTACTTATTGATTTATCCCCACACCAAGTAAAACATGATGTGAGGCTATTTACAAATAAGTTAAAGAAGTTGAGTTTCTGGTTCCAATTCTTCGGTTTGTTCCAAGATTAGCCAAATTTGTTGTAACAAGTTATCTAGTCCAGAACGGGTAGCAGAGGAAATAAGAAAAACTTGATTTCCGCTTAATTCTTGCAATTGTTGACGCAGATTTTCTAAGTCGGTTTGTGCGGGATCGATCGCATCAATTTTACTCAAAGCCAACAGTTGCGGACGTTCCATTAAACCCCGATCGTAAGCTGATAATTCCTCTTGAATTGTGCGATAATTGCCGATCGGATCTTCCGCCGTTACATCAATTAAATGCAGCAATAACCGAGTCCGTTCAATATGACGTAAAAAATCATGCCCTAAACCTACACCTAAATGAGCACCTTCAATCAATCCGGGAATATCCGCAAAAACGGCACCATCACCATCCGGTTTTTGAACTACACCTAAATTCGGAACTAAAGTAGTAAAAGGGTAGTCAGCAATTTTGGGTTTAGCAGCAGAAATCGTGGAAATTAAAGTAGATTTTCCTGCATTTGGCAACCCAATAATTCCCACTTCAGCTAACAGTTTTAATTCCAAACGTAAAAGCCGCTGTTCTCCCGGCAAACCTGGTAAAGCATATTCAGGAGCACGGTTACGATTACTGAGAAAATGCTGATTTCCTAACCCACCTTTGCCACCTTGCGCCACACAAAGAGTTTGCCCAGCTTCTACAATATCTCCCAAAATTTCGTCAGTTTCAGCATCATAAACCACTGTACCGCAGGGGACTTGGATAATCCGATCGCTTCCATTCGCCCCAGTGCGATTATTCGGCCCCCCACGGGCACCATCCTCAGCCTTAAATCGATGATTGTATTTAAAATCCAGCAAAGTTTGCAAATCTGATGTAGCAACGAGAATACAAGAACCGCCTTTGCCTCCATTTCCGCCCGAAGGTCCACCAGCTGGAACATATTTTTCTCGCCGAAATGCTACAATTCCATCGCCACCTTTACCAGCCTCGACTTCAATTTCTACTCGATCGATAAATTGCATAATCGTCCTTTTTAACTAACTTTCTGTACTCAATTCCTTTGGTTACTCAGCAATAGGGAATTTTAGTTATAACCTGAAAAACTCAGCTGTTTTTACAGTTTCCAAAGCTTATGCTACCATTCTGCTCTGTGCGTTTTCATTGTCATCAGCCGTCAATCTAAAAGCAAAAATCTCCCATTAAAAATCATTATGACTTTACCAGAATTTGGACTGTTTCTTATTTCAATTATCAGCAGTGTTGCCGGACAATTTTTCCTCAAAGCAGGTGCATCAAAGTTGGGGAGAGTCGATGCCAGCAACTTCTTCTCTCATGTTTTGGGAATTATGACTATTCCAGAACTATTGATTGGCTTAACTTGTTACGCTTTGGGCGCTATTGCTTATATTTTAGTACTTACTAGGGTAAAACTTAGCGTTGCTGGGCCATCTATAGCTTTAGTATATGTTTTTTCCTTACTGATGGGCTATTTTATTTTTAAGGAACCGATTCCCATTAGTCGGGCGATCGGTCTAGGTTTAATTGTCTGTGGTGTAATCCTAGTAATTTGGAAAAACTGAGTGGTGCGTTAGCGATAGCGTAACGCACCATCATGGCTAAAGCCTTGACAACAAACTGAAAAAAGGGTGTCTGTGACACCCAAATATTTTTGCAAAAAAAGCATTCTTTTCTTATAGTTTCTGCCTTTTGGCATTAGTTATTAGCCGGAGCCATAAAACCTAAAGTCAGGCTATCATGGGCAAGGAAGTGAGCTAAATGAAATGCTCTGTCTTCTGTCTCAAGCAGGATTTTTTCATACAAATAACGAGTGGCGCGATCGCCTAAACTCTCTGCTTGTGCTGCTTGACTTCTAATTACTTTAATCACAGCTTGTTCAGCTTGCAAATCGTTTTCTACCATCGAACGGCTAGTATAAATACCGTCAGTTTCGGGAGTAAAACAACATAATTCCGCAAGTTTGGTGAAACTAGCAACAGGAACACCGCCTAAGCCATTCAAACGTTCACCAATTTCATGAATATGTCCTTCTACTTCTCCATAGCTATCTTGAAAGAATTGATGCAGAGAATAGAACTCACTACCTTCAACTACAAAGTGATGTTTCTGATATTGCAGATACAACGCTTGAAAGCTAGCTAAGGCAATATTTAATCCTTCACATACAGGTGCAGTAACGGATTTTTCCAACAAAACTGGATTGTCAGCGATCTGATCGACGGCCTGTTTCAAACCTACAGCTTGGGTCATATTTTCCCCTTTTCCTGTTACTTAAGGAGTCTGGTTGCAGCTATTGACAATTTATCATTTTCCGCTTAAGAGTCAACTAGTGTTTCAGCAATTGATGAAAATCTTTATCAATAATTAAGGGTTGATTAAGCTAGAGATTGGCTGAAAGAATCATCAACTGATTTGGCAATGTCTATCTATGTCAGGAAATGACTACACTTACCAACAGTAAAAAATAAAAATTTTACTTTTTAGTTAGATGAGAATGATTAACACTCTGTTATGGGGAGAAACTTAAGATTTGCTGAGTTTCGCTGCCATAACTGCCCCATGTCGCCACCACTGAGATCCACTAATCCAACAGCGTGAAGGTAGATGTCCCGCTGGGGCTGATAAGCTAAATTTTAAGTAGGAATTATTGGTGTGGTGTGAGGGCCAACCAACCGTCGCACAAAACCGTCCATAATCATCATTAACACTGTGAAAAATGTATGTTTGGACACTGAAACCGAAGCGTCCTTGGCTGTACTTTACCCACAGGCGATCGATAGTTTGTAAATCATCTTCAGGCAATTTCTCTATATCACTAAGTTGTAGGTAAGCATTAGTTGATTTACCGACCGCTAAACACATAACAACCCAAGTTTCTTGGTTAGCTTCTTTCCATTTACCAGCAGCTAACAAATGCTGTAACTTGGTGTAATCAACTCCGACTTCCGAGATTAACTTATCTCCTTGAGGTTTGGCAGTGTAGCGGCGAAAAATATTAGTAAAAAGGTTGTTTGTTACAGGTGATACAGGTTGAATTTTCGGCGGAGTTGGTGGTAGGCTAGTCATAGCTTGTAAGACATCGCCGACACTTTGATAACGCTGATTAACCGCAGGTTTAATTAATTTATCGAGGATTTTACTGAGGCGATCGCTCACCGAACTACCTTTCGGTAAAAAATCTTGCCAAACCCAAGTATTATTAGCAATATCAGTTAAATCAAAAGGAGACATCCCAGTTAATAAATGAATGCAAGTCACACCTAAACTATAAAGATCGCTAGCAGGTAAAGCCTTACCCTTCATTTGTTCCGGCGCGACATATTCCGCCGTACCCACCGCAGTTCCAGTGCGAAACAAAGCACTATCAGTAATTAGCTTAGCTACCCCAAAATCAATTAAAACTAACTTTCCATCTGTTTGACGACGGATAATATTTGCGGGTTTAATATCTCGGTGAATCACTCGTTGATCGTGGATAAACTTTAACACCGGAACCAAATCTTTGAGTAACTCCCAAATTTGAGATTCATTAAATAACCCCTGTTCCTGCAACTCCTTATCTAAAGTTTTTCCGGGAATAAACTCTTGGACTAAATAAAGCTGTTTTTGCTGTTCAAAATGCGCTAATAACGATGGTATTTGCGGATGTTTCCCTAACTCTATTAAACGTTCTGCTTCTTGACGAAATAACTGTACCGCTTTCTTCACAACTAAAGTATTTCTACTTTGCAAATAAAGTTGCTTTACCACACAGCGATCTCGATCGGGCATTCCTTCATCTATTGCCAAAAAAGTTTTACCAAAACCACCTTGTCCGATTAGTTGCATCGGGCGATATCGATTTTTTAATAGTAACAGAGAACCACAACTCAGGCAGAATTTGGCATTATCTGGGTTGACAGGACTAAAACATCCTGGGGTGAGACAGTAAGACATAGTAGCAGCAACCAACAAATAAATTAACTATACAATTAACATAATTAAATTATGCAGTTTATAAACACTGATGAAAAGAAAATTTACTAATGCTACGATATTTCAGAGGTCTGAGGTTATTTCATGTTATCAGTTGCCCAGTGTAATAAGTTGAATAACTAACTATTGCTGTTCTGCTTGGTAAATATAAAATCTGTGTCCAACTGCTAACGTGCCAAAATGGTAAGAAGGCAATAAGTCAGAGGGGAAGAAAGGCGAAACTTTAGTAATTGACAACTCAGTTTTGTAAATACTAAACAGAATAAAGTTATATCTTTCTGTACTTTGAGAAATGAAATCTTTAATTTCTGATTGATTAGAGTTAACTAATCTTTTGCATTCTCGTTTCAAGGACTTTCCCCAAATTTTCGGTGCTTGGGGACAGACGTTTTTTTGCAAGTAGTCGGTGAGTTGCTCTTTAGCATACTCCTCGTACTCTGACTCACTGGGATTGCTGATGGCTAAGGACACCAGTAATCCGGTTAAAATGGCAGTACCCAGAGATTGGGGAATTTTGCAGCTTTTCATGAATTTACTGTGTCCGCGTGTGCTCAGAGTTAGCTTACCACTGAAAAAATTTTTTCGTCTCTGGTCAAGGACTTGATCCGAATCGGAAAAGAGTGCTATGATAAATAATGGCAAGGCGAGCGTAGCCAAGTGGTTAAGGCAGTGGATTGTGGTTCCACCACTCGGGGGTTCGAGTCCCCTCGTTCGCCCTTCTGATGTCGAATAACAAATTATTTGTCGTCATTAACAAATTAATGTCGTTGGATAGGCAGTAACAAATTACGAATCGTGAATCACAGCCCGAATTCAATTCGGGGGAGTGCCTCAATGTCATTCTTAGCAGATTTTATAGATAGCAATTTTGCTGTCAGTGACTCACCTATTAGTTATTGGTATCAAGGATATTGTCCCCAAACTGGGGATTTATTGAAGTTACCTCGCACGCCGTTAGCGGAGGCGATCGCCAAAAGTTTAATGCAGCAAATGAAGACAGACGATCGCTTTTCCCGTGAGGGCAAAATGTATGGCATATTAATTGTAGAATTGCCTAATGGGGAATTAGAAGTTTTCAAAGCTTTTTCGGGACTGCTTAATGGTTGTAGTGTGGTAGAAGGTTGGGTTCCGCCAATTCCGGGGAGAGAGGAATTAGTATTAGAAGAAACTCGCACTTTAGAGCAATTAGAAGCAATTAAAAAGGAATTAATTAGGCTGAAGCAACTCCCGGAAAGACAAGAGTATGAAAGGCTATTTGGTGAGTTTGAGGAAAAGTTGGGGAAAATTAGCGATCGCCACCAGCAAACTAAACAAAAACGCCAAGAAAAACGCCAAATTCTCTGCCAAACTCTCAACGGAGAAGCACTTAACCAAGCTTTAGAAGAACTCAATAATCAAAGTCGTTTAGAAGGAATTGAAAAACGGCAATTTAAACGCCAAAAAGATGCTGTTTTACAACCTATTAAAGAGTTAATTGCTCAAGCAGATGCCCAAATTCGAGAATTAAAAAAGCAGCGTCAAGAATTATCTCGTCATTTACAAACCCAAATGCACGCTGTTTACTCTTTAACTAATTTTTCGGGGAAATCTCTTACTTTGCAACAATTAATGCCTAGAGGTTTACCTACTGGAACGGGTGATTGTTGCGCTCCTAAATTGCTACATTATGCTGCGAATCATAATCTGAAACCCTTGGCAATGGCGGAATTTTGGTGGGGTAAAAGTTCAGTGAATGGGGATAAAATCGCTGGAGAATTTTATGGGGCTTGCGTTGAAAGATGTCAGCCATTAATGGGTTTTTTATTATCGGGAATGACTCCTAAAGAAGCAAGGGAAAAAATTGAGATACTTTACGAAGATGAATGGTTAATTGCGGTAAATAAACCTGCGGGATTACTTTCTGTACCAGGACGTTACAGCTATAATCAAGATAGTGTTGTTAGTCGGTTGCGTCAGCTGTTACCTGATGGAATGATGTTGACTGCTGTGCATCGTTTGGATCGAGGAACTTCGGGAGTTTTGTTGTTAGCACGTCACCGGGAAAGTTATCGCCTATTGAGTCAACAGTTTCAAGAAAGACAGGTGCGGAAGGTTTATGAAGCGGTGCTTTCTGGTGTTTTGTTAATTGACAAAGGTGCGATCGAGTTACCGCTTTGGGGAGATCCAGAAAATCGCCCGTTGCAGACTGTTAATTGGCAATATGGTAAACCGAGTGTAACTCATTTTCAGGTAATTTCTAGGGAGATGAATTACACTCGTGTTGAGTTTTTTCCGGTGACAGGACGTACTCATCAAATTAGGGTTCATGCTGCTGATGAACAGGGGTTAGGAATGGTGATTTTAGGCGATCGACTTTATGGTTGTAATGCTAATGTGAATCGCTTACATTTACACGCCAAAGAAATTTGTTTTCAGCATCCCCATTTAGGAAAAAGTTTATCTGTTCAAGTAAACACTCCGTTTTGAAATATAATTTAGGTGCTGATTTCCCTAGTGTTTCTAAATTGGTTAAAGATTAATATTGCGACTAAGGCGATCGCACTTAAAATAGCAATAATCCAAATTACAGGATTAGCGAAATTACGCAAAGCAATTGCTACCTCAGCCCAAACAAAGACTAATGTAAAAGCAATATCTCCTCTTTGAATGGCAACAATGGCAGCAATAACTGTAGCAATAATCAGCATAATTGCAGTCCATCCAGTATCATTAATAACTCCTCCATCCCAACCAGAAATGTAAAGCGCCGCAGCTACATTGACAATTGTTGCTACGGAAATCCAACCAAGATAAATACTAAAGGGAATTTGGGCGAACCATCTTCTTTCCCGCGATGCTTGCAATCGGTTATTTCTTAATAGCAAATAGATTCTGATTAATGGCAAGAGAATAATTAACATTGCCAGTACAGAAGGCCAAAACAACTGCACGGTAAATAAGTATACCCAAAGAATTTGCGCCAAACTAGCAAGAATTACCAAAGCATTAACTTGTTTAATTGTGGATCTACTTCGCTGAGAAGGGCGAAGTTGATAAATGCTGTAGGCAATTAATCCTAAGTAAATTAATCCCCAAATTGCAAAGGCATAATTGGCGGGAATTATCAGTACACCTTGTAAAATTGTGTTAGCAATATCACCAATATTTCTGCCTCCGGGTGGGAAAAAGTTTGATAAGCTGTTAACAATTATGGTGGCGAAGATGGTGATTAGAGTGGCGATCGCTAATCCCAATCCAGAATTAGATTCTTGTCTCGATGCGTTCATAAGTTTGATTTACTAATTAAACTAGGAATATTTCAGTTTACAAAGGTGAGTTACATTGCAGCAACCAGAATTTGAAGATAATTCCTCAGTGTTCCCACTTCAGCGAGTGCTAGGAAGTCTCAGCGCCTACCGTTGGACTGCACTGGGAGCAGTACTTAGTTCGTTGCTTTTAACAGCAGCTTATGCGATCACTCCGCAACTTTTTCGCTGGGCGATCGATGAAGGTATTACTGACAATGACCTGAAAGTTGTATTTTACAGTGCTGCCTGGATGGTTGTAGCAGCGATCGCACGCGGTTTATTTAACTTTGGGCAAAGTTTTTGGGCAGAAACTACCGCTCAAGGAGTTGTTTACGATTTGCGAAATCAGATTTTTACTAAAATTCAAAACTTGAGTTTCAGCTATCACGATCAAGCACAAACTTCGCAGTTATTAACTCGTGTTACTAGCGATATTGAACAAATTCGTACTTTTTTAAGTACTAGTTTAATGCAAGTAATTAGTGCAATAGTAACGCTATTTACTATTGCTACAATCTTGCTGATTATGAATTGGGAATTGGCATTAATTACTTTAACAGTTGTCCCAATGTCAGCATTCTTGATGGCACGATTTTTGCAAAAAAATAGCAAACTGTTTGGACAAGTACAACAAGAATTGGGAAATCTAAACACTGTATTACAAGAAAATTTATTTGGTGTAAGAGTGGTGAAGGCATTTGTGCGGGAATCAGCGGAAACTCAGCGTTATACAAGGCTAAATGATGCTTTGCTGAAAACCAATATGAGGACTATTCTCGCGATTCGTAATACTTTCCCATTCATCTTTTTGTTGAGTAATATCGTCTCAGTAATTGTGATTGGTTATGGCGGTATCGCAGTGATTAGAGATAAATTTTCTCTTGGCGAATTAGTGGCGTTTAATTCTTATTTACTGTTAATTTTACAACCTGTTTTGTTAATTGGTTTTGCGGCTCCAGCGATCGCTGGAGCCGCTGCTTCTGCTCAAAGAGTTTATGAAGTAGTAGATGCGAAAATTGAAATTCGCGATCGCTCCAATGCTGTACCATTTGAAATGTGTGGCGGGAGAATCACCTTTGAAAATGTTTGTTTCCGCTACCCAGGAGCGACTACAGAAGCCCTTAAAGGTGTTTCTTTTGAAACCAAACCTAAAGAATTAATCGCTATTTTAGGGATGACTGGTTCGGGGAAAAGCACAATTATTAACTTAATTCCTCGATTTTATGATGTTACTTCTGGTGCGGTTCGGATTGATGGGCGAGATGTGAGAGATTTTACTTTAGCAAGTTTGCGATCGCACATTGGCATTGTTTTTCAAGAAACCACATTATTTTCTGGTACGATTCGAGAAAATATTACTTATGCCAAACATAATGCCACAATGGAACAGGTAATTGAGGTAGCAAAAACTGCTCAAATTCACGATTTTATTATGAGTTTACCTGATGGTTACGAAACAATTGTTGGCGAACGAGGCGTAGGTTTGTCGGGTGGACAAAAGCAGAGAATTGCGATCGCTCGTACCCTACTAACAGATTACAGCATTCTGATTTTAGATGATAGCACTTCGGCGGTTGATGCAAAAACTGCGGCGCAAATTCAAGAAGAACTTGATTATTTAATGCGCCAAAAAACCTGTACAGCTTTTGTGATTGCTCAAAGAATTAGCACGGTGAAAAATGCCGATCGCATTTTGTTAATGGATAAAGGAAGATTAGTCGCCCAAGGAACTCATGAAGAATTAATGAGAACTAGCCCGTTATATGGAGCAATTTTAGAATCCCAAGTAAAGCAAACAATTCAAACATAAATTATGCCAAAGAAAGCATACCATAGAGAAACATTCTTGCATTATGTTGCAGGCTGTTTAAAGTATCAAGGATTACCTAACAGCCTGGAAGATAGGGAAAATGCTGTAGGTCAAAATGTAAAAAACTTATGAGGAATTAGGATGAGAAGTCACAGTTCAGTTGTTGGAGCGGAGCAAAAAGTAACTCAGCAATCGAAAACATTAGAGCGTTTTTTGCAGTACCTCCGACCTTATCGGAAAGATATCCCCATTGCTATAACTTTAGTATCGATCGGTGCGATCACACAATCCGTTGGCCCTTTCTTAATTGGTTGGTCAATTGACAATTTAATTGCCCAAGGAAACGTGCGCGGATTGTTTTTAATGTTGGGAATATTGGTACTAATTTACATTTTGGGTATTGCAGCAATTCGAGAACAAATTATGCGAATTGGCTGGATTATGCAAGGGCTACTCGCGCAACTGCGACAAGATATTTTTCTAAAAATTCAAAGTTTGCCTGTGAGTTTTTTCGATCGCAGCGAAGCAGGCGATTTAATGAGCCGTTTGCTTAATGATGTGAACACAGTTAATCAGGCATTTGGACAAACAGTTGCTCAAATGTTAGGTAACTTATTGAGCTTATTTGCCATTATTATTGCCATGTTTGCGATTAACTGGAAACTGGCATTATTGAGTAATTTTGTTGTGCCTTTAATGATTTTTACTACCGGATTTTTCTCCCAATGGGCGAGAAAGAAATTTCGCGTTACCAGAGAAACAATTGGCGAACTTTCTACTAAATTGGAAGAAGGAATTACCAGTGTCCGAGAAGCTCAAGCTTTCAATCGCATTGATTTAAATATTCGCGAGTTTGCTCTGTTAAATGCAGCTAATCGTGATGCCAATATTCAAGCAGTAGCAATTACCTCCGCCTTTTTACCTTCCATTGATTTTCTCAACACTTTAGCCACTGGCGCAGTATTAGCTTATGGCGGTTATTTAGCGGTGACTGGCGCTGCTACTGTGGGAGTTGTTACGGCTTTTTTAATCTACGTGCAGCAGTTCTTTCGCCCAATTCAAATCCTCAGTCAATTTTACACTCAAGCTCAATCTGCGATCGCCGGATTAGAGCGAATTTTCCTTTTATTAGATGAACCAGCAGAACTTCAAGATGCCCTTAATGCTCAAGAAATGCCCCAGATTAAAGGTGAGGTAAAATTTGAAAATGTCTCTTTTGGTTATAATCCAAATCAATTGGTACTTAAACAAGTAAATTTACAAGCTCAACCAGGAGAAACGATCGCTTTAGTTGGGCCAACTGGAGCCGGGAAAACGACAATTATTAACTTAATTTTGCGGTTTTATGATGTTTCTGATGGGGCGGTTAAAATCGATAATATTGATGTCAAAGGTGTGACTCAGGCGAGTTTACGCCGTCAAATGGGGATTGTTTTACAAGATAATATTTTGTTTAGTGGAACTGTGGCGGAAAATATCGCTTTTGGTTGTCCTAATGCGACGCAAGCTGATATTGAAGCGGCTGCACAATTAGCAAATGTGCATGAATTTATCACTTCATTATCCGAAGGATATATGACTCAATTAGGTGAAAGAGGCGCACCTTTAAGTCAGGGACAAAGACAGTTAGTTAGTATTGCTCGTGCGGTATTAATTAATCCGCGAATTCTAATTTTAGATGAAGCTACTAGTAGTATTGATACTAGAACCGAAGCTTTAGTCCAAGATGCGATCGCACGCCTATTAAAAGGACGTACCAGCTTTGTAATTGCTCACCGTCTGAGCACAGTAACTAAAGCAGATCAAGTATTAGTAATTCAACAAGGAGAAATTGTTGAACGAGGAACTCACCAAGAACTCATAGCCAAACAGGGAATTTACGCTAATCTCTATGCTTTGCAATTAGGGGCAAATTCTACTCGATAGATCTTGCATTTTTGGGGGAGTTGTCTACTATAATCAAGGTAACTTTACAAAACTAAACAACATGATTAGTACTGTAGTTGCTCCCGATCAAGTACTCCAACAATTAAATTGGCGGTATGCTACTAAAAAGTTCGATCCAAACAAAAAGATCTCTGCTGAAGTTTGGAAAACCCTGGAACAAAGTTTAGTACTCGCACCTTCCTCGTTTGGTTTACAACCTTGGAAGTTTTTTGTAGTAGATAATCCCGAACTTCGCCAAAAATTAGTCGAACATTCTTGGGGACAAACACAGGTTGTTGAAGCTTCCCATTTGGTAGTTTTAGCGATTAAAAAAGATATAAATGACGCAGATGTAGACCATTACATTGAAAAGATGTCTGAAGTGCGTCAAGTACCTATAGATTCTTTGCAAGGCTTCAGCAACGTAGTTAAAAATTTCCTGAAAAATCCTCCTGTCAAACTTGATGAATGGGCTGCTAGACAAGTTTATATTGCTTTGGGTCAATTAATGACTGCTGCGGCAATGTTAGAAATTGATACTTGTCCAATGGAAGGTTTTAATCCTATTAAATACAACGAATTATTAGGATTAACCGAGCAAGGATATTCAGCAGTTGTAGTTTGTCCGTTGGGTTATCGTGCAGCAGATGATAAATATGCTGCTCTGCCAAAAGTGCGTTTTCCTACTGAAGAAGTAGTTGAGTATATTTAGGCAAAAAATAAAGTAGAGACGTTTCATGAAACGTCTCTACTGTTTTCAATTATTCTAGTCAGAAGTTTGTTCAGGAATGAACTTTAATGCTACTCCATTCATACAATAACGTTGACCAGTAGGTTTTGGCCCATCATTAAAAACGTGACCCAAATGCCCACCGCAACGGCGACAATGAACTTCAGTTCTAGTCATGAAAAAAGAGCGATCGACAGTTGTTTCGATCGCACCATCAATGGGCGCAAAAAAGCTAGGCCAACCAGTACCACTGTTGAATTTAGTATCAGCAGTAAACAGGGGTAACTCACAACCAGCACAGACAAAAGTACCTTTGTCGTAAACTTTATCTAAGGGACTGGTGCCTGCTCTTTCTGTACCATGTTTCCGCAACACATTAAATTGCTCGGGCGTTAAGATTTCTCGCCATTCTTGTTCGGTTTTCGTAACTTCAAATTCTTGCTTAGATGTGGTCATGGTATTTATGGCAAAGTTAGTAGATTCAGCAATTGGCTAAGGTTTCTACTTTCACTTTACCGCAAATTTTCCCAAAATTCAGAAGCTACTTTTGCTTTCAGACTGATTCAACTGGGAGATTTGGGAGGATAAATTCTTCAGATCAGTTAGGGAAAAAACTTGGCTACTATTTAAGAGTCGCGGTTTGTTTTTAGCCAAACTCTGACGGCGTAGCACCAAGTTACAAATTTTGCACATGAGCAATTACCCTAGAGATTGTACATGGAAATTTAGTCAGTTTTAATCCTTTCTGACAATGTAGTAATCGTTTTGCAAATCGTGTTCTAGTTGTTTAACTTCTACATGAGTGAATCCGGCATCAGCTAACATTTGTAATGCCTTTTCTTGCCCCCACATTGTACCCAGTCCCATGCCACCATCTGCCAGAGAAACTGTCATGCAGTGCATACAGGAAACAGTGTAAAGGAATGGGGCAATTGGATGATCTAAGTTATCATTTACTTCGGTGGCGGCATGGATATCTTGCATTAAATAAACGCCATCAGGACGTAAGGCTTTGTGAATGTTCTGTAAAACAACATCAGGTTTTGCTTGATCGTGAATTGCGTCAAAGGTGGTTATTAAATGATAGCGATCGCTTTCGTTAAAAGTAGCAGCATCTTTAATTTGAAAGCGAACATTATTCAATCTTTTTTGTTGAGCTTCAGCGGTAGCAGTGGCGATCGCTTCTGACGAAATATCGTATCCCCAAAATTTACTATTAGGAAATAACTCCGCCAATTTAGTTATCGCTCGACCCCTACCACAACCAACATCTAACACATTAATTCCATGAGCCAAAGCCTCTTTTATTCCCGGAATTAATGGCAAAATATACTCTTCTAAAGCAGCTACTACCGTTTGTCCGCTTTCTTCCGCCATGACTTCATGAAAGCGTTTATATTCGGAATAAGGTACACCACCACCTTGGGAAAAACAATCTACAATTTTGTCTTCTACTGTTCCTAAAACAGAAATAAATTGGGCGATCGGAGCCATATTATTTGCTCCTGCTGACTTAGTTAAAAAAGCTGAATGTTCAGGAGGTAAATAGTAAGTTTTTTCCGCCGGATCGTAATCAATTAACTGTCCTGTTACCATTGCTCCTAACCATTCTCGGACATACCTTTCATTTAAGCCTGCGGTATCAGCAATTTCCTGGCTAGTAGCAGGTGGTAATTCTGCTAAAGTATCAAACAATTTGGTACGATGACCGACAGAAATCATTAGCGCCAGTGCGCCATCATTGAGAACGCCAAGGATGCGATCGGTAAATATTTCTGCTTTCGTTGCATCAAAAGTTTGTGTTGTCATCATTATTTAACCCTCCTTTACTCGATATTGACAAATTGGGAGTTTACAGTTGATGATTGGTTCAGAGAGATTTAATTAAGGATAATGCGTTTATTATTTTTCTCACTTTAATCTGGCGATGTTTAAAGGTTAGGTAAAAGTCGGGAAGAAATAGGGAAGATGAAAAGCTAAAAATAGCGATCGTAGTGGGTAAGTACATAGTTGGTTAGGTGATAATTGTCACTTTTAAGATCGGAAAATAGATAATTCTCTCTGACTATTGTCGATTTAAACCCACTTTGAACAGTAATAATTAATGCTGTTGAATCTTCTCTTTCCGGTTGTGAAACTTTAGTATTTACGACGGAAGTAGTATTTTTCTATGAATTTAAATCAAGAGAAACAACAACCAACTATTCACACAGAAAGATTGATTTTGCGCCCGTTTATGCTAAGTGATGCGCCAGAAGTGCAAAGGTTAGCGAGCGATCGGGCGATCGCAGCTGTCACTTTAACCATTCCTCACCCTTATGAAGATGGAATGGCTGAAGATTGGATTAAAACTCATTCAAAAGCTTTTGTAGAAGGGAAAGAGGTTGTTTTTGCTATTACATTTCCTGAGACTAATATATTATGTGGCGCAATTGGTTTACTAATAAATCGAGAGCATAATCGTGCTGAATTAGGTTATTGGATTGGTCAGCCTTTTTGGGGAAATGGTTATTGCACTGAAGCAGCTTTAGCTATAGTAAAATATGGCTTTGAATCTTTGGGATTACATCGCATTCATTCTTCCCATTTTTCTAGTAATCCTGCTTCTGGTAGAGTGATGCAAAAAATCGGAATGCGTTATGAAGGTTGTCTGCGTCAACATCTTTTGAAATGGGGAAATTTTGAGGATAGAGTACAATACGGCATTCTTAAAAGTGAGTGGAAAATTTAGTTTTTTGAACCGCAGAGGCGCAGAGAACGCAGAGAAGAATATCTGTAGTTATTGAGGTGAATTAAATGTTGAAGTTTTACTTTAGTCCGATTTCTTTAAATGCTCGTCGTGTTTGGGTAGCTTTGTTGGAAAAACAAATTACTTTTGAGCCTGTACAAATGAAGTTAGATGGCGATCATTTTCAACCGGAATTTACGGCGATTAACCCTTTACAACGGGTTCCTGTAATTATTGATGATGGCTTTACAGTAGTAGAATCTTTGGCGATTTTGGATTATTTAGAAGCGAAATACCCAACACCATCTTTGATACCAAAAGAACCTCAAACAATGGCAAAAGTTCGCATGGTAGAAATGGTTGCTGTTAATGAATTTCAACCTGCTACTTTGCCACTTACTAAACAAATGGTTGGTTTAGAGGTGGAATACTCTAAAATTGCAGCCACAAAACAGCGAATTAATACAATATTACAGTTTTACGAAAATTTGTTGGGAGACAACACTTATTTTGCTGGAGAAATGTTTAGTTTAGCTGAAGTTGTAGCGGGAACTTTGCTGCAATCTTTACCGATGTTTGGCATGGCGATCGACATTTACCCTAAACTAAATAACTGGTTACAAAGATTGCAACAACGAGAAAGTTTCCAACAGACAACTGCTTCACCCGAACAGATTGAAGCCGTACTTCCCCAAATTAAAAAGATTTTAGCAACTCGCTAATTTCAAAGTCCGTTGTAACGACTTCAGTCAGTTACTTGCGAGAGTGAATGACTGAAGTCGTTACAACGAACTTAGGGATTTTATGGTTTTTTAGGGCCAACCTTTATATTCTTCTAAATCTTCTCCACCAACGCCAATTGCTGTGTTAAAGATAGTGGCATCAGTGATGTTCAAATCATTCATGGAAGCGCCATAAACATTCGCGTCATTAATAGTAGCGTTAGCAAAGTTAACGCCATCAAGATTAGTTTGGCGCATATCTGCATTAGTCAGGAAAGCTTCGGTTAAATTAGCTCCCATTAAGTTAGCACCAGATAAATCTGCTCCTTCTAAATTGGTATTTGTGAGATTAGCATTTTTCAGATTAGCTTCTCTCAAATCAGCACCAATTAAGTGTGCGCCACTCAAATCTGCTCCTGACAAATCACAGTTAGCACATTCCCCAGTTGACAATAACTTTTGGACATGAAGCGGATTGAAAGCCAACACTGGGTTAGTCAAAAACAGGGGTGCGATTAAGCCTAATGTCGCTAAATGAAAGAATCTCATTGTCTCCCCCTTTCCACAATTTGGTTTACTTAGATTCCTCACTCTTCTATTGTCTCACTAAATCTAATTTCGGTCTCGATCTTTACCACAATCTTAATGTGACAGCAGAAAGACTGTACCGTTGATCTAGATCACTGAGATTTAACAAAATTAAAGTGATTAAGAAAATCATAGGATTATTTTTTGCATCTTGAATCGTTCAAATTGAGTATTTTTGCGATCGACTATTTCCCTTTCAACTACCGAAAAGCCCATTTTTAAGAAGAAATGTTTCGAGATGTGACTGGCTTCGGTATGTAAGCGTGGCACATTTTGAGTAATAGCATAATCTTCTAATTGCTGGTAAATCTTGGTGGCGTAACCTTTTCTACTAACGCGAGTAGCTGTATAAAGAAAAGCAACACGATCGAGAGGGTTTAATTGTCCAAAAGCTACCAATTCTCCTTTGTCAAGTGCCACAATGGTTAAACCTTGACTAAGTAAATGGTGAAATTCTTCTAAGTCTTCGGGAAATGATGACCAAACTTCAATTTGTTTGGCATTATAAGCTGTTGAGCCGATGCCAATTACCGCATCTCGATAAATTGCTGCTAAAATTTCGACATCTGATGGCTGATACTCGCGAATTGACATTTTAGTTCCCTACTTGGTTGTCAGCACTTCATAAACTTTTATAATAATTCTAATTATGTAATTTAGAGAGGTCTTAGAGTTGAGCGACAAAAATTTAGTAGAACAAGCATGGATAGCACTGGAAAAGTCAATTATTTATTACCAAGGAAGACCGATCGGTACTATAGCTGCTTGCGATCCTGATATTGCAGCGTTAAATTACGATCAATGTTTTATTCGTGACTTTGTTTCTTCTGCACTGATTTTTTTAATTAAAGGCAGAAGTGATATTGTGCGTAATTTCTTAGAAGAAACATTGAAATTACAGCCGAAAAAAACACAGTTAGATTCCGCTACCCCTAGTCGGGGGTTGATGCCAGCTAGTTTTAAGATTATTTTAGTTCATGGACAAGAATATTTAAAAGCTGACTTTGGTGAACACGCGATCGGTCGAGTTGCGCCCGCTGATGCTGGTTTGTGGTGGATTATTTTGTTACGTGCTTATGCGATCGCTACTGACGATTATTCTTTAGTTAAAAGAGAGGATTTTCAACAAGGAATTCGTTTAATTTTGCAACTTTGTTTAGCAACTCGATTTGATATGTATCCGATGTTGTTAGTTCCTGATGCAGCTAGTATGATCGATCGCCGCATGGGATTATACGGACATCCTTTAGATATTCAATCGTTATTTTATGCCGCACTTCGCGCCAGTTTGGAACTTTTAACCCCCCATCAAGAAAATCAAACAATTATTCAGGCAGTACATTATCGGTTGCCACCTTTATTAAAGCAATTACGGGAAAATTATTGGTTGGATATTGATAGATTGAATGTAATTTATCGCTATCAAGTTGAAGAATACGGCGAACAAGCACTCAACCAGTTTAATATTTATTCTGATTCCATTCCGTTTTATAAATTAGCTAAATGGTTGCCGGAAGCAGGAGGTTATTTAGCGGGAAATTTAGGCCCTTCGCAATTGGATAGTCGCTTCTTTGCTTTAGGTAATTTAATGGCAATTATTGTTTCTTTAACTGATGAAGAACAGTCCCAGAGAATTCTGAATTTGATTGAATTGCGCTGGACTGATTTAATCGGTAATATGCCAATGAAATTGTGCTATCCAGCAGTGGAAGATACAGAATGGAAAATTGTTACTGGTGCCGATCCAAAAAATCGCCCTTGGTCATATCATAATGGTGGAAGTTGGCCTGTTTTACTTTGGATGTTAACAGCGGCAGCGAAAAAAATGGATCGAGGTGAATTAGCACATCATGCGATCGCGATCGCGGAACGCCGCCTCTTGAAAGATCATTGGCCCGAATATTACGACGGTCAAGATGGTAGATTAATTGGTAAAGAAGCGAGAAAATACCAAACTTGGACAATTGCAGGTTACTTATTAGCTAAGGAGTTTATTGCTAATCCAGATTACTTAAATTTAGTAACTTTCCCCTTTGAAAATGTCTCAGTCTAGCAATTTTACTGTTGTTTTAACTATGAAAATTTTCCCTTGGTTACAATTATCTACAGCGATCGCTTTTGTTAGTGCGATCGTCACACCTCAACCAAGTTTCGGACAAAATGTTACTTTCTTCTGTGGCACTATTAATGGTTCTCCTGCTACTATTGCCCGTACTGGCACACAAGAAATACCGTTAATTATCTGGGATATTACTAACTCAGGTCAAGGAAGTAGTCCACGACAACGCTGCGAAGAAGCTTCTACTAATTTTCAAAATTATCGCAATGAAGGCACTTTTAATTACATTACCACAGAAAGAAAAGATGGGCGGTTAGTAGTTTGTTTTGCCACAAAAGAAAATGAACCTTGTCGCGGTATATTGTTTCCCTTAAATCCTAACGAAACAAATCCGAGAAATGCTTTACAAAGAATTTTTCGGATTCGAGTTGTTTCAAGTGCTCCAATTAATGAAACAGGCGATCGACTCTACATTAGCTTAGATCGGTTTCTCCGAGGTGGATATCCTAGTTTAATTCCTAATAATCGACCAAATCCTCGACCTCAACCTAGTCCTAATACTAGTCCTTCTCCCAACTGACGGTGAAAAACAAATGAAGCTTTATTATCAGTTATCGGCAGCATTAATGGGCTCAGTAGTGATAATTTCACAACCATTAATGGTAGTTTCGCAAAGTTCAGTAGATGAACAGGCGATCGCTAGTATGGCAAGAGAAATCACCGTCGTAATTAATGGACAAAATCCCGGTTCCGGTGTAATTATTGGCAAACAAAATAACACTTATTATGTTCTCACTGCCAAGCACGTAGTCGCTACTCAAGATGAATATGAAATCGTTACTTCTGATGCTATTAAACACCCTTTAAACTATAGCAAAGTGCAAAAAATTCCTGGTGTTGATTTAGCTTTAGTGCAGTTTACTAGTAATAACAATTACCGGGTTGCTCAATTAGGAAATTCTGCTAATATTACAGAAGGCGTAACAGTTTTTACATCAGGTTGGCCCCATCCCGGACGGGCAATTACTCAAAGAATTTACCAATTAACTAAGGGTAATATTTCTGGTCGTCCCTTAGAAAGTTTAGAAGATGGCTATGAATTAGTTTACACTAATATTACTCGTTCCGGCATGAGTGGTGGCCCTGTTTTAGATGCCCAAGGTCGAGTAATTGGGATTCACGGAAGGGGCGAAGGAGAATCGATTTTCAACCCTGATACTGGACAAACAATTGATGTGAAATCAGGCTTTAATTTAGCAATTCCGATTAACTCATTCTTGAAAATTGCTGCTCAAAATGGAATTAAAATACCTTATTTAGGAGATGATTTTACTTTAGTAAATACTTTATCTGATACTAAAAAAGTTGTATCCGTTGCTATTAGTTCCGATGGTCAAACGATCGCCAGTGGTTTAGCAGATGGCAGCATTAAATTATGGCACAAAAACACTGGCAAAGAATTGCGTACTTTGATTGGACATTCTCGCAGCGTTCATTCTCTAGCTATTAGTGCTGATGGTCAAACTCTTGCTAGTGGCAGTCGAGACACAACGATTAAAATCTGGAATATTCAAACTGGAAAATTGCTGCATACGCTAACAGAAACTCCCGGTTTAATTGTGTCAGTGGCAATTAGTCCAGATGGACAAACGATCGCTAGTGGTAGCGTGGAAGATAGAGTTATTAGAATTTGGAACTTACATTCTGGGAAATTACTACATAGTTTAACCGGACATTCTTATCCAATTTGGTCGATCGCTTTTACTCCAGACAGTCAAACTCTTGTTAGCAGTAGTGTCGATCGAACTATTAAAATTTGGGATGTAAGCAAAGGTCAATTACTGCGTACTCTCACCGGACATTTAAACATTATTAAATCTGTCGCTGTTAGTCCTTACGGAGCAATTATTGCTAGTGGAACTTATAGTAATAAAGACGTTACCGGAGGAGTAAATAGTACTGAAGATGATTCAACTATTAAAATTTGGAATCGCAATACTGGCGAATTATTGCGGACTTTGAAAGGACATTCAGGGACAATTTCTTCTTTAGCGATCGATCCCTTTGGACATATCCTTGCTAGTGGCAGTTATGATGGTACTATCAAAATTTGGAGCTTGCATACTGGACAATTATTACATACTTTAGATGTGAAGAATCGCCAAGGATCTCCTGTGGAAGTGTTATCGATCGCTTTTGGCGGAGACGCGCAAACTTTAATTAGCGGAAGTGCAGATGGCACAGTAAAAATTTGGCAAATAACTAAACCTTAAAAGAGTTTAAATCAGGGAATAAAACAAGATGAAACATAACTTTTTTAATGGATTATCAGCAGCAATAGTTGGTGCAACAATAGTAATAAATCAGCCACAAAGCACCGCCCCGCAAACATCAACCGAACAAATAGTATCCGCTGTTGCTAAAGATATCACTGTAATTATTAACGGACAAAATCCCGGTTCTGGCGTAATAATTTCCCAAAGAAATAACACTTACTACGTCTTAACTGCCAAGCACGTTGTTGCCACCCAAGATGAATATGAAATAATTACACCTGATGGTAAACAACATAAATTAGACTATCGCACAGTGAAAAAATTCCCCGGAGTAGACTTAGCAATGCTGCAATTTACTAGCGATCGAAAATATCGCATTGCCCTGTTAGGTAACTCCGATAGAATCAAAGAAGGGGCGACAGTTTATACTTCTGGTTGGCCCCATCCGGGAAGAGCAATAACAGAAAGAATTTATCAAGTTACCCAAGGAAAAGTTTCCGGTCGTCCCTTAAAACCTTTAGAAGATGGCTATGCTTTAGTTTACACAAATATTACGCGATCGGGAATGAGTGGCGGGCCAGTTTTAGATGATGAAGGGCACGTAATTGCGATTCACGGTAGGGCAGAAGGAGAATCAATAATTAATCCCGATACTGGGCAAACAATTGATGTGAAATCCGGCTTCAATTTAGGCATTCCTATTAATAGTTTCTGGGAAATAGCATCTAAACATAATATTAATTTGACCTACTCTTTGGTCAACTTTACTTTGTCTAAAAGTATCAAAACCACGCATAAAGCAGGAATTGTAGAAGTAGCTATTACTCCTGATGGACAAAATTTTGTCACTGGCAATAGTCAAGGGGAAATTCAACTATGGAACTTACAAACTGGAGAAGTACAAAAAACTATTGGTACCCATCCAGATGCAGTTACTTATGTTTTAATTAGTCCTGATGGACAAACTTTAGTAACTGGAGATGGCAAAACAATTAAAATTTGGCATCTCCGCACAGGTCAATTGAAAACTACTTTATCAGGAATTGCTCAGGAAATTAGTCCTAACGGTCAAATTTTGGCTGGTCGCACAGTCGAAGAGAAGACTAAAAGATATATACATTTATGGAATTTGCAAACTGGAGAACCAATCAAGTTTATCAAAGTAATAGAAGCACCTTTTACTTTCACTCCTAACGGTCAAATCGTACTTTATAATCGCTCAGAAGTGCAACTGTGGGATTTCAACACAGAAAAAGTACTAAATAATTTTAGAATTGCCGGACAAGAGCATCGTTCAACGGGCATATTAAACTGTGTTACTGTTAGTCCAGATGGTAAAACTTTAGCTGCGGAATGGTATGGTGGTAGAGTGAGACTTTGGAATTTAGAAACCGGAGAATTTATTCGCACTTTATCCGATCCTCCCAGCGGTGGAGATCATGTTTGTTTTTCTCGAACTTTTGATCCTAATGGACAAATTTATTTCAGTGGTAGTAGATTTGCTGCTAGTCGGAGTGTTTATATGTGGAATTTGCAAACTGGAAGGAGATTTCATTTACCAAAAGCTAATGCACCGATCGCACTTAGCCCCGATGGAAGAACAATTATTACTGCTGAACATATCGACGGTTCATCGTTTCATTTGATGAAAATTTGGCGATCGCCTGGGAGTTGAATCGATCGTTAAACTTCTTGTAAATTATGAAATCTTATTTTTTTACCACAGATATCCACAGATGAACACAGATAAACACAGATGAATAGTAGAGATTTTCTATATTTTGCAAGATGTATAATGCAGACAAAAAAAGCTTTTACCCATAGTTTTTTTACTGTGATTCTCTTGATTGTGCTATCTTCAACAACAAATTATTTAGCTCAGGCGCAAACTTCTGTAAACCAACAACAAACCGAAGTAAATCGATTATTTCAACAAGGTATTGAACAATATCAAATAGGTAATTTTTCCGCTGCTTTACAAACTTACCAACAGGTTCTACAACTGCAAAAAAATTCAAATAATCAAGCAGGTGTTGCTAAAACACTTAATAATATAGGTCAAGTTTATACAAGTTTAAGTGAATACGATCGAGCTTTAGACGTATTACAACAAGCTTTAATAATTCGGCAAAAACTCAACGATAAAGCTGGAATTGGCGAAACTCTCAATAACCTGGGTTTCGTTTATCGCTTGTTAGGCGAATATTCCAAAGCTTTAGAATTACATCAACAAAGTTTAGCTATTGCTAAACAAATTCAAAAACCTGCAATTGCAGGGGAAGCATTGCACAATATTGCTGCTGTTTATGCGGCGCAAGGTAACTATAATCAAGCTTTAGAATTATATCAACAAGCGTTAATTATTCGGCAACAAGTTGGAGATAAACGAGATGAAGGACGTACTTTAAATAACATTGGGGGCGTATATTTTAGTGTAGGGGAATATCAATCAGCAATTAATTACTATCAACAAGCTTTAGCCATTCGCAGAACGCTTAAAGATCGAGCAGGTATCGGGAGAATTACTAGTAATATTGCTTTAATTTATCGTCAGTTAGGCGATTATGAAAGAGCTTTAGAATTTTATCAGCAAGCTTTGCCAGTCTTGCGAGAAATCGGAGATAAAGCTAGTGTTGGTAACACTTTAAATGGGATGGGAATTATTTATGAAAATCAGGGAAAGTATGAGCAAGCTTTAGAAATTTATCAACAATCTTTGCAAATTGCTCAAGAAATTGGCGATCGCCCCGGAATCGGCAATACTTTAGATAATATTGGTGGAATTTTATATAGTCAGGGAAAGTACGCTCAAGCTTTGAAATCCTATCAGGAAGCCTTAACAATTCGGCAACAAATAGGTGATAAATTAGGTTTAGGAAATTCCTTAAATAATCTCGGTGGAGTTTACTTTAATTTAGGACAATATCCCAAAGCATTAAAGTATTTGCAGCAAGCTTTAACTGTAAGGCGAGAAATTGGGGATAAAGCGGGAGAGGGGAGAAATTTGCAGGCGATCGGGAATATTTACGAACAACAAAAAGAGTATAATCAAGCATTAGAATATTATCGCCAAGCCTTAGCTATTTCTCAAAAAATTAGCGACAAATCAGCAGAAGGTAGCACCTTAGAAAATCTCGGCAATATTTACGCAAATTTAGGAGACTATTCCCAAGCCGAAAACTTTTTAAATCAATCATTATCCATCCGTCAAAATATTGGCGACAAAGCCGGAAAAGGACGAACTTTAAATAGTATCGCCAGCGTTAAATTTAAACAAAAACAATATTCGCAATCCTTAGAAAACTTACAAAAAGGATTAGCTATTCTTCAAGAAGTAGGCGATAAAAATGCTGAAAGTATTACTTTAAGTAATATTGGTTATGTCTTAGAACAACAAAATAAACCCACATTAGCAATTGTTTTCTACAAACAAGCTGTTAATATCACTGAAGCAATTCGCCAAGATTTAAAAGTATTATCAACTGAACAACAACAATCATTTACTAATACAATTACCGACACCTACCGCAACTTAGCTGACTTGTTACTTAAACAAGATAGAATTCTGGAAGCACAACAGGTTTTAGATTTACTCAAAGTCCAAGAATTAAATGATTATTTGCGAAACGTGCGTGGAAATGAAAAAACCGCCCAAGGAGTTGATTTATTATCTCAAGAACAGCAGATTACAGAAAAGTATAACCAAGCAGTAAAACTGGGTAAAGAACTTGCACAATTACGCAACATTCCAGATAATCAGAGAACATCAGCACAACAACAAAGAATCGCTGAATTGGACAAAACTCAACAACAAATTCGCGCCGATTTTAACGAATTCATTCGTTCCCCAGAAATAGTTAACCTCTCCCAAGAACTGAGTCGCGCCTCTAAAAATCAAAACCTAGATTTACCGAATTTAAATCGCTTGCAACGTTCCTTACAACAGTTACCACAATCAACAGTAATTCTTTATCCTTTAATTTTAGACGATCGCATAGAATTAATCTTAGTTACAGCTTACTCTCCCCCAATCCGTCGTTCAATTCCTGTCAAACGTACACAAATAAATCAAGCAATAGTCGAGTTTCGTGGCACATTGCAAAACCCAGAAATAGACGCTACAAAATCAGCAAAACAGTTTTATGATTGGTTAATCAAACCAATAGAAAATCAACTTATTCAAGCCGAAACAAAAACCATTATTTACGCCCCAGATGGACAATTACGTTATATTCCTTTAGCCGCCCTTTTTGATGGCAAACAATGGTTAGTACAGCGATTCCAAATTAACAATATAACCGCCGCAACTTTAAGTAACTTTAATGCAACACCTAAACCTAACCCCCGCATTTTAGCAGCAGCTTTTAGCCAAGGAAATTACACAGTCAAAGCGGGAAGTAGACAATTAACTTTTGCCGGATTACCCTTTGCTGCCAGGGAAGTAAAAAATTTAGCAGCTACCGTTCCTAATACTACTAAATTATTAGATAATGACTTTAGTCCTGCGACGATAATTCCTCGCTTAAATGAGTACAACATCGTCCATTTAGCCACTCACGCCGCCTTTTTAACAGGTTCGCCAGAAGACTCATTTATCTTATTTGGAAATGGCGAATTTGTCACCCTACGAGATGTGGAAACTTGGTCACTTTCTAATGTAGATTTAGTAGTGTTAAGTGCTTGTGAAACAGGATTAGGGGGAAAATTAGGAAATGGAGAGGAAATTTTAGGTTTTGGTTATCAAATTCAATTAGCAGGTGCTTTAGCTTCTATTTCCTCATTATGGGCGGTTTCCGATGGCGGAACTCAAGCTTTAATGGACTCATTTTATCGGGAATTAACGACAGGAAATGTTAGTAAAGCAGAGGCTTTAAGACGATCGCAAATTGCTCTAATAACAGGTAACTACCAACCAGCAACAAAACAGCAACAAATCATCATCCAACCAGCTACTCCCAGCAACATAATCCAACGCCTAAATCACCCATATTACTGGGCACCATTCATCCTAATTGGCAACATTTAAAAAAAGTTCGTAGTAATGACTTCAGTCGTTCTCTTAACTAATACAACCAATGGCTATACTCAGCTTCCACATCTTTCATATCCTCATAAAGCCAAACCATCCGATCGATAAACCACAATTTCCCTAAATAAACCAAAATCACCCCTAATAAAGTAGGCCAAACATTCAAAGCAGACAACCCCCAAATCAAAAAAATCACTCCCGATGTAGAAACAACGCTAAGAATATTAGGAACTCGTTGATGATGTTTAGGTACTGGAATATTGTCCCGATTTAACCAAACTCGCTCACCCAAAACCGCTTTAGAAGCCCAATTATTTGTTGAATTTGGTTTAGGAAAAATTCGGGGATTTAACCACATCCAACCCATAACAATTGTCACCGGAATCAAACACCACCAACCCAACCAAACCCGACTCCAAATTGCCAAAATCAGCAAAGGTAAAACAGTAAACCTTGTCCAAACACTCCAAGGGTTAGCATGACGCGCCCAAGTCGCTTCATCCATCTGAAAACTTGCTGCTATATTTCTTTCTAAAGTCATTGAATCAACTCCATTGTTGAACACAAATTACCATGCACATTGAAACTTTAGCGATTCACGCCGGACATCAAACAGACCCAGCTACAGGCGCACTAGTAACACCTATTTATCTTTCTACAACATTTGAGCGTTCATCAGACGGAACTTATCCCCAAGGTTATGATTATATTCGCAGCAATAACCCCAATCGAGAAGCTTTAGAAAAATGTGTTTCTCAGTTAGAAAATGGAGCAGTTGCAGCGGCTTTTGCTTCCGGTTCTGCGGCAACAATGAGCGTGTTTCAAGCTCTTTCTCCTGGCGATCATTTAATTGCCCCAAATGATATTTATTCGGGTACATCTTTGCTCCTAAAAGATATTTTAGCACCTTGGGGATTAGCCGTAACTTTCACTGATTTAACTAATCTTGATTTAGTTACTGAAGCGATACAACCAAATACTAAATTAATTTGGGTAGAAACACCTTCCAATCCTTTGCTAAAAATTACCGATATTGCCAAAATCTCGGAAATTGCTCATCAAATAAACGCTTTATGTGTTTGTGATAATACTTGGGCTTCTCCTGTAGGGCAAAGTCCTTTAAATTTAGGTGCAGATTTAGTGGTTCATGCTACTACTAAATACCTTGGTGGACACAGTGACGTTTTGGGAGGTGTAGTTATTAGTAAAACTGAAAATGAGTTTTTTGAGAAAATTAGAAAAATTCAAAAAGTTGGGGGTGCGGTAGCTGCTCCTTTTGATTGTTGGTTAGTAATGCGGGGAATTCAAACTTTACCTTACCGAATGCGTGCTCATTCCCAAAATGCTTTAAAAGTGGCGGAATTTTTAACTGATCATTCCCAAATAGAACAAGTTTATTATCCTGGTTTAAAGCAGCATTCAGGACATGAAATAGCTTTAAAACAAATGTCATTGTTTGGGGGAATGATTTCTTGTCAGGTGAAAGGTGGAAAAGAGAAAGCTTTTGCTGTTGCTGGTAAAGTAAAAATTTTTACTAGGGCTACTAGTTTGGGGGGTGTGGAAAGTTTAATTGAACACCGCGCATCGATCGAAGGAAAAGGAACAAAAACACCAGAAAATTTATTGCGTTTATCTATTGGTTTAGAACATCCTGATGATTTAATTAACGATCTTGCTCAAGCGTTGGAATGATTTTTTTGGTGAGTGGAAGGGCGAAGGGTGGAGATCGCCCTTTCATCATCATCAATTAACAAATAATTTACACTCCTCATTCCTTTCATTAACGGCAATAGCCCAAATTGTCCGCCTGAACATAGCCTTTAAAAGGAACACTAATTGGCACCCAACCATTTTCCCCTAAACTCTCAATTGTAACTCTGCGCCCATTAGCAACAAGTCCCAAACTAGGCGTATCAGCAGAAGGCGCTTGCCAAACACTAGTTCCTCTTTCCGCAACTACTCGACGGCAGCTAGTTGGAGGTGGAACTGTTGCGACATCACAAGGGCTAAGAAAATTAGCAAATACATAGCCGTCTAAAGGTGCTGTAATTGGCACCCAGCCATTATCACCTTCATTTGCAATTGTTACATTGCGTCCGTTATTGATAATTCCAATCGCCTGACTATTTACTGTTGGTTGTTGCCGCACATAAAGACCACTTCTGGCACTAACCTGACGACAACTTTCCGAAACTTGCGCTACTAAATATTCGCTTTGATTCTGTGTGGTTATGCTTTCCGAACTAGCAGGTTTAACTTCCTGATTTTGATTTAAACTAACAGCAAGACTGGGAGCAGTAAAAGCTGTTGCTGATAACAACAACGAACTCACGATCGCTGAATATTTTGGCAAATTTTTTGCTTTCATTTTCATAAGGTTTACTCTCTGGGAATGTACATACTAATAAGTTTAGAAACAAGCTAGTTCCTCTCTCATCTTCTAGAAGAAGGAGGAAAACACCATCCAAATGGTATAAATTTAATTTGATTTTTTATTTTTATTAATAAAATGCTCCGACTGTTAACACACAGCCAGAGTTGTCAGTTTTTTATTATTTGGTAATCCATGAATTAAATTTGATTAGCTATAAACGCGAGGTTTACGTGCGCCGACAGAAGCACCAATCATCGCAGCTATCAACCCTAGTAAAGATCCAAATAAAAATGACCAAGCTGCCCTTGCTGTACTACCAGCAATATTGCGAGCTTGAGCAGCGTCTATATTAGGTGTTTGAGTACCCAATTGTCCTGCATTAGAAGCTATGACACCAAAGGTTCCAGATATACCGCTAACTAATAACCAAGAACTCAATGCTAAGGTAGTTGCCCAAAGAATTGCTCCATTTAAAAGAGCCGTTTTCTTATTCATTGGACCACAACTCAATGCCATAATCCAACCGCCTAAAAATAAGGCAATTAGTAAACTAATAATTGACCAAATTCCAACCCCAAAACCAACATCGCCCGCATTTGCACCACCAGCGCCAAGACTTAAGCCAATAGCTGCTCCTAAAGCACTTAAAATTAATTGGGTGCTAATCGCGATCGCTATTCCTCCTAAGATTGGGCCCCATCTTACGCGATCGTGATAATCAACTACAGGATTGATAATTGCAGGTTCAACGACTTGATTACTTGGTCGTTCTGAATAGTAGGTCATAAAAAATTCAATCCGTTATCTTAACTACATTTCTTCTTGTTCTCAAATAAATTCTAAGTAATAGTAAATAAATATCCTATCTATCCTTGGTTAGAATAAATTTCTTATTTAATGTATCTTAATTTAACAGCTTAACGACCGCAAACAATGTGTCAATCTATATTTTTACGATTAAAGTTGATTAATAATTATATGTTTTATCATACCGGATATCTAATGAATTAAGTAAATCCATCTATCAAAAGATAGAAATATTGAGAAAAATTTGTTTTTGCGATCGCTACCTTTTCCTTCATAAGAAAGAAGTCTCAACTTTGAAACCTCTCTACAGTGGTGACATAACTTGATGTCGATAGGATAGAAAAGTAAATGTTACTCTACAAAGTTGAAGATTTTAACCCCAACTACCGCACCGAAGCTTTTGATGGCAGAGAATTCAAGGGCTTAGATGTCTACGCCGGAAACAACGATGAAAAAATTGGCAAAATAGATAATGGATTAGTAGATGAAACAGGACGTTTCCGTTATTTTGTAGTTGATACAGGTTCCTGGATTTTTGGAAAAAAAGTTTTAGTTCCTGTTGGTCTGTGTCGAATTGATTTTCGTTCCAATCGTGTTTATGCTACAGGTTTGCAGAATAAAAAGCAAGCCGAAAGATTGCCGAGATATGAAGATGGAATGTCAGTTGATTATGACTACGAAGAAGAAGTACGGAATATTTATCGTACTCCAACTGTAGAAGCTACTCCACCTGTAGAAGCGTCCTTACCTGTAGAATCAACTGGAATTGCAGGTGTAGCTACTCCAGTTTCTCGACCTCAACCAGTGGTTAAAGAAGATTACGATCGCCAAGCCTACACTTATGAAAAAGAGCCTGCAATGTACAATATCAACGAGCAGGATCACCAAGACTTTAAACTTTACGAAGAACGATTAGTTACCAGTAAAAGCCGTCGGAAAGCTGGCGAAGTAACTGTTGGTAAGCACGTTGAAACTCAAACTGTAAAAACTACTGTTCCCGTTGAAAAAGAACGAGTCATAATTGAACGGACAACTCCCACAGAAACGCGCATTTCTGACACTCCTCGTGATGCTTTCCAAGGAGAACAAGCAATGCGAATGGAAGTTTACGAAGAAACTCCTGATATTAGAAAAGAAACTGTTGTCCGCGAAGAAATTAACATTAGAAAAGAAGTAGCACGGGATACCGTTGAAGTCAAAGACACAGTACGTCGTGAAGAATTAGATTTAGATACTGAAGGTAGTTCCAAGATTAATGAATTACATTCGCCAGATGACCATTAATTAATTAAAAATTACAAAATTTTGTTGATTTTTGGTTAGGGATTGATTGAAATCAAACTATTACAAAATACAAAACAGAGGAGGTTAGTTTATCATGCCCGAACGCTGGCATTTACCAATAATGAGTGCTATACTTGCTGTTCTAACAGCTTTTTCAGGTTTCATGGCTTTTTTGGGCAAACCTGAACAGGGAATAGCACAACAATCAGAGCAAAATTTTCCTGATGTAGCCCCTAGTTATTGGGCTTATCCATTTATTGACAAGTTAGCCGAAAACAACATTATTGCTGGCTATCCTGATGGTAGATATAGACCAGAACAGTTGATGGATAGAGATGAATTTGCTGCCATCATCCGTCAATCTTTTAATCAAGAAAGGATTAGAAGTATACCATCAGGAAGTGCCTTTAATGATGTTCCGAGAAACTATTGGGCAACCCAACCCATTGAAGAAGCCTATGAAATGGGATTTATGGGAGCTTTTAATGGATTTAGATTTCGGCCCCAAAATGAAATTACCAGAGCACAGGCATTAGCATCAATAGCAAAAGGTTTGAATTTGAATTACGATCGCTCTAGGTCATCTTCGTCGATAAATCGAGATAGAACTGCTAGGAATCGCTTGGTATTTCCTTTAGCAACGACTGCTTTAATGCAGCCATTATTACCAATAATTTCCCAGCGGCAACAACCCAAACCTAATAACGTTGAAGGAGCGAAAACAGCTGCTAAAATACCTGCACAAAGATATCTCAATCTTTACTATGATGATGCTAATCAAGTTTCGCCATCTTTAGTTAATCCTGTGGCAGCAACTACACAAGCAAATGTAGTGGTTAACTATCCGCAACCTCGATTGCTTAATCCTAACCAACCTCTTAAACGTAGTACTGCTGCTGCAATAATTTATCGAGCTTTAGTTTATCAAGGTAAACTACAACCGCTTCCTAATAATATCCAGGCTACTAAATATTATCCTAAGCCTGTGAAAAACGTTACTACTCCAGCAAAGTAGGAATTTAGTTTAGTGGAATAGTACTAACTCGATTTGCTAGTGATGATAATTGAGTTCAAATAAGGTAAGCTGTTACGCATTTAAAAGTCATATTGTAGGGTGCGTCAGATTTAGATATTTTCCTTTCTATATCAGGCTTTACTGTCTGACGCACCCTACTCGTTAATAAGTGATTTAAATGCGTAACAGCTTATGTTGTTGTGCTTTAGCAGTCTAATTTTTAGAGGTAATAAGAGCGTTAAAGTGCAACAACATACTTAGAACTTACGCACTCAGATCCCCCAACCCCCTTACCAAGGGGGCTTGAGAAATTCCCCCCTTTGGTAAGGGGGTTGAGGGATCGGGGTTTCAAGCTGAGAGTGCGTAAGTCCTAATACTAACTAGCAAATAAATTTATTGTCTTTGACGATCGCCAATGTTAGCAATATTTTTTTGCACCTAACTTTTTCAGGGTGTTAATTTCTGCATTCGTTAAACCAGTAATGTCACTAATGTTCATTTCCTGGTATGGTCGATCGCTTTTCCATATTTGCAAACATTCTCCGGTTTGAACATCCCAAATCCTGATAGTTTCATCTTCGCTGCTGCTAATAAGTTGACTACCATCTGGTGAAAACTTAATAGATAAAAGTTGATTTTTATGCCCGGAAAACTCTTTTAAGCATACTCCTTGTTGCGGACACCATAAACGAATTATGGCATCATTGTTTGCAGTTGCAATAATTTGACTGTCGGGACTCCAAGCGATCGCACTAACTACATCAGGATGGGATAATATATGCAAACAAATTATAGATTTACCTTCTGTAATTTCAGGATTTATAGACCAAATTCTTACAGTACGATCGTAACTACCACTTGCCAAATATTTGCCGTCAGGACTCCAACTAATACACCATAACCAATGTTGATGTCCAGTTAAAATTTGAACGCATTCCCCAGAATTTATATCCCAAATCCGAATTGTTTGATCGGCGCTACCACTGGCTAAAAATTTTCCCGTTTTGTACCAGTCTACTGCTACTACCCAATTACTATGACCTGGTAATGTTTGTTTTAATGTTCCCGTTTCAGAATTCCAAATTTTAATAGTTCGATCGACACTACAACTAGCTAAAATTGATTCGTTAGGATGCCATGCTATTGAGCAAATCCAGTTAGTATGTCCTTGTAAAATGTGTAAACATTGCTTAGTTGAAATGTGCCAAACTCTAATTGTGCGATCGTGAGAAGCACTAGCTAAATAATTACCGTCAGGACTCCACTTTACATCAGAAATTAAATTAGAATGACCGGATAAATGCTCAAAATTAATTTCTGCATTAGGTTGCCAAAGACGAATTATTGTGTCATCACAACCACCAGCGATTAAGTTATGATGAGGATGCCAAGTTAGCGATCGGATCGCAAATTGTTGTCCCTGCAAAGTTTTTAAACATTTCCCAGTTTGTCTATCCCACAACCGCAATGTGTTATCATGAGAACCGCTTGCTAATATTAGTTGATTGGGATGAATAGCTGTAAACCAAACCCAGTTTGTATGTCCTCGAAAAATTCTTAAACATTCCCCAGTTTGAGCATTCCAGAGTCGAATAGTGTTATCGTGCGAACTACTAAGCAAAGTTTTACCATCAGGATTCCAAACTATACACCAAACTGAATTTTGATGCTCAGAAAAACTTGCTTCCCATCTCTCAGTTTGCAGGTTAAAAATTTTAATTTCCCCATCTTCGCTACAACTAGCAAGTAAAGGTTGATTTGGGTGCCATGCTACACAACGGACTGGGGTATTATGTTCTGTGATTGTATGTAAAAGAGTGCCAGTTTCTTGATGCCAAATTTTGATTATGCGATCGTTACCTGCACTAGCTAATAGTGTACTATCGCAATTCCAACTTACAGTATTAATTGTGTCTTGATGTCCCTGTAAAACTTTCAGACATTCGCCATTTTGGGGATGCCATAACCTAATTATAAAGTCATTACTGCCAGAGGCGAGAATTCCGGTTTTGCTCCAGGCGATCGCTCGAATTGCGCCACTTTCTGGCATGATAGTATTAACTAAATTTCCCGTAGTAAATTCCCAAATTTTAATTGTTTGGTCTTCGCTACTGGTGGCAATATATTGTCGATCTGGACTAAGTGCGATCGACCAAATATAACTATCATGAGCGTGAATAGTTTGGATTGGTTGAATTTCAGGAACTCGCCACCAACGCAAATTTCCCGTACTATCTCCCGTTAATAAAGTATTTCCATCAAAGCTAAAAGTTCCTGAAAATAAACTACCAAAGGTTTCGGTAAACAGAGATTTAATAAAATGACATCCTGAAAAATTAACTTGTTTTAAGAAAATACCTCGGAAGTCTGCATGACGAATTGTTAGATGGGAAAAGTCGTAATGAGACAGGTCAATTTTTAGGAAATTACATAGATTAATTAAATTACCGATCGCATAACTTGATTGCATCGATACTGATTGGCGAATTTTGGTTAAAATGCGAAGGATTTGTTGCTCGATCGCTGCAACAGAAGTAAATTTAGTAGAGAAAAAATCAGCAATTTGTGAAAGGATTAACTGCTTTTGGCTATCCCGAATATAATCATAAACATTCGTTTTAATTAGGGGATAGTTAGCGAAAAATAAAAATTCAGTTGTTACTAATTCATTGCTTATTTGGTCAATTAAACATTCGGTAACATATTCCATTACTACAGGTTGCTGAGTATAACTTCCTGCGTTATTTTCAATTAAACCTCGCCATTTGAGCGACTCTAAAGCGTCAATTAAACGAGTACGAGAAACCGGAGGAACGATATCTTCTGCTAAAGTAGCGATCGCCGTCCATTCCCGATTAATTGCCAGCCAATACATGATAGACTGTTCTAAATTTGAAAGTCTTTGAAATTGTTCGTCAAGTAAGCGACGAATACTATTAAAAATAATAGTTTCTTCTGCTAAAAATTGAGAGATTTCCCCCGCAAACAAATCTTGAATTGTGGTAGAGACAATTTTCAGAGCGAGAGGATTGTAACTGTAGCGATCGCACAAAACTTGCTGCTGTTCAATAGTACCAATTAATCCTTTTGCTTGAATCAAAGAATGAGCAGTTTCCACCGATCCGCTCAACTGTAAAGAACGCACAAATCCATCTAATCCTTCTAAAGTAGCAAGTTCAATAGGCTTTTCCCGGCTAGTAATAATTAAACAACTTTGGTGCATTGTTTCACCAATTAATTTAAAAAAATCCCCGTATAATTCATAATTTTGGCGATAATAACCTGCGCGATCGCCTGCTTTAAGAATAGTTTCTATATTGTCAAGAATAATTAAACAGCGACGATTGCGTAAACAATGCAATAATTGAGGTAAATCAGTTTCGCTACAATGTTCTTGTGAGAGAAATGGGACAATTTCTTCTAATAAAGTGCTGAGATTTGGCGCATGACGGAGACTTCGCCAAATGATGCGATCGAATTGATTTTGTAGCGACTTTCCTAACTTAATCGAAAGAGTAGTTTTGCCAATGCCGCCCATACCCAGAATAGCAATTAAGCGGCATTGTTGCTCTAAAATCCATCGCTTGAGGATGCTTTGTTCTTCATCTCTTCCGTAAAATTGGCTAACATCTGGAGATTCTCCCCAGTCAGTTTTTAGAGAAGTTGATTCTGAGGATAAATTAACAATAGAAGAGGATTGTTGCTGATTTTTATGACGCTTAATAGCCGAGCGAAAATTCTTTTTATTAACTGATTCGCCCAAAGATTGACTTAACGCTTTCCAAAATTTTGGCCCTGCATCGGTAGTAAGATAATTAACAGAATAACCTGCTCGATCGGCAATTTGCGTGTAAGTTTTACTCTGCCAAGCACCTTGGAAAATCACCGTTTCAATGTCACTGAGTTGTCGCCCCAGTTGGTGCTGCATGAGACTGTTAATGATTGCGATCGCATCTTCTAAAGTCATGAAACTAACTGAAACATTTTAAGTTTCCCAAAAATCCTGAAATGCTGATTCTTCAACCAAATAAGCTTGTTCGCCATCTCGAATCGCCCGTTTATTGTGGCGAGGAAACACACCAATATCCACAGCAGCTTTCTCGCCCCCAACTAAATAAACGAGTTCTTCATCAAAAGGATTGCGAAGATGATGAGGTTTTTGAGGTAAACCAAACCCCATAAAGTCGCCAGTTTCTACTTCATATTCTGTATCGTCAATTTCAGCAATACCACGCCCCGACAAAATATAAATCCATTCTTCTTCATTGCTATGAGCATGATAAATAAAAGATTCTTTACCAGGAGGAATACGCGCCAAAGTAACAGCAATGCGATTTAAACCTGTTGCTTTACTTAGCGATCGCAAATACACTTCTGAATTAGAATTTAGAGGATGATGAAATTCAAACTCGCTGATAGCAGCAATATCGGATGCTTTGATTAACGAGGGTTTAGAGTCAGTCATTGAATTTAAATTTTAGGTGAATAATTTTACAGGTAAATTTGCGAGGTTAGACTAAAGTAAAAACTTTTTTGCTTATTCAATTAACACATTATAATAAATTAGCATAATTCCGCTCGCATATTCTTTAGTTGCTTGCAGAATTAATTTAGTTTGAGGAACTGAACTTTCAAATAATGGTTTTCCACTGCCAAATATAACAGGATTTAGTTTAATGATAACTTCATCAATCAGTTTTTCTGACAATAGTTGAGAAGCTAAATTAGCTCCACCGCACAACCAAATATCTTTACCATTTTGACTTTTTAGATCTTTGACAATTTCAACAACATTCTCGGAAACTAAATTAACACTCTCATCTGGGCTTTCTTTCATCGAACGGGAAAAAACATATTGCTGCATCGTTGGATAAGGGCTAGTTTTCCCCTCTTTTAAACCAACTTCATAAGTTTTTCTCCCCATTAAAACCACATCAAACCAACTGTATGAATTTATAAAGTCAGCAACAAATTCATCATCCCAAACAAATCCATCAAAAGAGCCATCTTCATGAGCAATAAACCCATCCAATGTAGTAGCAATATAATATTTTAGTTTTCTCATGATTTTCTCTCTCATACTTATGGTGGTAAATTTCGTAGGACAGGCATCTTGCCTGTCATCTCCAATCCCTAATCTAATTTCTAATCCCTAATCTAAAGATTGCCACAAATTAACATAGATTTCCATAGGTTTTCCGATCGCCAACTCCATAGGTTTTCGGTAACGACAATCGCTGAACTTCCTATTACTGTGGGAATTGAAAGTTAGATTGCACTGAAAGCAAAAAATCATATTTGCACAAACCTTTGCCGATCTCTTCAGTATGGATGATACTACCTGGAAACGTCATGCTAATCCCTGGTGTTTTTGGACTCGTCTTTCTGTTATTCCTGTTTTATTTTTAGCGGTTTGGAGTCGATTTTGGTTAGGTTGGTGGTCATTGTTACTAATAGCGATCGCACTTTTCTGGGTATGGTTAAATGCCAGAATATTTCCTGAACCAAATTCAACAAATAACTGGGTATCAAAAGGTGTTTTTGGCGAACAAATTTGGATAAATCGAAATCAAATCCCCATACCATCTCATCATCGTTATTTTCCCCACATTCTCACAACTATTTCTGCATTTGGTTTAATTTTTGCAGTTTGGGGTTTAATAACGCTCGATCTTTATTTCACTGCGCTAGGAACATTGCTGATTTATGTTGGTAAGCTTTGGTTTCTCGATCGCATGGTATGGCTTTACGAAGACATGAAAGATGCTAATCCAAAATATCGAAGCTGGCTATATTGAAAGGAGAAATTAATGGACATTAACGTATTTTCTAAATCGGAAGTACCAATAGTTTTAGGAGCATTAAAAACTGTAGCAGCCGATCCGCAAGCTTTAACAACACAAGAATTTCAATTTTTACAAACGCTCAATCAACTTTATCAGAATGATAAGTCTGTAGATAATTTGCCTGATATTAAATTGCTAGATGTTGCTGAAAAAATTACCGATTTTCATCGCCGGAAACGACTTTTACAACTAGCAATAGTTATGGCAATGGTAGAAGGTAAAATATTACCTCGGCAAGAAGTGGGGTTAAAAGCGATCGCTCAAATTTTATCTGTTAGCGATCGCAGTCTCCAAATCCTCCATGAAATTAACAAAGGTCATCAACTATTCGCCCAAATTTTGATGATGCAACGAATCATGGGTAACTTTCTTGTAACAGCATATCGAGAACAAGGACTAACAGGACTTAGCCAAATCCTTAAACCTTTATTGTGGCAACGGGGAGGCGAATATCCCCCATTAGCAGAGCGATTTTATCAGCTAAAATTGTTACCAAAAAACACTTTAGGTTATTGTTTTTGGCAACATTGCACCGAGCGAAAATTTAAATTTCCTGGGGAAGAGGGAGCAATTCCAGAACGGCTAGTATTTCATGATTTTGGACATATTTTATCAGGCTACGATACTAACCCAATGGGAGAAATTCAACAAGGCGCATTTCAAGCAGGTTTTGTCCGCGATGATGGTTTCAAATTTTTAGTATTTGCAATTCTCCAATTCCATTGGGGAGTAAAAATTACGCCAGTTGCAGATGCTCAAAAGGGATTATTTGATAGTGCGCGAGTTATGCAGGCGCTTCAACGGGGTGCAGCTTGCAAAGTAGATTTATCTAAAAATTGGAATTTTTGGGAAGTAGTAAATGTGCCGCTTGATGAGTTGCGCGATCGCTATAACATCCCCGCACTAGCCTCAGTCACCTAGCAATAATTAAAGAGGATAAGCCTTATGTTACACACAGAAATTAGCAAAAACTATGCTTTAAAAGCACCAATTATTTCCGCAGGAATGGCATTTGTTGCCACACCTCCCTTAGCTGCTGCTGTTAGTAATGCCGGAGGAATGGGAATGTTAGGTGCGGCAATGGTGCCACCAGAGGGACTAAAACAAATGATTCAATCAACTCGAACTCTGACGGCAAAACCTTTCGGTGTTGACTTCATTAGTGAATTTGTAACTGATGAACATATCCAAGTTTGTATTACGGAAAAAGTTGCTGTTGTCGTGTTTTTCTGGAGTTTTCCCAAACAAATTTGGGTAGAAAGATTGCAAGCTAATGGGATTCGAGTTTGGATGGAAGTCGGCTCAATTTCCGAAGCGAATCAAGCCAGAGAATTGGGTGTTGATGCGATCGTAGCCCAAGGAAAAGAAAGCGGTGGACATAACAAAGCCGAAGCCAGCACTTTTAGTTTACTTCCCGCAATTTGCCAAACAGTTGCTCCAATTCCTGTTATTGCAGCAGGGGGAATTATTGATGGTAAAAGTTTAGTTGCTGCCCTTTCTTTGGGTGCGGAAGCTGTCTGGTGTGGCACTCGTTTCTTAACAAGTTTGGAAGCAAATGCTCACTCAGAATACAAAACCAAAGTGTTAGATGCAAATGTGGGCGATACAGTCCGAACTACGCTTTTTGGCCCAGAATGGCCTGGACAAAATATGCGTGTAATTCGCAACCGAGTTGTCAAACAATGGGCAGGAAAAGAAGCAGAAGCGGTGAAGTTTGCCTCTACTAATGAAATCATTGGTTCAACAATTATGGATGGACAAACGATACCTTTACCAAAATTTTCTACTATGTTACCTACTCCTGAAACAACTGGAGATTTTGAAGAAATGGCTTTAACTGCCGGAGAAAGTAGCGGCAATATTACAGAGTTAAAACCTGCGGGTGAAATTGTGAAAACGATGCTGAATGAAGCAAAGGAAACAATTCAATCTCGTTTAAGTTCCCTGATTATTTCAGAAGTAACTGTTTGAAGAAAATCGCAAGGAGTTATTATGTCTAACAAAATTTTGCAAATCAACTTTAAGTTTAATCTTTCTGCTTCTGAACTTAAGGAATTATTTTCTCATGCAGTAGATGCGATCGCCAAATTCCCCGGTCTAGTTTGGAAAATTTGGATTATTAACGAAGACCAAAAAGAAGCCGGAGGAATCTACTGTTTTGAAAGTCAACAAGCACTTTCAGCTTACCTCGAAAGCCCAATAGTAGCTAACCTCAAATCTCATCCCGCAATTTCTCAAATCAGCGTTAAACACTTCGATCCTGTAGAAGATTTAACCACAACAACACGCGGCCCAGTCCCCATAAAAACTGCGTAATTTGTAGGGTGCGTTACGTTATTACTAACGCACCATCCACCGCACCAAACTTAATGTATTGAAACTAAAAAAACAGCAATGAAGATTACAATTATTACCGTTGGTTCTCGTGGAGATGTGCAACCTTATATCGCCCTTGGGGTTGGTTTACAAAATGCTGGCTACACTGTTAGATTGGCAACTCACGACACTTTCAAAAGCCTAATTATTAGCTACGGATTAGACTTTTTTCCAGTTAGCAGTGATATTCAATCAATCACTCAAAGCGAAACTGGCAAACAACTAATTGAAGCTGGAGGAAATCCGTTTACAGTTTTAAAACGCTTGAGTAAAGCATTTGAACCGATCATGGAAAGCATTTTAAAACAGAGTTGGATTGCTTGTCAGGATGCGGATTTAATTATCAGTGGTAGCATTGCTTTTTGGGGTTACGATATTGCCGAAAAATTAGGTATTCCTTTTGTTTTTGCATCATTACAACCCATTTATCCGACTAAAAGTTTTATTAATCCGTTATGTCCACCTTGGTTGCATTTGGGCGGATGGGTGAATCGACAAAGCTACATTTGGATTAGCCAAATTCTCTGGCAATTATTTCGTAATCCTGTCAATCGATGGCGTGTTGAAACATTAGGAAAACCATCAGATAATCAATGTTTATTTTTAACAGATGAATGGGATAATGTTCAGAAACTCTTCGGTTTTAGTCCTTCTGTGATTTCGAGTCCAAAAGATTGGAACGAATCATGTCACGTTACGGGATATTGGTTTTTGGAAACTCCCGATGATTTTGAACCACCTCCCGGACTTCTCGACTTTCTGGAAGCAGGAAAACCGCCGATTTATATTGGTTTTGGTTCGATGGCAAGTCGTAATCCTGAACAAATGACTACGATCGCTCTACAAGCCCTAGAAAAAACTCAACAACGTGGTATTTTACTTACAGGATGGGGAGGAATTAGTAATACAAATTTACCGAATTATGCTTTTAAGTTAGAATCAATTCCTCATGATTGGTTGTTTCCCAAAATGAAAGCGATCGTTCATCATGGTGGCGCAGGAACAACAGCAGCAGCGTTAAAATCGGGCATTCCTTCTGTTGTGATTCCCTTCTTTAGCGATCAACCATTTTGGGCCGATCGCATTACCAAATTAGGCGTAAGTCCTACCCCAATTCCCAAACAAAAGTTAACAGCAAATCGGTTAGCGAATGGGATTCAAAAGGCGATCGCAGACAACACAATACGTCAACGTGCAGCCCAATTTGGGGAAACAATTCGCGCCGAGAATGGCATGGGGGAAGCTGCCAAAATTATCAGAAATTTACAGTTTGCGGGAGGTAAATAGAATTGAGCGTTTAATTTGAAGTTAATTCTGGCAAAACTTTAGCACCAAACACTTCAATGAACTGCTCTTGTTCCCGGTTAACATTATGTAAAATCAGTTCATTGAAACCTAGTTCAATATCTTTTTGTAACCACTCAATATGCTGCTGTGGATCTGCCGAAACCCGAACGTGATTAAATAATTCTTCTGGTTGAACAAATTCCCCAGCAGCATCAAATTGAGCCGGAGTAATTAGTTCGGTTAACATCTTGCTTTTGAAAATATTATTACGCCATTGGTGATAAGCACCTTGTAATGCTTTCTCCTCAGAATTATCATAAGAAAGCTGTACTTTTAAAATCATTGGCTTGCCTTCTCCACCACCTCGACGAAAGGCATCAACGACTTTTTTTAACTTTTCTGGTGGGCGAGAAGTGGTAATTAATCCATCTGCCCAACTTCCCAACCATTCAGCAGTTTCGGGAGTAATTGCTGCCCCAATAATTGCGGGAAAAATTTCTGGGCGAGTGTAAAGTTTTGCCTCTTCAACTGTTACTAAACCGTGATGGGTAACTGTTTCTCCTGACCAAAGAGCGCGGATAATATCAACACATTCTTTTAAACGGGCGTTGCGATCGCCTTTTGTCGGCCATTTTTCCCCAGTAATATGTTCATTAACTGCCTGACCGCTACCCACAGTTAACCAAAAACGATTGGGAAACATTTCCGCTAAAGTTGCCGCAGCTTGGGCAATAATTGCCGGATGATAACGTTGTCCGGGAGCACAAACAACTCGATAAGAAAGTGTTGGCGTTGCCTGCATTGCTGCACCTAACCAAGACCAAGCAAAACCACTTTCTCCTTGCGCTTCTGACCAAGGATGAAAATGGTCTGAAGAAAGCGCCAAAGTAAACCCAGCTTGTTCTGCCAATTGCACATTTTTTAGTAATGTACTGGGTTTAAATTGTTCGTGTGACGAGTGATAACCAATGTTAGCCATAATTTTCAGTTGTCAATTGTTAATAGGAGAAATGCAAAATTCAAAAAGTTGTAGTTGTAGTGTGCGTCAGAAATTTTCATCCTCATACTCTCGATCGAATTTATGGTCTGACGCACCCTACTAATTGGGCTTGAACCTTTACCCCGTTCCCAGTCCCCTAATTAACACATTCGGTTAACTCGAAACCAACGATAACCGTAGCCTGATAAAGGAACAGAACTCAAATCTCCATCAAGGGAATCATATTGCCGATCGCCAAATAAGTCGAACAAATGAGTGTAATTATTCGCTTTCAGCGACACTCTACAGGGTTGGTCAGCCAAATTATGTAAAGCAATAACTGTCTTACCTTGCCACTCACAACAATGAGCGAAAACCGCAGGTTCATCAGTGTCTAAAATTGTCCATTCGCCCCAACCAAATTCTGGGCATTGTTTGCGAACTCGAATTGCCCGTTCCATCCAATTTATTAATGAATTAGGTTCCAGTTGTTGACGAGTAACATTCACTTTTTTATAGCCATATTCTCCGCCTTTAATTGTTGGTCGAGTCAATCGATCTGGTTCAGCTTGAGAAAAACCTCCGTTCTTTTCATCTGACCATTGCATCACTGTGCGAACACTATTTCGGTCTTCTAAAGACAAATCATCGCCCATCCCAATTTCTTCACCGTAACGGACTAAAGGTGTACCGGGAAGGGTGAAAAGTAAGCTGTAAACTAATTCAATTTGACAGCGATTTCCACCCATCATAGGTGCTAATCTGCGGCGAATTCCATGCCCGTAAAGCTGCATATTTTCTTCCGGTGCAAAGGCAGCGAAAATTTCCTGTTGTTCCGATTCGCTAATGCGATCGAGCGTTAATTCATCATGATGGCGAACAAAATTTAACCATTGACAAATCCCTGGACTTTTCGGCAGTGTTTTCAACCCATCTCGCAGAGTATTTGCATCTTTTCGCGCCAATGCCAAAAACATATACTGATTCAACAAAAAGTTGAATAGTATGTGCATTCTGTCACTTTCACCGAAATATATAGGAATATTTTCTGAGGAAACATTTGCTTCAGCTAACAACACCGCATCACCTCGACGTGACGCTAAAAACCTGTGCATTTCTCCCAAAAAACCTTCTAATTCTTCAGGATTAGCACCTTCAATGCCAATTCCTTTAATTAAAAAAGGAGCCGCATCAATGCGAAATCCAGACACACCAAGTTCTAGCCAAAATCCCATAATTCGACAAATTTCTTCTCGCACTTTGGGATTGCCAATATTCAAATCTGGCTGTTCTTTGTAGAAGTGATGCAGATAGAAAGCTTCGGCTTTTTCGTCATATTCCCAGATACTATCCTCGGCATTGGGAAAGGCGAGTAACCCTGGCTCAAAATCTTTCGGCGGGTTTTCTGTCCATACATAGTAATCGCGATATCTGGAGTTTTTATCGCTACGTGCTGCTTGAAACCAAGGATGTTGAATTGAGGTGTGGTTAACTACTAAATCAATAATTACTCGAATTCCTCTTTCCTTCGCTTGGTGCATGAATTCAACAAAATCTCCCAGCGTTCCTAAACGTGGATCGACACCGTAATAATCCATGACATCGTAACCATTATCTCGATTAGGAGAAGGATAAAAAGGTAGTAACCACAAACAAGTAATTCCTAATCCAGATAGATGATCTAAGCGATTAGTAAGTCCTGGAAAATCACCGACACCATTATCATCTGAATCTAAGAAAGTCTCGACATCGAGAGAGTAAACAATTGCGTTTTTGTACCAATGATTTTGCATGATTTACTGTTTTTAATTACTGCTGGAATATGCGATCGTACTAAGTAAAGCGTTCTCCGATTGCCGGGAATCTAGTCGTGTATGTTGCACCACAATTGGCACATCAGAAATAAATACGCTAGCGTAATCGGTATCACGAGGAATTGGTTCAGGATCGGTTAAATCATTAAAGCGTAAATGCAATGTCCGTCTGGCGGAAACTGTTACCCGATAAGGGCCTACAGGTTCTTTGTCTTTGAAATAAATGGTGATTTCTACATGAGCATCTTGTTCTCCAGTATTCAACAAACAAGCGGTTTCATGACTAGTAAATTGCGGTTCGGGGCCATTACCGTAAGCAGGAATGTAGCCTTCTGCGATCGCCCAACAAGTATTCCCAATTGCTTTGCTCATAATTTAACTCCTTGCTAGTAAAATTTGAAATTTAATCTCAATTAGCGTGCTGTTTCCCAACGATCCAACACATCCTTAATTACAACTTCTCTAACCCAAGTTTGCAGCACAATCAAAATTGGTAAGGCTAAAAACAAACCTAAAAATCCAAAGAAAACTCCAAAAGCTGTCAAAATAGCTAAAGTATAAGCTGGTAATAAGGACACCTGCTTTTCCATCACTATAGGAGTAACAAAATTACCTTCAATTTGTTGAATTAAAGTATAGAGTACAATGACAAAAACAGCTTTTATTGGAGAATATAACAAAGCCAGGAACATGGGCGGAACTACACTTAAAATTGCTCCAATATAAGGAATTAAAGCGAGAATAGTTGCTAAAAGTCCATTAACAAAAGGCAAAGGCACATCTAAAAACCATAACCCAATAGTTGAAGTTATGCCAATAAAAATCATACTTAAAGCTACTCCTTTTAACCAGCCGATTAAACCTTTTTCACATTCAGTAAGAATCTGATCTACTCGCCGACGATAAAATGCCGGAAACAGGGAAATAAAGACATTTCGATAAGGTTTGGGATTGACTAAAAGCATGATTGTTAAAACAATAATTAATAAAAAGTTAAGCAGTAAAGCTAGAGAATTTGATAAGACAAGATATAAATGAGTAACTACCCAACTAAAAAGTTTTTGTAATTGTAAACTTAAATCACTAAAACTAGGAACATTATTAATAAATTGACTGGGAACTCTTGCTTGCAGCGAAGTAGTCCAAGTTTCAATTTGATCTATTCCATAAGGAATTAGCTGAACCAATTGCTGTAATTGTTTGGTTAAAGGCGTGAAAATTAAGAAAAAACATAAAAGTGTAATTGTGATTACCATGCCCACAGTTAAGCCAAGAGCAATACCTCTTTTTGCTCCTGACTGTTGCAATCGTTTCACTACTCGATTAAGAGCAGTTGCGAAAACGACAGATGTGAAAAACATGAGAATTATCTCTCTAATTTGCCAGAGGATATAGAGAGATACAACTAAGACGAAAAAACCAATCCACTTTCCGAAATTCATAAAGCCGCCTTTTACTCGCCAACGCTTAATTGTGCTAAAGAAATTTGTTTGCACATACTTTCTACAGCTAAAGTAAGAGAGCGCATTAATTCCGAATTCTCCTCATATTCTGCGGGAGCTAAGTTAACAACTCGCTGACTTTCAGAAATACCAAGTTCCCGGCTCCATGCTTCGGCTGTACTATTTTTATGTACCCCAATTGCTACCCCTCGCTCTTCATTTAACAGGGAAAAACAGGGAATATCAGATGCTCCATCACCCACATAAATAACTTGGGATAAGGGAATGCGTAATTCTTCTTGTGGTAAATCCCGATAAACGTAACTTTTTCCATTATTTTGATGATCGTCATCTCCTTTAGCTAACTGGAACAAATAGCGGGTTTTTTCTGTGTGAGTGACAAGCTTTTTCATAAATTCTATACCGCCTTTTTCGTTGTAGTGAAACTCACAACCCCACATGGCTTTAAACTCAGAAGCAATGCAATTATGACGGGCTACTTCTACCATGCCACAAGTGATTAAATAAAACTCAATTTCTACTTTGGGGTTGATTTTTTTAGCACTTTTTCGCAGGCGATCGAACATTTCAGAAACACCTTTAAAAGGAGCTAATTTTCTGCCAAATTCGGCAATGTATTCCTGAGTTATTTTATGATTTTGTCGTTTTGATTCAGCAATCAAAGCGTAAAATCGAGCCATGATGTTATCCCAACCTTGATTAACTAGAGGTTGAATTTGTTGTTGCCGAAATTCTTGATGATCGATCGATAAACTTTCCAGCAAATTATCGACCGTATCTGGTACGAGAGTATCATCGAAGTCAAAGACAACAGCGATGTAATTAGAAAGGGGTTTAGTTGCGAGAGACATATTAAGCACCAAGTATTGTTAGCCTAAATAAATCGAAAGCAGGGCAAATAATGCAAAACCTCCTACAAAAGTAAATGTTTCTTTATAAGTTTCTTTTTCTTTAGCAACTGCTTCGGGAACCATATTTTCAATTACTACTGTTGTGAGTATTCCTGCTGTAAAAGCAAGCAATACAAACTTAATTAATTCTGATTGACCACGTACTGTCCAATAGCCAATAGTTGTGCCTAAAAGAGTAGGTAATAAAAAACCCAAAAATACGATTCGGCGTTGTTTTCGGGAAACACCTTTTTCTTTAAAACTAGCAAGGGTGACTAATCCTCCGGGAATGTTAGCCATTATTTGACCTAAAGCTAAAATTAAACCTAATCCAAAAGCAATGCTAGAACCAGTTCCTACCATTAGTCCATCGCTGAACAAATCTACTCCTACACCTAAAAAAATTAACCAAGCTGTTGCTTTTTTCTTAACTTTATTCACCCGGTTTTGTATCCATTTAATTAACCAACGAATGACAACGAAAAAGCCACCTCCACCAACAAAAGCTAAAATCACTAACCAAGGGGGATTTGCTTGCAAAATTTGCGGCATTAGTTCGACTCCAACAACTGCTAAAGCGATACCTGCGGCTGCATGAAGAGCTAAACTCAAGTTACGGTTGGATAGGGCTAAATATTCGGCCCACCATCCTCCTAAAATGCTGCCGATCGCAGGTAATGTAGATAAAGCTAAAGCAATCAGATACTCGGTCATTTATTCCCCATTTCGCTCTTTATTTAAGTAACTACTATTGACAGTAATTTTTACTATTTTTAACCTCCACTACCTGAACCAATAACACCTGTTAGTTGCAACAGATAAATTACAGCGAATACGGCAAAAAATAGCCCAGCAATTACAGTTCCACCCAAAGACAATTTAGAGGGTTTTAGTTCTTTGGGTAACATTCGATGATTTAAATAAAGCGTTAATCCGGTAACAACTGGAATATGTGCCGCTTCAATTCCTCCTGCTAATTGAAGTAACCCAACTGGTTGACCAAAAATTAGGTAAATTGCGATCGGTAAAGCTGCCACTAAGACAATAATGTAGGTTTTTTGCAGTAACTTTTCATTTGTCCAACGACCGCGCACCCCAAAGCCTTGTAAGATGATTTGAGTGCCATCAGCAAACATTCTGCCAAAGCCATCTTGAACCGAAAGAGTAGTACTACAAAAGGTAATAAAAACGATCGCAATCATGAACCAAAAACCAAATGGTCCCCAAAGATCGCCTAATAAATTACCTAAAGTTTCTGCCACTTGATTTTCTTGCGGAACTAACCCTTGAGGACGCAGTAATTCTCCGCCAAGAATCAAGAAAGCTAAAGCTGCTAACAGCGCACCAACAACCGCTAAAGTGTTAGATAAAGTCATTAACGTTACCCAACCACGCAAGCGTTTTTTCTCTTCATTACTAATTTGATCGGCTTGAAGAGGTTGTTCTTGATTTAATCCAGCAGCACCATATCCTCTAGCTTCTACCCAATAGGAATACCACATTAATCCGGCGGCTCCTGCTAACATAAAACCTAGCCAAGGTAGAATTTCTTGATATTTCACATCGGCAGGTATTTGCGGAACCAAACCAGCGGCTAATTCTCTGACATTGGGAAATACCAGAGTAGCCGCAACAACAACTGCAATTGTCCGAGCAATACCAATATAAGATGAGATTTTTTCTACTACGTTATATTGCCCCAAAAAAACAATTGCTGCGGTGACTAAGATAATAATTACCGTCCAAAGTTTGACCGTTCCTCCTGTTACTAAAATTAAGGCAGTAGCGGCGGCTCCTGCAAGTCCGGCAACAGTGGCGATCGCTACAAAAAATTGTGGCACTAAAATCAACCAAATTGCCCAATTTTTCGGCCCCGGAAGTCGTTTAAAACCTTCCAAAATTGTCGCCCCCGTACACACTGAAAACCGCCCAACTTCTCGGTTAATAAACCACTTCAAAATCACAGCTGCTAGTAACGCCCATAACAACGAATAACCGTAAAATGCGGCAATTCTCGGAGTAAAAAGTAACTCACCAGAACCAGCAGCTGAAAGCATCCATAAAAAACTCGGCCCTAACCATAAAAAGCGTGTCCATCCTCTTGGTGCTTCGGGTATTAATTCTTGGTTTTCCTGTTGTTCATTACCTGTATTTACTGAGGCAGAAGCTTGATTTTTTTTTGTCATTTTTGTGCCATCTCCTGATGTTCTTGAGATTGATTTTGCGAACTCCGATCGTTCTTATTTTTCCAATGCAACCAGAGCAATATACCGCCAACTACTGCGAAAATAATGTTTAACCAGAAGGTGTACCCTGACTCTGCTAATTGTCTCGGAAACCAAAATTTAGTAATGATATAAGCGTAAATAATCAGATGAAGAAATAAACCCAAAAAGACCTGCTAATATTGCCTGTTTTGCTCCACGTTTACCAAGTATTCTCGCCATTTGAGAACGAGTGACAATTACCTGAATTGCCGCCGAAACTGTATATCCAAATACCAGCGCCCAAAATGCTTTCCAAAGAATGCCTGCACTGGTAATTAATGCGGAAAGAATTTGGTCAAACATCATTTATTTCGTTCTCTGATACACAAAAAATAGAGAGTTTTAAGACTTACGCAAAAAACCCAGTTTTTGGGTAAAATCGTAGGTTTAGACGAGCGAGGTTAACGTAGAAGCCGAGTTTTTGGCTCTGTGTGAGTAAGTCCTGAGTTGTTCTCCCCTGTTAGAATAACTGTGATTATTAGTATCAGCCTCTACTAAAGGAAAGGTTAAATTTATATCTCAAGGTAGAGTTATATTTCCGGTTACTCCAAACTTTACTTATAAAACTGTTTGTTTAAATTACAAAAAACAAAGAGGTAAGCAAGAAAGGAACTTCTACTACTTTCCTTTCCTACTTACTCAAGTTATAATTTATGCTTTATTGAGCAACGGCAGAAGGATATACCCCTGTAGAAATTAACACAGGTTTGTTTCTGTATTTTGCTTCTAGTTCTCTTCTCACATTCAAGTCCCAAGTTATGTCATAGTCTCGCTCAATTTCTGTCACTACAAACGGACGTACAACACCAGTGACAACTACTTTTCCCCCATCATTAATCGCTGTTACAGGAGTGGTGTGAAGTACTAACAAATCTTCTCCACCAACTAATTTCTCTTCATCCAATGTGAAGGTATTTGGGCCAGTAACATTTTCAACTTCACCCGCAATGGCAACCGTTTTCCCATAAAATTGGGCAGGATTTTCAGTAACTTCACCCGGATTGGGAGCTAAAGCCAATGATTGAGCAATAAGTGCTGGTTTTCTCTCGAACTCTGCGTATAGGTTCGGGTCTAATGTTAAATTGTACTCGCGCTCGAGATCGGCAATTACAAAGTTGCGAACTGTACCTGTTACCTGAATTTCTGTAGCGTCATTTTCAGGCAGTAGAAAAGGTTGTCCTGAAGCATTAATCACTAGAATTGGTTCGCTACCAAAAAACTGTTCATCGCTAACGGTAAAAGATGCTGTGCCTATTTTTCTTAAAGGTTCACTTCTTATTGTTACTGTTCTACCAATCAGTTGATTAGTGTTATCACTTACTTCTTCAGTGGTAACATTTGTGGGAGCATTAGGAAGGTTAACTGTTTCCTGTTCGTTGGCGCAAGCAGGAAGCAATACAGCTGCTAATGCTAAGGCAAAAATCTTCTTCGGTTCTAGGATTTTTTTAACTATGTTAATTCTCTTGTTCATAGATTTTGATCCTCCTTAAATTTTTCTGTGAATTTGCTGAATAGGTTAGTTTCGCTGCTGTAATTTAGCTAGCAAATCTAACTTTTGCTGACTTTATATGACAACAAATTTTTTTTCTCTGCTAACTTCATTAGTTGGCAGATTGCTATTAATTTTTCGCAGGTTTATTTGACCTACAAGTTTATGGTACATTCCGGGACTATAATAGTCCTATAACCCTTGACTTAAAACTCTGCTGATCTAAAGAATTAGAATTAATATGGCAGTTTAATATTTTCTGTCGATCATCTATCTGGCGAAGTAAATCGACTGAGTATGTCGTAAATTTTAATGTTTAATAACTACAGATTAATCCTGATTACCAAGAGCTTTTAAATAGTTATTGATACTTAATGCCTATTGTGTTCATTTGCTCTGCGTAAGTTATTATGCTGATTTACTGAATTTCGATCGCGATTTGTCCATTCTTGCAAAGCCCAAAGACTAACAAAAGCTGCTACAATTGCCCCTAAAGTATCCATGACCAAATCGATAATTGTGTCGTTTAAACTTCCAATTATTTGAGTCGAAAGAATTTTCCCAGCTGACCATTCCGTAATTTCCCATAAAGCACCGATCGCAATCCCAAAACTAGCAATTGTTAACAAGTACAAAACTGTATGTTGCCGGAAAATTGTCAACATTCGCTGATATACCAAAAAACTCACTGCTAAAGTAATGGCAAAGGTAGTAAAAGCATGAACAATTTCATCATAAAGTCCAGGCATCCCAAACAAACCCCAAACCCAACCAGCGGCATTTAATAAAGCTGCTAAAACAAATAAAAAATCAAATAATGTCGGCAATCGATCTTCTTGAATTACAAACACTAAAGATGCGATTAAAAAACCACCAAGAGTAACTACATTCCACCAATTACCTTGAACTGCTGCAAAGATAACCGCTATTGTTAATAACCCTTGTCCTACCCATGCTGCTTGACGATAACCCCGCCATTTTACACTAAGCATAATTTTCTCCTAACTTTCGATCGCTTTAATCACTCTTTGATACTTCTCTTGTACTTGCAAACAATCTTCTTCTTCAGATAACCCTTCTCGACTACCTCGAAAAATCATTTCTGCGTGTTTATGTAGGTGATATTTATATTTGGAGTTTTCCGTATAACTAGCAATAGTAGCTAATGATTCTAGCAATTTTAAATTAACAGCTAAGTCTGAGTTACCGTATAACCTAATTTGACTAAAAGCTCGATCGACTATTTCATTAAAACCTGTAGTTTCAGCAATTATTCGCAAACTATTGTCTCGATCGTAACGGTAAGAAGAAGGGAATTTTCTTTGGCAAAGATGAGACAGTCCAGAGGTAATGCGATCGATACAACGAATTGCAGTAAAAGGATCGTTAATCCCAGGAGAAAGGGCACGCATTGCAATTTCTACCAATTGAGCGATCGGAAATTCGATATCTTGTTGTTCTGTGCGTTCTTGGCCTAAAATAAATACTTTATCTACTTCGTTGAGAACTTTTTGATTTACTCGTTGATCGGGGTAACTCATTACTAGAGTTTCCCCTTGAATTATAAATTCCCCTGGTCGAAATTCCAAGCGTAACAACAAATCATAATTACAAGCAATTTTCATCAGTCGTTCATTATCAATAGCTTGTAAATAACCTGTTTTAGTAGCTGGAATTGGGTAGGCTACGGTAGCAAAATTTTGGGGGATTTCAGCAACTATCCGTTCTGGTTTAGCTTCACCTTTTCCAATTTTTTCAGGATACAAATTATCGATCGTTCTGTGTAAATCCCTACTCACATCCTGAATTACATGAGATGCTTGAATAATTGTGGAAGCATGATGAATAAAGAAAATTAGGACAGCAATACTGGCGATTGCTAATAAAATTGCTATTGTTATTGAAAGCTGTGGTACAAATAACTTGTAATCTTCTCCGCGCACTGTTCGCAGAATTAGCAAACAGTAAATGAATGTGCCAATAAATGTTCCTAAAACAATCTGATTTCCCGTATCTTGCATGAAATTTCGTAGCAGTCTAGGGCCAAAATTAGCAGATGCTAATTGTAGCGCCACAATAGTAATAGAAAAAGCCGTAGCTGCCACACTTACCATTGAACCTGCGATCGCCGAAAGTAGCGATCGCGCCCCCTCTGGCCCACCCGTATAAATCCAACTCCATTCCTCCATTTTTACCTTATCCATCCGGTCAAGAGTTAGGGTAGAAAATGCTAAAATAATTCCCCCTAAAACCATCACCGATGGTAAAAACCAGTAGCTAGAATGCAGCGAATCCCAGATTTTTTTCAACTTAACATTTTTCATGACTTATTATTCGGTGAAGGTTGATTATTACCATTTTTCTGAGTCTGTAATTCAACTAATTTTCGTAAAGAACCGCCTATGCTGCGAGGTTTTGGCGCTTCATTTCTGCCAGCAGGCCAACCTTCTCTTTGACGAGCGCGATCGCCATCTGTCTCCTCTGTTTGGTCATGAAACAAAATTTGTTGCGTCGGAAATGGCAGATCGATTCCGTTAGCAGTCAGCTTATTTTTAATCCCAGTTAAAACTTTATCTTGCAACTCCAAAGCATCAGATCTTCGCGGAGGTTGAATCCACCAACGAGCGCGAATATTCACACTACTTTCAGCTAAATCTACTACAATTGCATCCGGTGCAGGTTCTCTTAAAACATCTTGGATTTCATACATTGCCTCCAGAATTAATTGTCTAGCTTGTTCAATATCATCACCGTAACCAATGCCAATGTCGTATTCCATTCTTCGGTTTTCAAAAGCAGTATTAACCGTTACTGAATTAGTAAAAAGTTCCGAATTTGGAATTACTATCCGTCGCCCATCATAAGTTCTAATTGTTGTCGCTCTGGTTTCGATATGTTCGACAGTTCCCTCAAAATTCTTAAATACAATTTGGTCATTAATTTGAAACGGTTCTGTTAACAAAATTAAAATTCCCGCTAGAAAGTTTTGCAAAATATCCCGAAAAGCAAAACCAATTGCTACCCCACTAATTCCTAATAGCTGCACCAAATCGTTAGCTTTTATCGAAGGAATCACAATTGATAGAGCCACAAACAACCCCACCAAAACAATAACACCCTGCGCTAACCTTCCTAACACTAATCCTAAATTTCGTGCTTGACGACGATTGCGTGTTATATGTCTGACTATTCTTTTAACCGATCTACCAACAAAGAAGAAAATTAAAAAGACGATAAAACCGATCGCAATATTCGGTAACAGAGCTAAGAAATCATTAATCATGCTCTGCAACTGTTGCCAAGCTGCCGATATTTTTATATTCATTTCACTTCCTAACTCATCAGTTACTACTGCTGTTATAAGCAAAACCAGCAAGTTAAAAATCTACCAGAAGTCAGTAATTTGAATCTCGGTTTACTAAAGTTTGGATTTCCTGACGTAAAGCCGCAATTTCCTTTTGTAATGCCGCAACTGACTTTGCTCCTGCTATCTCACCTTCCTCACTATCAGCATCACGACCAATAAAAAATGTCGCAATTGTAGCAGTCACATAACCAAAAACCGCAGAGGCATATAGCGCCAATAAAAAACAAAGTACTCGACCTTCAGCAGTTTTTGGCGAATATTCCGAACCCATAGTTGTAATTAACATCGCCGTCCACCAAAGAGCGTTACCATAACTTTTTAATCCAGATTCATCAGCAACTTGACTTTCAAAAGCATACATTCCAGCTGCACCCATTAAAGCAACAATTATAGTTAATCCCAACACATAACCAAAACCTCGACGATGAACCGTTGCTGCTAAAGCTTTCATTCCTTGATTAGTTCGAGACATTACTCTTAATAATTGCAATCCTCGCACAGCACGAACTGTTCGCACAAACCGAAAAATCCGAAAAATTCGCAACGCTGGTAACATCAGTGAAAGCGCAGTTAACCAGTTTCTTCGCAAATAAGCAACTTTACGAGGCGCTAAACTAAACTCCAGCAAGAAATCCACAATAAAAATAATCCAAATAGTAATGCTAACCGCATCTAATATTGGTGTCAAACCCCAAATTAACTCGATAATAAATAACAACAGCCAGACCAAAGCTAAAATTAACATTGGCATTTCTAGCCAATCTTCTAATTGTTGCAGAATTTCATTTCGCTCTTGTTCTAAAGCTTGTTTTTCCTCTAAATTTAAATTGCTCATAACTTCAATTATTCAACATAGTGAGACAACCTAGAAATTCCCGGTTTTTTCCCAAAACGTTGCCCATAAAATTTAGTAAAAGGTACAGCAATAGAACCATGCACAATTATTGAACCGCAATTAATGCTCCACTCCCAAACCCAAAGCAAGTATCGGGTTAGACAGCCAAAGACGTTCTTTAAAAAAACCAGAAAACAACCCTAATAACATTACTAAACCGCCCAAAGAAAGTAGGGCAATATTAATTTCGGTTGCACTTAAATAATTCATGGTTCCAGCACATTTACACTAACCAAAGGTGTAACATTAAAACCTTTTTCCTGTAAGCGGTTTTGCACAGCGCGAGTAATGCGTTGCTGAATTTCTGTATCTGACAGCTTTACCCCAGGTTTACGTTGCACATAAACAACAGAAAGCAGCGTATTTTGTCCGGGAATTTCCGGTCGAGTGAAGCGCACATTTGATTCAACTAATTGAGCTAAACCTACTTCCTGAATCGCCTTTTCTACTTGCACATTGGCACGTTGGGCACGAGTAGAACGTTCCAAACTCGGAGAATTGAAAAATTGCCAAGTTAAAAGTCCGACAAGGGCAATTAAAGTAACACTTAAAGCAGCTGGAAAAACTCCCTTTTTTCCTCGATCGTAACGACTTCCTTTAGTAGATAAACCAAAAATGCGGAATAAAATCGCAGCTGTTAAATTGATACCGCATAATTGCAGAAATAGCAAAAATAATCCACCTTTGACTAAATCCCATCTGCCTAGAGCAGTTGCCATTCCTACAATACCCGCTGGCGGTGCTAAAGAAGCCGCAACTAACATTCCCGTTGCTGCACCAGAAACTAAACTGCTACGCTCTGATTGCACTAAATTTAACGCTCCAGCTGCACCTGCGGCAATGGGTAATAAAACTGCTACTGCCGAAATTTGACTACTATCAATCATCAAAGTGGTAGCAACTTCTTGTTGCAGTATTAAACTGAGGAAAAAGGCGATCGCAATCGTTACCCCTAACGCACTAAAATAACGCAACAAACTGCGCCAAAGCAAAAATCGATCGCCCCTAGCACTAGCAATTGCCACATTCATCGCTGGACCCGCAAACGGTGCTATTAACATCGCCGCAACTAACAAATAACTCGTATTTGTATAAAGTCCAATCCAAACTACAACCCCGGCAACTGCCGCATATCCCAGAAAACCCCGCCAAGAACCAATACTTTGCAAACCCGAAAGAAAAATCTCGATCGGACTACGTTCTTGCACATCCTTAACTTGTTCCGGTGCTTCCGAAGCAGGCGGTTGCAACGCCATCACACCAGTAGGCATTAAACTAACGTGAACTTTTGATAAATTTTCTAACTCTCCTAAAAATTTCTCTACTTTACGATTAGAAACATGAACAATAATTACATCAATTTCCCCCCCATTGTTACTAGCCTCGAATTGAGCCAAATTCGCCCCATCGTAACATTTGGCAAGATCGAGAACCTCTTGTCCTTGTCCTTTTGGTACTTGAATTATTAACTGTCGCATATCACCCGCATCTTACCTTCCCACTGCAAATATTGCGCGTATATGTAGCGATCGCTCTCTAGCTAGAGGCATATTTTCTAATGTTAAGCTGACAAAAAATACAATTTTTCCCGTAATGATTGTTCCTCGCGATCGCGTAACGCACCTCTAAAACTTCATCCTTGTAACAAAGATTCCGCCCCATCAATCCAAATTTCTGTACCGCTAATATGGCTAGAAGCATCACTAGCTAAAAATAACACCAACTGCGCTACTTGTTCCGCAGTTCCCGGTTTACCATCAGTTAAAGGAATATTTCCTTCGGGAAATTCTACAGGTTCTTTTACCTGTTCCAAATTCCGTTGTTTAGTGCTTTCATTAATGTTAGTTTCAATTGCTCCCGGACAAATTACATTTACCCGCACTCGCTGTTCTGCTAATTCCAAAGCTATCATTTTAGTAAAGGCAACTTGCGCCGCTTTAGAACAAGAATAAGCCGTTGCACCAGTATTACTAAAAATTCTTGTACCGTTTACTGAAGAAGTAATAATTACCGAACCACCTTGTTTTTTTAAATAGGGAACAGCATATTTAACAGTTAAAAAAGTTCCCTTCAAATTAACATTTAAAGTTCTGTCCCACTCGGAAGGTTGCAATTCTTCAATTGGTGCCCAAACCCCATTGATTCCCGCATTGGCAAAAACAATATCAAGTCTGCCCCATCGATCGATAATTTGTTGAATTGCCTTTTCCATTGGTTCGGGTTGAGAAATATCAGCAATTAAACTAATTGCTTCCCCGCCATTACTATGAATTTGATTAATAGTTTGGGAAAGATCTTCTTTAGTCAAGGCTAAAGCTGCAATTTTAGCACCTTCTTTTGCTAGCAAATGGGCAGCAGCTTTGCCAATTCCTGAACCTGCACCTGTAATTAGCGCCACTCTTTCTGTAAGTTGCATATTCCCATTTTTAGCTCTAATTTCAGTAAACTATAAGGTTACTTTATTGTCACTCAGTCTAAAGATAGAAGCCGAAACTGGCACAATTAGTAGGGTGCGTCAGAAATTCAAACCTTGATGCTCTCGAGCAGATTTATCGTCTGACGCACCCTACAACTAAAGATAGAAGTCGAACAGGTGATTTATTAAACAGTTTCGCCCTGGGGACAGATGCAGGATTTTAGATAACAGTAGTAAACCAGATATTAAGTTAAAAGTAAAACCCTACATTTCCGTATTAAAAAATGCCACAAACTGTCAATCAGCAACCAACTTCCCGAACTAAACTAAAACAGCTAAATTTTCGGACAATCTGGCAAATTTTGCGACAGACTTTTGATGAATGGAGTGAAGATAAAGCTTCACGTTTGGCAGCAGCTTTAGCTTATTATACGGTTTTTTCTATTGCACCTTTGTTGGTAATTGTAATTGCGATCGCTGGACTGATATTTGGCGAAGAAGCCGCCAGAGGGGAAATTGTTACCCAAATTCAAGGTTTAGTTGGCAGAAGTGGTGCAGAAGTAATTGAAACAGCTATTCAAAACGCTAATCAACCAGCTACAGGAAGCATCGCTTCTATTATTAGTATTGTGGCTTTATTATTTGGTGCTATTGGTGTATTTACTCAACTCCAAGATGCACTTAATACTATTTGGGAAGTTCAACCAAAACCAGGTCGTCCAGTTAAAGGTTTTATCCGGCGTAATGTTTTATCTTTTACAATGGTGTTAGGAATTGGATTTTTATTGCTGGTATCTCTAGTTATTAGCGCCGTTTTAGCTGGAATTAGTACTTATTTTAGTCACTTAGTCCCAGGTTTTGACGTTCTTTGGCAAATAATTAATTTCCTGGTTGCTTTTGCTGTAACTACCCTTTTGTTTGCCATGATTTTTAAATTTCTGCCCAATGTACATATTACTTGGGGAGATGTTTGGATTGGAGCAATAATTACTTCTTTACTATTCAGTATCGGGAGATTTTTACTGGGTTTGTATTTGGGAAATGGTAGTTTTGGTTCGACTTATGGGGCAGCGGGTTCACTAATTATTATCCTGGCTTGGGTTTATTATGCGGCTCAAATATTGTTTTTTGGCGCAGAGTTTACCCAAGTTTATGCGAGAAGATTCGGTTCGCAAATTGTGCCTGATGAACACGCTGTATCGATGACTAGGAACGATCGCATTCAGCAAGGTATTCCCTATAAAGAGGATGTCAATGCTGCTAGCGAATCCGCCGAAAAAAATAGAGCGTATCGACGGCGTTCTCGCAAAATTGGATTGCCAGGATTTATCAGACGTTTAAGTGATAAAAGAAAAGGTCGTTAAATATTCTCTCCCATCAGATAGAAGCCTAATTGATTCCTAACTTCTAAGGTAAGGCTATTAATTCTAACTGCAACAGTACATAACTTAGTCGGAGCTTTTAATATGCAAGTCAATAATAGTTTCACTCAAAAAAGGGGTTGGCTCGGTCAAGTAACTTGTTTATTATTGTTGACAAGTGCGATCGCCGCTTGCGAAAATCAAAACACAGCCGTTAATCCCACTCCCGAAGTCACTCCCACTGTAGTTGTTACCCCTACTCCTGCACCAACTACCGTCGTTGTTACCCCCTCTCCCGTCCCCGCTAATACCATTGTGGCTACTCCCGTACCGTCGCCTACGGCTGCTTCTCCCGGTGCGATCGCCACTCCTGATACTCAAACTACACCCACAGCTAATCCGGTGGCGGGTTCTAGCGAACCAATTACTGATGTCAGCGTCATTACTAATACATCCGACAGACAATCGATTCTCAATAAACAAGTTCAGTTAACAAATGTGACTGTGCAAACTGTGAATGGCGATCGCACTTTTTGGATCGGACAACCCAATGGTCAACCAGTTTTTGTGGTTCTTGAACCACCTTTAGATGCTGGAAGCGCCGAAAATAAAATCGTCATTAAACCAGGACAAACCCTCAATTTAACGGGGGTATTAAAACCGTTACCAACTGACACACAAGCACAACAACAATGGGGTTTGAGTCCTGCTGAAACCCAAAGATTGCAAAATCAAGCTCTTTATTTACAAGCCGGACAAGTTCAATTTCAATAACTCAAAATTTTCATCAGATGATCGACAGCTTTATCTTTAAAATCCTGAAAATTAAGCAAGCTGCGATCGTCTTTGTTACTCGTTCTCAAACTTTCTTCCCATTGAATTGGGAATCTTGAATTCCTTACTCGCTAGCTGAATGACTCATTACCGGAAACAACGGCAACTTTTGTGCCAGGTTAGCTGCATGATTGTAGGTAACTCCAAACAAACACAATCCAGCTAATACTAAAATTAAAAACTTTGTCCCTTGGCGATCTTTGCGTACAACAACGCTGGGTACGTTTCCCGTTGTTTCCGGTATTTCGGGTAAATAATCTACTCCTTCGAGGATTTCTGGATCGACGTAGGGTTGTAAAGATTGTCGATAATGTCGAGAGATGTTAGCGCCCATAATCAGGTTAATAATGAAAGAATACTAACTCTATAACAATAGTCAAAATTTGGCTAATCCACATTCCCTCAAGAGGGTAATCTTTGGCAATTCTGCCCTTCTGCTTGAGACAGAGTTACAGAGGTTAAATTTGCCTATCTTTTTAGAGAGAATGCAATCTTTCTTTCCGCCAGAGCAGTAAGTTCTATACCCTTGTCAAGTTGGTTTCCTCTCTCATAGTCTTTACTAAAGATTAACAGGCAACTGGAGTCTACAATCAATCCCCCAGTACAAAAAGATACAAGTTATTTAAGTCAGTAGAAATATATAGTTATTTGCTTTGTTCTTATATGCTAGCATAATTTAGCAAAGCTACTAGGTTAAATCTACTGTAACGTCAGTTATTTAGTATACAGTATTGGCCTGATTTGTCAAACTTTTCTAACTTTCAGATGGATGACCTTTTAGCTAGAGGTTAATCTTTTCCTAAATAAACCGTTAGAATTAGGTGTAACTTACTACCATTAAGGTTTGTTTAAATATATTACTTATGGCTATTGAAATTGAGCGCAAGTTTCTGGTTAATGGAGATAAATGGCGATCGCTTGCTACAGGTACTATCTACTGCCAAGGATACATTTGCACGAAAAAAGAAGCTGTAGTTAGAGTACGTACTGTAGGTACTAAAGGTTATTTAACGATTAAGGGTTTAAGTGTTGGTAATTCTAGAGCAGAGTTTGAATACCCCATTCCCCTGAGTGATGCTCAAACCATGCTAGAAACAATGTGTGAGCCGCCATTGATTGAAAAAACTCGATACCTAATTAAACATGAAGAATTAATCTGGGAAGTAGACGAATTTTTTGGAGAAAATGCCGGATTAATTATTGCTGAAGTGGAATTGACAGCAGAAAATCAAGTGATACAATTGCCCGAATGGGTAGGAATGGAAGTCTCCCACGATCCCAGATACTTCAATGCCAATTTAATTAAATACCCCTTTAGTAAATGGACAAAATAGTTTTGAGTTTTAATTTGTCTTTCCTGTTCCCTTGCTGAATCCCTCTCATTAGATAGAAGAGTAAACAAATAGTAGCCTATAGGGTGGAGGTAACAGCAACCTAGCGGAAAAACTCTTCCTTTAGCTGTGATTGCTTGAAGGGAATTTTCCACTTTGGGAAACACAAGGCAGAAAAGGGAAGGTGAAATGATGAACGTTCCGCCCAATGGCAAACAGGCGAAGCGCCAGAAACTTTTCCTTCAGGGTTTTAATTTTTTACCACAGATATCCACAGATAAACACAGATGGACACAGATGGACATGAATAAAACACTGGAATACAACAATCAAGAAGTTTGGATTTCATCAGGTATCGTTAACTTAGAAGGTAGTTTAGCGCAACCGGAAAATGCCCGTGGCATCATTTTATTTGCTCATGGTAGCGGTAGCAGTCGCAATAGTCCCCGCAATCAATATGTGGCACAAGAGTTAAATAAAGCCGAATTTTCTACCCTGTTATTTGACTTATTAACACCTGACGAAGAAAGCACAGATCAAGAAAGTGAAGATCTCCGCTTTAACATTACTTTTTTAGCCGAAAGATTGGTTGATGCAACGCAATGGGTTGCCCAAAACTTGGATATACAAAATATCCAAATTGGCTATTTTGGGGCTAGTACTGGTGCAGCAGCAGCATTAGTGGCAGCGGCGCAATTTCCCGATGCTGTGGGCGCAGTAGTTTCGCGGGGTGGAAGACCTGATTTAGCTGGATCTTCGCTGTCAAATGTCCAAGCACCAACATTGTTAATAGTAGGTGAAAAAGACAGCCCTGTAATTGGGATGAACCAGGAAGCGTTAGCCCAATTATCGGGAGAGAAAAAGTTAGAAATTGTTCCCGGTGCTAGTCATCTTTTTGAAGAACCTGGAGCGTTAGAAGAGATAGCGAAAATGGCGCGACAGTGGTTTGAGCAATATTTAGTAAAAAGTTAAACTTTAGAGATGGTGTGATGCAACAAGAAGTCAGTGGAAATCGAACTTACAACTATTTACTGTTTCTGCCAAAAGGTTACGAAACAAAAGAAAAATGGCCGTTAATTCTATTTTTGCATGGTGCAGGAGAACGGGGGGATAACTTAAATTTCTTGAAAAGACATGGCGTTTCTAGGGTAGTAGAAGAACAGGCAGATTTTCCGTTTATTGTGGTTTCTCCCCAATGTACTCACCGACAATATTGGTCGGTACCATTATTACTTAGATTGCTGGATGAGGCGATCGCCAATTTCAAAGTTGACCCCGAAAGAATTTACTTAACTGGTTTAAGTATGGGCGGTTATGGTACTTGGCATTTAGCAGCTGCTCATCCGCATCTTTTTGCTGCTATTGCCCCCATTTGTGGTGGTGGAGATGTTGATGCAGCTTTTAATTTAAAAAATCTACCTGTCTGGGCATTTCATGGAGCAAAAGATCGGGTGGTTCCCATTAGTGAGTCGGAAGAAATGGTGAAGGCTGTGAAAAAAATTGGGGGAAATATTAAGTTTACTGTTTACCCGGAAACTGAGCATGATTCTTGGACAGAAACTTATAATAACCCCGAATTATACGAGTGGTTTTTAGCACATCAGCGGACTTCATTAGTGCATTAAAGGTTGAGGGAATGTTGGCTTATACTCCGGCGATCGTCTTAGGACTTTTTCTGCTGCTTTTACTATTAGAAAGGTGGTTTCCTTTACGAGAAAGAACAAATTCACTACTCGGAAGATTGACGATTAATTTCTGTGTGACTGCTTTGGCGTTTGTGGCAAATGCAGTCTTAGTGCAACCTGCGGCAAAGTTTATGTTGCATTGGACAAAAGCGCAATCTTTCGGGTTAGTACATTTAGGAGAATTGCCGAGTTTGGTAAAGTTTGCGATCGGTTTTTTACTACTAGATTTAAGCTTCTACTATTGGCATCGCGCCAACCATAAATTTCCCTTACTTTGGCGCTTCCATAATGCCCATCATATAGATCCAGACTTGGATGTTTCCACAGGGTTTCGCTTTCACTTTATCGAAATAGCCTTCTCAGCAATTTTCCGTATTGTTCAAGTTGGTTTAATTGGCGTTTCTTTCACAACATTTGCCATTTATGAATTAATTTTTCAGGCAAATACCTTATTTCACCATAGCAATGTGCAACTACCTCTACAATTAGAACGTTGGTTAAACATGATTTTAGTCACACCAAGAATGCACGGAATTCATCATTCTCAAGTACAAGAAGAAACCAATTCTAATTACTCAGTAGTGTTTCCTTGGTGGGATAGATTGCATCGAACATTAAGGTTAAATGTGCCTGTTTCAGAAGTTGCGATCGGAATTCCAGCCTACACCAAACCGGAAGATAATAATATACTAAAAATCCTCTCCATGCCCTTTCAAAAACAGCGAGATTACTGGTGCAAACCCGACGAAACACTTGTCAAAAGAAACCCTTCCGACTTAGGCGAAAATTTAACCCTTATGGTAGATACAGAAAACCTAACTTTAACCACAAATTAAGTTTTTCCAAATTGTAAACCCCTCCTTGTCTTCCCTCTGCGTCCTCTGCGCCTGGAGCCGTTTAAAAAATGACTATTTCCTACACCCTAAGATAGTTTAATCGCCTAAGTTTTATCCTTACCTTAAATATATATTCGGTTATTGTCATTAGAGGTAAAAAATATGCCGGGTGGTCATGCAAGTCATAAAGGCAAAAGTAATAAACCCAATACCAACGCAAATGATGTGTTTGTTTCTGCTGCTGACGATTCAGTAGATCCCAAAGAGATGTTACGGGAAAAAGCTACTAATAATGAAGTGCATAGAGCCGAACAATATGTAGATTTTCCTCCGGCTACTCAACGTCCTGGAGAAGAAGAAAAAGCTGCAAATACGGAGAAATAAAAATGGCACAACAACAAAAAGTCGGTACACCAAATGATGCCAAAGCAGATGAGTGGGATAAAGATTTACACCCGAATAGAGAAGCGGGTAAAAATCAAGGAATGACTGGAAAACACCCACCTGTAACATCAGCATTAAATGCCTTTGAAATTAAAGAATTGCATAGTCGAATGCAAGGTTTTTCCAGTGAAGAATTAAAAGAAATTATTGTGCTAGAATCTGGTACTCGTTTGCAACAAGGTGCAAAGTATATCGACCTCAACGATCCCGTATGGGAAGAGTTTACAGCTATGGCTAATATGCAGGCTGGAACTGATAATTATTACGTTCCCAAAACAGAGGTTGGTTATCAACTTTGGAATAAATTAATCGGTGTAGAAAACCCAGAACGTTTGGGCGAATCAAGCGAGTCATAACTAACTCTTCATCACTCAAATAATGCTCGACTGGATCACAAATACTATCAACTCTTTAGGTTATTGGGGAATTGTTTTCTTAATGTTTTTAGAGAACTTATTCCCACCAATACCTTCAGAAGTTATCATGCCCTTAGCAGGGTTTACGACTACCCAAGGAAGGCTCAGTATTACCTTTGTAATTGTGGCGGGAACTGTTGGTTCTGTGCTAGGGGCTTTATTGTGGTATTACATAGGTAAAAGCTTTGGTGAAAAGCGTTTAAAAAGATGGGCGGATAGACATGGTAAATGGTTAACTATCTCTAGTAAAGACATTGATAAATCAAAAAAATGGTTCAATAAATATGGTGGAATAGCTGTATTTATCGGGCGGCTTATACCAGGAGTTCGCACTTTTATTTCCGTGCCTGCTGGTTTAGATAAAATGCACCTTGTACCCTTTTTATTGTATTCAACTATTGGTAGTGTATTATGGGTGTCTTTGTTAACATTTGCCGGATATATTCTGGGAAGAAACTATCAGTTGGTCGAGAAATACTTAGGCCCCATTTCTAGCTTCATAGTCATTGCTTTAATTGTGGGGTTTGTCTTTTGGGTAATCAAGCGGAGAAGGAAAAGGAAAAAAGCCAAAGCAAAAAATGATTAATCATCAATAATATTGTCTATGAAACCAAACGACGAAAACGGTAAACTGCCGCCAGAATTACGTCCTTTAAGAGGGTTCTTTAGCAATCCCAGGATTAGGGCCGATATTTTTTGCAGGTTCTCAAGCGGCAATTGTTGGCACATTAGCTGGCAGTTTTTATGGCGCTGTTGGTGGTACAATTATTGGCGCAGTTTTGGGAAATGGTGTTTCCAATGAACAGGCAAATGTTTATAGCGATCGCCTTTCCCAAGGCAACTATTTATTTGTTGTAGATGGTGATTTGTCGGAGATCGATCGCGCCGAATCAATCCTCAAATCCCAAGGAATTGAAGATTGGGGTGTATTCAATACTCACGTAGATTAACTCACTCCCCATAAACAGTAACCATGACCTTTCTTTGACGTGCTTTGTTATCACAATCAAGGTGAAAAATTTGTTGCCAAGTTCCCAAAATTAATTTACCATTAGCGATCGGCACAGTCAAAGAAGGGCCAAGCCAAGTTGCTTGTAAATGAGAATGTCCATTACCATCATGCCACGTTTGTTCGTGAAAATAATCCCGACTGGGAGGAATCAATTTATTGAGAATTTCTGGTAAATCTCTTTGCAATCCCGGTTCAAATTCAATAGCCCCGATCGCCCCAGTACTACCAACATTAAATACATTTACCATGCCCTGTTGAATTCCCGAATTCTTCACAACCTGATTTACTTTTTCCGTCAAGTCGTGCATATCCCCATTTCCCTTAGTTGAAATATTGATTTGTTCTTGATGAACCATAAATTAACCTCTCTCACTTTTGTTTTATAATTACAATTAATACATATAAGATAGCACTCCTCAACAATTGAGAGTTAAAGATTTTTTGAACCGCGAAGACGCGAAGAACACGAAGAAAGAAGAGAAGAAGTTTTTACAATTGATTTAGAATTGCTAAAGATAAAAAATCAGAATAATCTCTCATAACATATTCGGATTGATTACCAATGTTATCTTCTTCGTCTTCTTCTTCGCGCTCTTCGCGTCTTCGCGGTTCAAAAAAAATATCGATCGCCACTCACCAAATACACATTTGCGGTTACAATTGAAAAGCGTTACCTCACCAGAGGAAGAGGCAAAAGAGTAAGAAAAGACTCAATTGCCCGATCGCAAATTTATCGATCGCCAATAACGCTATTAACAGGAAAAATAGGTCTGAAAATTGCAATTAAGACCTAAACATCTGCGATCATGCCATGTCGGAGAATCTATTGTGACAGTAAGAGTTAGAATCGCCCCAAGTCCCACAGGAAATTTACACATCGGTACGGCAAGAACAGCTGTATTTAACTGGTTGTTTGCCCGTCATCAAGGTGGAACATTTATTTTGCGAATTGAAGATACGGACGTAGAACGATCGCGCCCCGAATACACAGAAAATATCCTTGAAGGTCTAAAATGGCTAGGATTAAATTGGGATGAAGGGCCATTTTTTCAAACAAAAAGATTAGATTTGTATCGCCAAGCCATCCAAAAACTATTAGATAAAGGTTTGGCTTATCGGTGTTATTCCACTGAAGAAGAACTGGAAAAAATGCGGGCGGCGCAAGCAGCGAGAAAAGAAGCACCTCGCTATGATAACCGACATCGAAATTTAACACCGGAACAAGAAGCTGCTTTTAAAACTGAAGGAAGAAGACCAGTAATTCGTTTTAAAATTGAGGACGATCGCGAAATTTCTTGGAACGATATGGTGAGAGGAAGAATCACCTGGAAAGGCAGCGATTTAGGTGGTGATATGGTAATTGCCCGTCGTTCTGAAACCGAAGATTTCGGTCAACCTTTGTACAATTTGGCTGTAGTTATAGATGACATTGATATGCAAATTACTCATGTCATCCGGGGCGAAGATCACATTGCCAATACTGCAAAACAAATTCTTCTTTATGAAGCGTTAGGTGCAGCAATTCCCGAATTTTCCCACACTCCTTTAATTTTAAATAAGCAAGGACAAAAGCTTTCTAAACGCAAAGGTGTTACCTCAATTTTTGACTTTAAAAAATTAGGTTTTATGCCCGAAGCTTTAGCAAATTACATGACTTTGTTAGGTTGGTCGCCCCCAGATTCTACCAAAGAAATTTTTACTTTAGAACAAGCTGCAACTGAATTTACTTTCGATCGAGTTAACAAAGCGGGAGCCAAATTTGACTGGGATAAATTGAATTGGCTTAATAGTCAATATTTACATAAATTGCCAGTTAATGAATTAACAGATTTGCTAATTCCTTTCTGGCAAGAAGCGGGGTTTAAATTTGATTCAGAGAGCGATCGCCCTTGGCTAGAACAAATCACCGCTTTAATTGGCCCTAGTTTGATTCGTTTACCAGTTAGCGATCGAGCTTGGTTAACCGAAATGTTAACCAACATTCCTGACATTACTGCTGTCCCCGATCCAGTAGAAATGAGCCGCTATTTCTTCGTTACTCAAGTAGAATTCAGCGAAGAAGGCAAAGCCCAATTACAACAAGAAGGTGCAAAAACTGCCTTAGAAGCAATTAAAAATGCCCTGGATAATCAGGAATTAACCGCAGAATCAGCCCAAGGAATTATTAAACAGGTAACAAAAGAACAAAACCTAAAAAAAGGTGTAGTAATGCGGAGTTTAAGAGCCGCTTTAACTGGCGATGTTCATGGCCCTGATTTAACTGAATCTTGGGTACTTTTACATCAAAAGGAACTGGATAAAGCCCGCTTACAAGAAGCATTATCTCAGGCGAAATAAGTTCTGTTGTAGAGGCGTTTTATGAAACGTCTCTACCCAAAATTAAAATCTTTTCCTGTTTGGATAATAGAAGTTAAGTTAGAAAATTTGCTATTAACAGAGAGGATAAAACTATGAGTATTACATCTTTTCAAGAGATTATAGAATCAATCGAAAAACTTTCTATTGATGACCAAGAGTATTTATTTGAGCTAATCAAGAAACGAAGAATTGAAAAGAGACGTTTGGAGATTGCTGCAAATGCTAAAACGCTTCTAAACTCTCTAAAACAAGGAACAGCTAAAAAAGGAACTGTTGATGATTTGATTGCCGATTTATTGGATAATCATTTGGGAAGAACAAAGATTTTCTATAAAGGTCAAACACAGGTATGAATACTACAGACAATTCCCCAAGCTCTGATCAATCCTCGGCAGTAGAGATATCTGTCACAGAATTAGAATGCCAGCTTAATGAATTACTCAAGCAACTATCGCCACAGAAATTACAGGTACTTGCTGATTTTGCTGCTTATTTAGTTAATGTTGAAAGTGAAGCAGCAACTCAAGAACTTTTGGCAATTCCAGGGTTGTTAGAAAGAATTAAGCAAAATCAAGCTACTCCTAAAACCGATTACACAAACTGGAGAAACATTCAATCTGATGAAAGGTGCTAAGATAAAGCTATAATTATCAGAATCGAAAATAGGTAAAAACTATGTCAACAGTTTATCGGTTGAAAGCTAGCGAACTAGATAGTAATTTTTTAGAAGAAATTAAAGCGACTTTTGGAGATAAAGAGATTGAAATCATTGTTTCACAATTTGATGAAACTGAATACCTTTTAAAATCAACCGTCAACAAAAATCGACTTCTGAGAGCGATTGAAAATGTTAAAAAGCGGCAAAATTTAGTTGAAGTTAACTTACAGGATTAACAATGAGCAGAAGAATTGTTTTTGAATCTTCTGCATTTGAAGATTTTACTGAATGGTCAAAATTAGACAAAAAGATTCATCGCAAAATTGTTGAACTGATTAAAGATATAGACCGATCGCCATTTGAAGGATTGGGTAAACCTGAACCTCTGAAATATGAGTTAAGTGGTTTTTGGTCAAGGCGCATTGATAATGAACATCGTTTAGTTTACCAAGTTACAGATGAAGAAATTGTAATTGTAGCTTGTAAGTATCATTACAGTGAATAGAGAATGGGGTGTTTTTCCCCAGTCTAGGAGTGAACAGTAGATTTTGAGTTCTGTGAGGGTGCGGGGTTTGCCTTCTGTAGATTTGGGGCAGTAGTGTTTTTTGACGAGTTGTTTCTTAGATATCGGTGACGGGGCGATCCCGGTCATCGAATTTGCTACTGCTACTATCTCATGCCCCATCTTCATAAACTACTTTTGGAAAAGTTGAGAAACAGCAAGTAGTTTTGGTCCTTTAGCTTCTACAGTTGAAGAATCCTCCCTAATAAACGCTTTTTCGCCTACAAAGGAAATCTCTTTTTGAGGTGGGATATTAATTCTAATAACAGAATGTCCTTTATAAGTTATAGTATCAATTTTAATCAAAACTTGAGTCTTTAAAGGATTAGTCAATATAAATGTTGTTTCACAGGATGCCCACCAATCATGATAAAATAATCAACATTATTTACTCTCTCTGCACAAATCACTATGTACAAACCGATTTTGCAAGTTCTAAATAATTCTCGTTTCACTACTCTAAACTCAGTTTTAAGTTTATTCATACTGTTATCTTTTAACTTACTCTTAATTGGAAAAACTCAAGGGCAATTAACTCCTAATCCAAATATTCCTATTTTTCCAGGCATTACTATTAACCCGCAGTTTCGCCCAGATCCACAAATTGTGCGGGGGATTAGTGGGGGAATGGAATTTGCTAGGGAAATTGCTGGTCGAAGAGATACAGAAATTGGGCCTTGTACGGGGTTTGTCGATCGCAATCCTAACCACACATTACTAATAACTTCTCCTTTAAATTATTTGCGAGTTCAAGTAATTAGTCCCGCTGATACAACATTAGTAATTAGTGGCCCTGGTGGTACTTGGTGTAATGATGATTATCAAGGGAAAAATGCGGGTATTGCTGGTCAATGGTTGCCGGGAACTTATAGCATTTGGGTTGGTTCTTATCAGCAAAATAGATATGCACCTTACAAGATTTTATTCTCGGAAGTCAAGTAATTTTTTGCACCGCCGAAGTGTAGAGTTATAATTTAAGTCAAATAACTTTAAACTGGAAGCATGACTACAGTATCAATTCTGCCAATTTCTGATAGTAACGGCGAGAAATGTTATCGTGCTATTGCAGGAAATAAACATTCTGTTGGCAAAACTGCGGGGCAAGCTTTAGATGCGTTAACTGCTCAGTTGGGTGAGATGGAATTCAGTGCGCTACTCTTTATTCAAAGCTTTCATCCCGATCGGTTTTTTAGTGCCGAGCAACAAGAGCGGCTGTCGGAATTGATGAGCTTATGGCGGTTAGCACGGGAGCGGGGGCAGGAATTGCCAGCAGAACAACAAATAGAGCTTGAGAAGTTAGTTGAAGCTGAATTGAAAGCAGCAACAGCCCGTAGTGCGGCATTGATGCAACAAAAAAATTCATGAATCCTTTGTGTCAAACTAATGCTACCGACCTAGAGGTAAAAGAGTGAGTCGAATTGTTTTAACTACGATCGGTTCTTTTGGCGATCTGCATCCGAAAATTGCGATCGCACAAGAATTAAAAAAACGCGGTCACAATGTAGTGTTTGCCACTCACAAAGAATATCAAAGCAAAATAGAATCTTTGGGATTTGAATTTCATCGAATGCGCCCTGATAATACTGCTTTGAACGACTCTGAAGAAATGGCGCGAATGATGGATTTAAAAACAAGTACCGAATATATTATCCGCAATTGGGTTTGTGCAAATTTACGCGAAACCTACACAGATGTAATGAACTGTGCCAAAGATGCAGATTTTATTATTATCGGTGAAGGAGTTGTTGCGGCGCGATTTGTTGCGGAAAAGTTAGGGATTCGCTGGACAAATGCTGTCCTACAACCTGCCGCATTTCTATCTGTTTACGACCCATCAGTTATCCCTGTGTTTCCATTTTTATCTAAGTTTCGTGGGCTTGGTTCGATCGCCAACCAAGGCGTAATTCAATTATCAAAAATAATGACTAAATCTTGGGCAGAACCGATTCATCAATTACGACGAGAACTCGGCTTACCTCCCTTAGTTGGCAATCCCTTTATTGAAGATAAATATTCTCCTTTTCTTGTGCTGGCAATGTTCTCCTCAGCATTCGCCAAACCTCAACCGGATTGGGCAAAAAATACGGTGATTACAGGTTTTACTTTTTACGATGGTAGCGACGAAAAAGGGGAAATTACACCAGAACTTAAGCAATTTTTAGAAGTAGGAGAACCACCGATCGTTTTTACTCTAGGTTCAGCCGCAGTTATGACACCTGGAAACTTTTATCAGGAAAGTATTCAAGCTGCAAAATTGTTAAATCGTCGTGCAGTTTTGTTGATTGGTAAAAATGCACCTCCAGAGAATCTTTCGGAAAACACGATCGCGGTAGGTTATACTCCATATTCGCAAATTTTTCCGCGTGCTTGTGCGATCGTCCACCAAGGCGGCATCGGCACAACCGCCCAAGCTTTACGGGCGGGTCGTCCAACGCTTATAATGCCCTACAGCCACGATCAACCCGACAATGCCGCAAGAGTTGAACGTTTGGGAACTTCCAAAACTATTTCCCGCAAGCAGTATTCAGCGGCAAGAGTAGCCAAAAAGTTAGGTGAATTATTAGAAAATCCTAGTTATGCAGCGAAAGCAACAGAAATCGGGCAAATTATTCAAGCAGAAAATGGAGTTTGTGTGGCTTGTGATGCGATCGAAAAACAACTTCCAACAATCTCAAATTTCTCACAATAGGAAAGTGTACAATTTGGTTCAAAACGAAATTCCCTATGCCGACTGAACAAAACAAAGCCCTAGTTCTCCAGTTCTACAAAGCTTTTGACGATCGCAAAATCGAGCAAGCTTTAGAGCTTTTGGCTCCCGATTTTGTCGCTCATCTAGCAGGTATGCCAAAGCCACTAAATAGGGAAAGTTTCAAGCAATTTGGGATGTCGTTTTATTTAGCCTTTAGCCAAGGACAACACACTTTTGATCAAGTAATTATTTCCGGCGACAAAGTTGTGACGCATGGAACATTTACAGCAACGCACTTGGGAGAATTTCAAGGTATTCCACCAACAGGCAAGCAAATCAGCTTGTCAATCATGCACATTGATAAAGTTGAGAACGGGAAAATTGTTGAGCATTGGGGACAAGGCGATGCACTTGGATTGATGCAGCAGTTAGGAATCTTCTTCTTGCCGGGGCCAAAATTGTTGCCACACATTCTAAAAAGTGGTTTATCCAGACTGTTTAAAAGTACACTTGGCATAAGCAAAAAAAATGCTAACTTTATCTATTAATTTCGGACTATGCACAGTTTCATTCCCCCAAAACGCTTTTTTCCTTATCTAACTTGGAAAGATGTTCAAGAAATGCCCGATAAGGCAAATGTAGTGTTAATTTTGCCTGTGGGTGCGATCGAACAACATGGCCCTCACTTACCATTAATTGTCGATGCTGCGATCGGTGTCGCCGTATTAGGTAAAGCTTTAGAAAAATTAGACTCAGCAATTCCCGCTTTTGCTTTACCAACTCTTTACTACGGTAAATCAAACGAACATTGGCATTTTCCCGGTACAATTACTCTCAGTTACCAAACATTAATTACCACTATTTGCGAAATTGCAGACAGTATTTACCGTGCAGGATTTCGCAAGTTAGTATTAATGAATTCTCACGGTGGACAACCACAAATTATGGAAATAGCGGCGCGAGATTTACACTTAAAATATGATGATTTAATGGTTTTTCCTCTGTTTACTTGGCGAGTTCCCCACAATGTAAGCGAGTTATTAACTCCCAAAGAAAGAGAGTTCGGCATTCATGCAGGAGATGCGGAAACTAGTTTGTTGCTTTCCATTTTGCCAGAACAAGTAAAAATGGAAAATGCGATCGCAGAATACCCCCCAGAACTCCCAAAAGATAGCCTGTTAAGTATGGAAGGAAAGTTACCCTTCGCTTGGGTGACAAAAGACTTAAGTAAAAGTGGCGTTGTTGGCGATCCAACTACGGCGACTAGGGAAAAGGGCGATCGAATTTTAGAATCAGTTTCCGAAGGTTGGGTAAAAGTAATTAAAGATATCTACACCTTCCAACAACCCAAAGCTTCCCTATAAAATCATCTGAATTTCTCTTATTCTTTTCTTCGCGTCCTTCGCGTCTTTGCGGTTCAAAAAAATCTTAATAAATCGTGGAATACCAACAGCAAATTCAACAAGTAATCACCACACTCGAAAAAGACCTACCCACCCTTTTCGAGAGAGATATTTCTTATGAAATTTACACCAAAGATATCTACTTTCAAGACCCAGTTAACAAATTCAAAGGCAAATTAAACTATCGAATTATCTTTTGGACATTGCGATTTCACGGAAAGTTATTTTTCACCGAACTTTACTTCGATTTACATGACGTGAAACAAACCGCAGAAGATATTATTTTAGCAAATTGGACTGTTAGAGGAAAACTACGCCTTCCCTGGAAAGCTAACATATTTTTTAACGGTTACTCAACTTACAAATTAACCAAAGAAGGTTTAATTTACGAACATATCGACACCTGGGATCGTCAACCAAGCGAAATTTTAAAACAATTCTTACCCGAAAGAAACAACCCAAGTTAAAAGGTTAAAGGTTAAATTTCCCCTTGTTCTTGTGACACTTCATACGGATTTCATCTGGAATGTCGCTTTGAGGAATTGAAGTTAGAAAAAATTTGACTGAGAAATGGGGCGATTTACTCGCAATATTTCTACAGGACTGTCCGAAAACCATTGGTAAATGTAGACAGTATGATTAGTGAAGACAAATTAGTTCGCTTTGAAACCAAACAAGGTGTAAATTGGGCAATACTTGGCGGAAGTTGCTTAGTTATCTTGAGTTGGTTGTATTTGAATTTATCGAGTTTGCAATGGTTGGCGCAAACTTTACCAAAAGCGGCACCATTTAGTTTAATGTTAGTGGCTTTGGGAGGGTTGCTGCTAATTATTCAAGGATTACGGTATTTTGAAAAACTGAATTTTTCAGCCGTTCCTGTGTTGCATACTTTGCCTTTAATTGTGATGATGGGAAGTGCTATTGGGGCGATCGCCATTCCCCACTTCCTCGAAATCGAACAGCTACCCATCTTACTTTTCATTCTAGGAACTTACGGATTAATCGGGCTTTTTCTTAACCCGGAAAATTGGCGAAAAGGATTACCTTTAGCATTTGCCATTGCCTGTTTATTACCATTTAGCATCCAATTTACAACAGGTTTGGGCTTTCCCATGCGTCTTTTAACTGCCCATGCTGTCGAAAGGATTTTAGCACATTGGCACATTGCGGCAATTTCTTCCGAAGATATCATACTCTTAGAAAATGGCATTGCTCATGTCGATTTGCCTTGCAGTGGCATGAAAAGTTTGTGGGTGGGAACGCTGTTTCTGCTAGCAGCAACTTGGTTAGAAAATCGCCGCATTGGACTACATTGGTTACTCGTTTGTGTGGCTAATTTTGTTCTTTTAATACTTGCCAATATTGCGAGAGTGCTAACTTTAGTTGTCACAACCTACACTTTTGGACAATCAGAACTTGCCCATCTTCTGCATATTCCTTTAGGAATATTTGCCTTTACTACTACTTGTTTGCTGACTTGGGGATTGTTGCGAGGCGTACCGTTGCGGGGCAGAGGGGCAGAGGGGCAGAGGGGCAGAGGGGCGTTTAGCTTCTCTTTAGATGCTTCTCATCGTAACCCTTACTTAGTTCAAATAGTATTAATTGTGTGTATTTTGGGGTTGACTTTCGTTCCTCAGTCGCATTTAAAAGCAGCACCTCTGGCTTTAACAAATGTGCAAGCTTCTTTGTCTTTTCCGATTCAAAGTGTGCCTTTGAAGAGTGTTGAAGAGGAGTTTTTTGCTGATTATCCGGGTGCGATCGCGCAAAAACTCCGATTCGACTTTAACGGCATTTCCGGCACCATCCTACTAGTTTCTAGTACCACTCGGCAAGCGCAACACGCCCCAGAACTCTGTTTAGCTGGCATGGGATTTCAGGTAAATAGCATGGAAAAACGGCAATTTACCTCTGATATTACCGGACGTTGGCTATCATTAAATCAGGGAAATCACAAAGCAGTTTATTGGTTTCAATCTTCCCAACGCACTACAGATGATTTTGTTTCTCGGATTTGGGGAGAAGTGACGCGCCGAGAACTTAGTTGGGTAATGATTTCGGTTTTATTCGATCGATCTTATCAACCCGATAACCCGGAAGTTGTAACTTTCTTGACAGAAGTTCATCAAGCTATTGCCGATAAATTTCAAGGAGCTATGCTATGAAAAAGGCATTTGCGATTTTCTTTTGGATATTTAATGTAACGCTTTTGTTGATTGTTTATGTGGGATATTTGCCTAGTCTTGGTCCAGCAATAATTAATGATGCGATCGCCGGACAAGTTCCCTTAAACTTTCTTTTGCCCTTTGTCGGATTAGTCGGTGTACCAACAACTTGCACAGTCATCGGCGCACTTCCCAAACAACAACAATCAACTTCGCCAAAGCGATTTACCCGATCGATCTCCCTGTTTCAAATATTTTATGGCATCGAAGCACCTTTCCTACTTTTATGTCTGTTTCGCTTCTTCGGACTGCGAGATTTAAACCCAGTTACAACCTTAGTATTACTGACAGGATTAGTCGGAACTATTGCCTTTACCCATTGGCTATTTACCGCTAGTCATCCAGAATCTAATAACTCAAATTGGGCACATTTGGTAGGACATACGCTACTGTTAGGAATTGCCATTTACCTATTAACTTTAGCAGCATTTTATGTCCTGCCCATTACTTTATTTTCCATAGTGGGTAGCGCCTATTTAGTAGTTTTTGCCGTCATTCTATTTCCCTTAACAATCCTAATACTGGGATTTTTTAGTATGCCTTGGGGAATGGGAAGAACTTACTATCGCGCTTGGCGGCAAAGCTTTAATCAACTCTCTTCTCGCTATGGTCGATCGAAAACCGCTGCATTAACTGCGATCGTTGTTGTTACTTGGATCGGACTTTTTGCCCTCGTTCAACCACAACCCCAAATCGAAGCTTTTAAACTCCTAGCAACGCCACCACAAACCGAAAAAGCAAGACAAGAATTACTCCAAAAATCCAACTTAATTCGCAATGGATTGCTAACAGCTTACTTAGCATCCTACCGCTATCCTCGGTTTCAGGATGACACTATCTTTGAAATGTATCGATGGTTTTTGCCGGAAAGTTCTGCCCGAAGTTTGCAGGAGATTTATAACTTTTTAGTTTCTCCTTTTACTTATAAAGGTGCTGATTACGATCGAGAAAAAGCCGCCGGACTTTATGCTCAATTTTTCGATACTCCCATTATCCGCGCCGAAAGACCAGCCATTGAGAAAGCATTGCAATCTACCTTTATGCGAAATGAAGCAAAAGCAGGATTGTTAGATATTAATAAACAGCGGGTTTTACTGGCACAACAACAGATAACTGTTAAGCCTCAAGGCGATTGGGCAGATATCGAAATCTATGAAGTTTATCAGAATCAAACCTATAGCCAAGAGGAAATTCTCTATTACTTTTCGCTACCAGAAACAGCAGTGGTGACGGGTGTTTGGTTGGGTGAAAATGGCGATCGATCGCAGAGTTTTCCCTTCACTGTTTCCCCTCGTGGTGCAGCCCAAGAAGTTTACAATCGAGAAGTTGCCCGTCGCGTCGATCCTGCTTTACTCGAACAAGTGGGCCCGCGTAATTATCGTTTGCGTGCTTTTCCCATTCCCCAAAAAGATCGGGGAGAAATGCACCTGTGGTTAACTTACAAAGTACTCAAACAAAATGATAATTGGCCCTTACCTCAGTTGGAAGAACGGCGAAATCTTTACTGGAATTCTGCCACTCAACGCATGATTAATGGTAAGAAAGTAGCAGCAAAAGATCGCTGGCTTCCTGACTCTCTTCCAGCAAAAGATGGACAACCAACTCTGCATCAAGTTGCGTTACCTGAAAACTATTTAATCCAAGCAAAACCCTTTGATGCGGAATATAAATTACCTCAAAATCAGCGGTTTGCGGTAATTCTTGATGGTTCTTATAGTATGAATGACCATCGATCGGAAGTAGCCTCCACTTTTCGCTGGTTACAAGAACAAGTTCTCAAGCAAAATACTGCCGATCTTTATCTCACAGCGGCGCAAGGAACACCAAAACGTTTAGATGGTTTACAAGGTTTTAAACCCGATCGAGCAATGTTTTTTGGTACACTTGAACATCGCCAAATGTTGCAACAATTCCAGCAGTTACAGGGAAATAAATCTTACGATGCGATTATTTTGTTGACAGATGCCGGAAGTTACGAACTCACAGAAAATAATAAGATGGTGCTCAAGTTGTCTGCGCCTTTGTGGATGGTACATTTAGGTGGTTTTCCTGCTGCTTACGATGATGCAACATTGCAAGCACTTCAAGATAGTGGCGGCGGTGTATCGAGTGATATGAAAACGGCGATGCAGCGGATTGGTACGCAATCTAGTTTAGGAGAATCTGCGGTAAATTTGGCGGATGGTTATGCTTGGTTTATTAACCAAAATAATAATCAAGCGCCGCAAGCTGTTGGCGGATTTACTCCCATAGCTGCACGTCAATGGGTGACACATTTAAGTCGCCAAATGCAACCAAAAAATGTGAAACAGTTAGATGCGATTCATGCGGTGGCGAAGCAATATGAAATTGTTACGCCTTATTCTTCGATGATTGTGTTAGTAAATGACCGTCAGCGGGAGGATTTAAAGCGGGCGGAACAACGAAGCGATCGCTTTAACCGAGAAATCGAAGATCAACAGTTACCTAAACCTAGTAACTTGAGTGTTCCGACTCCAGTTTCCGCAGTTCCCGAACCTGGGGAATGGTTGTTAATTTTGGTGAGTGCGATCGGTCTTGCCTTAGTCTACTACCTCAGACGCAGCGCACAACTGAACTAAATTGTAGGGTGCGTTAGTGTAAAGTAACGCACCTTTCTACTAAGCTTTACTTAAATAACCCTCTCCATAAATTTGAGGGAAAACCCGATAGGAATTTTCATCCATCATTGTCTGACAAGATGAATTTTCTCGCCCCATGTTCACTAAGTTGTATTTAATATCTCCTGTATACACAGTGAGGATAATCTTAGTAATCTCCAGAAAGTTAATTACCCATTGACAATCCTCTTCTGAGTAATTTCCATAATAATCGATCAGTTTTGACATACATAGTTCTAAGTAAGTCCGTGAAGCAGGAGAGATTAATAATAGTTTGAGAATCAAAATTCCTAAAGTTAAGGGATTCCCTTGAGAAGCAATTAAAACAAACAGATCGGAGGGTTGCTTATTTTTGTTAATAGTTAAATGTTCAATCATCCGATTCGCAGTCCGCAAAATCAAACCATTTTGCAATACTTGCCGATCTTCATGTTGGTAAAGAGTAGCCAAATTCTGGGCTAGCTGCGTTTTGATAGATTCTCCTAAACCTGTACTTTCTAAAGAAAATATCAGATAATTCAGTAAACTTTCTTTAAACTGGCTGTAGCTTAGTTGTTTAGTTTGATTCAAGAAGATCGCAGCTAAATTAATATGACTAAAATGACCATTTTTGACGAGAATTTTCTTAATCAACCTTAAAGCTTCGTCACCCAAAGCAGTCGGATTTTTAACTTTGCTATTCTTAGATAAAGCCCGATCGGAATGAATCGTATATATTGCCAGATCGAACTTGAACTTATCTTGCAATTGTTGTGACAATCTTCTCGCAGCTTGGCGTTGTTCTAAAGGATTTTCTGCATTAAGATACTGAGGAGTGAGTAAATAAGAAGTATAACGAGATTTCCAGTTTCCAGTTTGCTGATTATCATATCTAGAAGCAAATAGTTTTACTTCTTGATAATCTGGGCTGTTAATAAAATTCACGAGCAAACTTCTCAAAGTCCGCAAAAATAGAGGTGTTTCACTATAGTTGAGATTAGTCACGGAAAGCTTTTCAATCAAAATTGGAGCATATTGGGATTTTCGGCTATAAATCCAGGTATTGAGGAGAATATAAATACAACGTTTTAGAGTATTTCTAAACTCTGACTCTCTATGAGATAAAACTATGAGCCTCAAAGCTTTGTCAATCTCAAGCTTCGAGTAAACGCTAGGATTAATAAATAAGTTTTCAAATTTCGCTAACACTATCTCTGGGGCAGCAGTTTTAGCAAGATTGAGGAAAAATCGCCAAATCTTCTCTTGTGCCGCACCAATATTGTTTGCCTGTTTCTTTGACTGACTGGGAAATGTATCAGAGGCAATATTACTTACTGCATTGTCAAAAGAGTGAGTTTTAATTACTCTTAACTGATTAGCTTTTGGTTGGGATACGAAAGTGTGTGTTAGCATTGGTAGATCCATTAACTCTTGATATCTTTCTCAGTTGACTAGGTAAATGAGGGCTTCTACAAATGATGAAATTAGTTTAAGTATTTACTTTCACTAAATACTTAAGCTTTGTGAGATCAATTATTGGGTAGACATTTTTGATTAACTTTCAGTACCATGAAGCCGATGAGTACATAAGTGTCTACCTTACTCGATCGAGAAATGCGATCGTTCTGCTCTTTTAAATTGTGGTAGATGATTTTGTAGAACTAGATAATTTGATTGATTAGTTAGGCTTCTGCCTGGGCAAACAACCAATTATTGAAAATGTCTAGATTAAAGACATTTAGCACCCTGTTAATGAAACATAAGAGTTTGGTTTTATGCTGAAAAACAATTTCGCTATGTCATAAAGATGCACCTCAGCAAAAGTTGATTAATTAAAGATTAATAAATTTATTCAAGTAAACAATAACCCGATTTTGCTGGATATAGCTAGAGTTTCTCATTAATTTTTACTGAAACAAAATAATTTTAGGTTGTTTTGTAAAGTTTGTATAAATTTCTACTCAATATCAAGTTTACATTTGTACTACCTGCGAATACCTAAGCCTTGCTATACTGCTCGGTTAAGCAAATCCGATCTGCTCTGTAGGGGCGTTCGCGTAGCGTGCCGTAGGTATTAGCTAGGGTTTAAGCAAAATTCTTACCCGTTCTGCGAAGCAGTTCCTCAAAGGTATGCTTCACCCCTACCCAAACCCGAGCAGTATGCAGTATTAAGTACTTATACCGCTGCATTTAAAAAGGAAAAGTGTGACTTAACGCACTATTCCCCATTCTGATTTATGGTAGAAACTCCCGCATATATTGATTTACCAAATCCGGCTTTTCCTGCTGTACCCAATGACTAGCATCAGGAATATACTTCAATTGAAAATCCTCAACATACGTTTCTGTTCCGAAAGTCAGTTCTTTACCAAGCGCAGTATCCTTTTCTCCCCAAATCATCAAAGTTGGTACTTCCAAAATTCCCCAATTTTGATGCAACAATTTCTGTTGAAAAATATTGCGATAATAATTCAAACTCGCGGTTAATGCGCCAGGTTTTGCTGCGGCATCTTTGTAAGCTTCAATATCTGCTTGACTAAAGGCATTTTTGTCCACTGCCATGCCAGTAAACAGCTTTTTAATTATTTGATAATCTAATTGTTGCAGCACTAATTCTGGTAGCCAAGGTAATTGAAACAAAAATATATAAAAACTGCGGAATAACTGTTGGCGAGTGCGTAAACCTTGAGCAAATTTAGCGGGATGGGGAATGTTTAATACAATCAATTTTTCTACCATTTCGGGATAGGTGTAGGCAAAATACCAAGCGATCGCACCACCCCAATCATGTCCTACCAAAATACATCGATCGTAACCCAATCCCTCAATTATTCCCTTAACATCTTTGATGAATTCATCCATCACGTAAGCGGATTTATTTGCAGGTTTTTCGCTATCATTGTAGCCACGCAAATCAACAGCTACTACTTTACGATCTTTGGCAAATTCAGGAATTTGATGTCGCCAAGAATACCAAAACTCAGGAAAACCATGCAACATTAGCATCAAGGAACCTTCTCCCTGAGTTACATAATGTAGCTTCACGCCGTTGCTGTAGATGTAATCGTGTTTCCCAGTATTTTCTGTTACAAACATTGCCGTTTCCTCAGTTGCTTTCTTTATGTTAACAACCTTGGTAACAATAGCACTATTTCTTAAAATAAGAAGTAATTATATAAGTAAATAAATTAGACACAGAGTTAAAAAGTAAAACTAAATTTATAAATCTTCACTAAAGGATTGGGAAAAAATTCGATAATAATCTTCATCTATCATTGTCTGACAAGGTAAATTTCTCTGTTCCATATTCACTAAATTATATTTAACATTTTCTGTGTACATTGTTAAGATCATCTTAGTAACTTCCAGAAAATTAATTACCCATTGGCAATCCTGCTCTGAGTAATTTCCATAATAATCAATCAATTTCGACATACATAATTCTAAATAAGTTCGCGAAGGAGGAGAAATTAATAATACCTTGAGAATTAGAATTGCTAAAGTTAAAGGATTGCCTTGGGAAGCAATTAAAATAAATAGATCGGAAGGTTTATTATTCTTGTCAATAGTTAAATATTCAACCATTCGATTAGAAGTTCTCAGAATCAAACCGTTTCGCAAAACTTCCCGATCTTCATGTTGATAAAGAATATCTAATTTATGTGTTAGCTGCATTTTTATAGATTCTACTAACCCTGCACTTTCCAAAGAAAAAATTAAATATTTTAGTAAACTTTGTTTAAACTGTTGGTAATTTAGTTGTTGAGTTTGATTTAAAAAAATATTAGCTAGATGTATATAATTAAAAAATCCCCGTTTTGCTAAGAGTTTCTTAATTAACCGTAAAGCTTCATTGCCTAAAGCAGTAGGATTTTTAACTTTGTCATTGGGAAATGAAGTAGCATGAGAATGAGCCGTATACATTGCCAAATCAAACTTGTATTTATCTTGTAACTGTTGTGACAATCTTCTAGCCGCTTGGCGTTGTTCTAAAGAATTGTGAGAATTAAGATATTGAGGAGTTAGTAAATAAGAAGTATAACGAGACTTCCAATTTTCTATTTCTTGATAATCATATTTTGCTGCAAAAACTTTTACTTCTTGATAATCTGGGCTTTTAATAAAATTAATTAACAAGCTTCTCAGACTCCGCAAAAACGTAGATGAGCCACGATAGGTAAGATGAGGAATAGAAAGCTTGTCAATTAAACTTTGAGCATACTGGTATTTTCTGCTATAAATCCAGGTATTAAGCAGAGTATAAATACAACGTTTTAGAGTATTCCTAAATTCTTGTTCATTGTGAGATAATACTATAATTTTCAGAGCTTTTTCTATCTCAGGATCGGACGAAAAACTGGGATTAATAAATAAGTCGTCAAATTCTTTTAATACTATTTCTGGTGCTGTAGATTTTACAAGTTTTAAGAAAAATTGCCAAATTTCTTCTTGTGCATAAGCAAGTTGTTTTCCCGGTTGATTTGACTGACTGGGGAATTCATCCTGCTCAATATAACTTGCTGCATTGCCAAAAGAGTGAGTTCTTAACACTCTTGATTGGTTAGTTTTAGCTTGAGATAGAAAACTCTGAGATGGCATTGCTAGATCAGTTAACTCTTGATAGTAATTTACTGTTTTTTCTCTGAGCAACAGGTGATTGAAGACTTTAATAAAAGATGATAGTAATCTCAGCATTTAGTGAGAGGAAATACTTAAAATTTGTGATGTTAATCACTGGGAATCGTTTAAGCTTTGCCGTAAATATTTTCAACTCCTTTTCAGTATGATGAAACGAAGCTTTCTATACTTACTTCGATCGCTCTAACTTACCCGACGAACAAGTTTGAACATCCTGTTACTGGAAAAACCAGTTTCCCTTTATACTGAAAATATCATCCTACCAAGTCAAAAGATGCACCGATAAAGAAGCAGAACTACCTACCCTAGAGATATCCCTTAAATAAAATAACCTGATTTTCCCGGATATGGCTAGGGTTTATCTGTAATCTTCACTAAAAAGATATACGGCAATGTTCTTTTTGAAGTTTCAGATAAACTCCCTAACCAATTGAAATGCGATAGATGAAAACACTTACTATTCTAAATTTATTTCCATAGAGCTTGATTATAATGTTAAATAAATTTATGTGATTTCACTGAATTTTTGATCGTTAAATTCCAATTAGCTTAAACAAACTTTATAAATTGGTAATAGAGTAAAACAACCAGAAAAATAAAAGTTAGTATGGTTTCCAGCAAAAGAGACTAAAAATGAGCGATAATTTCCCAAAAGCGCGATTAATTGAACTGTTTTCCGCAATTCAAGGTGAAGGACTTAACGTTGGTACACGCCAAATTTTCATCCGTTTCGCCATCTGTGACTTGCGTTGTCAGTATTGTGATAGCGCCCACACCTGGCAAACACCACCCACCTGTAAAATTGAACAAACACCGGGAAAACGAGATTTTCTCAACTATCCCAATCCCATTGAACTAACATCATTATTGAGTTGGGTAGAAAAGCAAAACCAACCAGCGTTGCATGATAGCATTAGTTTGACTGGAGGAGAACCGTTACTTCACGCAAATTTTTTATTTCAATTTCTCCCAGAAGTACGTAAAATCACGGGGTTGCCCATCTACTTAGAAACAGGCGGACATCGCCCGGAAGAATTAGCAATGGTTTTACCTTATTTGGATTCTGTGGGTATGGATATCAAATTGCCGAGTGTTAGCGGAGAAAATTATTGGTCAGCGCACCAAGAGTTTTTGAAGTTATGCCATGATGCTAACGTGGAAACTTTTGTTAAGCTGATTGTTTCCAGTCAAACTAATCCCAAAGAGTTAGAATTAGCGGGAGAATTAGTAGCAAATTGCGACCCAAAAATTCCCATATTTTTGCAACCTGTAACGCCTATTCCTAATCAACCAACAATCTTAGCACCTGCGCCAGATTTGGTTTTAGAATGGCAAGGTTTAATGAAGCGATTTGTTAAACAAGTGCGGGTGATTCCCCAAACTCATAAAATGATTGGTCAACTTTGAAAAGGTGTCATTGATGATATGGAATATCTAGTTAAAGTTTTGGAACCGACAGACTTGTGGTATCTGCAAAATAATATTAACAAAGAAACTAACAAATATTACCATCCGACCAGAAGTATTCCCTTTGTCCAACAAGTTGAAATTCGTCTGGAAAATTCGGGAGTAATTATTCAAAAAGGTAGTTTACACAGATGTATGGGTAAATTATCTTATGAAATTTATAAAACTGATAATCGGTTACGAGATATTTGGGTAGCTTTAACCACAGAAATTGAATATAACGCCCCGGTTTATAAAGGGACTGGTACTGTACATTTAGAACCGCGACAAAAAGGTAGTTTTTTGCATTATACAGCGATCGACATTTTAGAGAATGAACAATGGGAATTTGATGATGGGGTATTTCAATTTTGTTCCGATAATGTAGTCATTGGGGCGAAAAGATTGAAGTATCGACAAATGCTTGGTTCTAGCGATGGTACATGGAGAATTGCCATCAAAGCTTTGCCAAATAAAACAGCAAAAGCTGTATTGGGAACAACTGCACCTGCAAAAGTTGTGGAATTAAACAGAGGTGAAATTCTAATTGCTGATTTCGATATGGTGAAAGGTTTTACTAAGGGAATTGCTGAAGATTATCGCAAATTAGGTCACTTTGGTAGAGGTGGAGGTGAAGGTTTTGTTTGGGTTTATGAGGGAGAAGGTAAATTATTAGTTACGGAAAATGAGGGAATGGGATTGAATTAATTTGGTTTTCTCGTACTTGTGGTTTTGGGGACTGGGGACTGGGGACTGGGGATTGGGGATTGGGATTTTTTATAAATCAAGCATTTTAGGAATTGCTCAGTTTTACTTATTGCCATAAGTACGGGAGAACTATTATTGACGATTTAACCAGTTAATTAATCCTAAAGAAGTTACGGTTCCGATAAAGTGAGCCGTAATTCCATTCATGTTTGCTGTGGCTACAAAAATGTCTAATGACCTAATAATTCTGGTGGGGTCGTAAATTGCTACGCCTTGAGGTTGAGCAATAGATTTTGACAATAATACACCAAGCGTTGTTCCACCTCCTAAAATAGTTAACAACATTCCCACGAAACCTGTAATTACACCCCAACGAAGAACTTGTAAAACCTCAGATTTTTGGGGATGAATTAGCTCGTTTGTTTTAAATAATCTCTTCGCTAAACGAGTTTGCCGAAAAGCGATAAAAAGAGCAAATAATAATACTACAATTCCGCATCCCGCCCAGAATATGCCTATTCCTATTCCAGGTGTTGTTGCTTCACTGTAATTAACTGCTGCTACTCCAACTTCTGGTGTTACTGCACGATTGAAACTGCGACCGGAAATTGCCAAAATTAACATTATTGTTGCCGCAGCAAGCAATATTAACTGTAGCCAAAAACTTGCCCATCCTGTCCAGCGCAAAACGTTGGCAATTCTTCTTAGTTTGTCGTCGGTTGTGGTTTTTTCTAAATTGGTTTGCATGGAAATTTCCCTATCTTTTAGGGGATTGACATCAGGTGATTGAAGGACTGAAGTCCTGACAACAGACCTTTACTTTACGATAGTGATGCGATCGCCAATCTTCGACTTCCATAAGAAATAAAATCTCTCGGCTATTCCCTGAACTTTTGGCTGAATTTGTTGGTTTAACAGCGAATTCATGCGGGAATTATTCCTTTTAAAATCAAAGGAAGACATTTGTCTAAATTAATCTGAAGATCCGATCGGCTAAGTTGAAAAATCACAAAACTCATCAGTAACAAAATCCGTAAACCGGAATACGCTATCTGTAGATGAAATTAAATCCAGTTATTTTGCTCATCAGTCAAAGTTTACTGAGTGAGCAAAAATACCTGTATAATGTTAATCTTAAAGAATTATTAAGTCGCTATGCAACTAAGAGCTTTGATAGCAAACTCACGATTAAAGTCAAAAAAATCAGCTTTGAGCCGCAAAAAATGGCGACTCTCGCCTAAATACTTTGGCTTGCTCGCTATGGCATCACTGATCGCAGTTTTGCTCATTGGTCAACCAATCAAAGCATTTGCCCAACTGAGTTTCATCCCCCAAGAACAGATTGCGCCACCAGTTGCACAGCCACCAGCGCAGGAAATTCGGGGAGTTTGGATGACGAACAATGATACTGATGTGTTGATGGATAGCGCCAAATTGCAAAATGCGGTGAATCAATTAGCACAATTGAATTTCAATACTATTTATCCAGTGGTGTGGAATTCTGGCTATGTGCAGTACCCCAACAGTGCAGTAGCGCAACGAACAGGCATTTATCAATCTTATATTGGTAAAGGGTTACAAGGACAAGATATCTTGGCAGACTTAGTGAAATTTGCTCATAGCAAAGGATTACTAGTAATTCCCTGGTTTGAGTTTGGTTTCATGGCTCCCCAAAGTTCCGAATTAGTCTTAAATCATCCCCATTGGCTAACACAAAAACAGGACGGTAGTCTAACTTCAAATAGTGCAGCGGGGGAAGTAGTTTGGTTAAATCCTTTCCTTCCCGAAGTGCAGCAATTTATTACTGATTTAGTGGTAGAAGCGATCGCTAAATATAATGTTGATGGCATTCAATTTGACGATCACACTAGCTTACCGAATCAGTTCGGATACGATCGCTACACCCTAGCTTTATACAAACAAGAAACTGGTAAAAATGCACCCAGAAATCCCCAAGATCCTGCTTGGGTACGTTGGCGTGCGGATAAAATTACCGCCTTCATGACTCAATTAAATCATGCAGTCAAACAGAGAAAACCTCAAGCAATTTTCTCCGTTGCACCTAATCCTTACATCACCGCTTACAATAGTTTTTTGCAAGATTGGGTAACTTGGGTAGATCAAAATATTGTTGATGAATTAATCGTGCAGGTTTATCGTCCTGATATGACTAGTTTTCTCGATCAAATTGGGCGATCGGAAATTCAAGTAGCGCAACAAAAAATTCCTACCGCAATTGGTGTTCTCACAGGTTTAAGAAATCGCCCCATGCCCATGCCATTAATTAAGTCTAAAGTAAAAGCAGCACGCGATCGGGGTTTAGGCGTAGCTTTCTTCTTCTACGAAAGCCTTTGGGAATACGCACCAGAACCTAGCGCCGAACGCAAATCTAACTTTAAAGCTTTGTTTAATTCTCCCGCTTCTCGCATCACAGCACAACAATAAAATACTGCTTGGTTAAATGGAAAATGAGAAAGGGAAAGGGTGGAATTATTCCTTTCCCTTTCTCCTATTATCCACTTCATTCATATAAATTTCACCTGTTACCGCTTGGGAAATTAGTTCTTGTTTTTTATCTTCTTGTTCTTTTTTCTGTTCTTTAGATTGCCATTGATTAAGTATATCCTTAACCAAGGCTTCCTTCAACCAAATTTGTACCACAATTAATAACGGAATTGCTAAAAATAAACCCAAAAATCCAAAAAAGCTGGAAAAAATTACCACTGATAAAATAGTAAATACGGGTAACAAAGACACCTGCTGCTTCATCACCATTGGTACTAAAATTAAGCCTTCAAACTGTTGAATGATAATATACAAAATTATCACTGCACCAGCTTTCCAAGGTGTATCAAGTAAAGCCAGCAATGCAGGTGGAAATACACTTAAAGTTGGGCCAACATTAGGAATAAATTCTAACAAACCTGCCAATAACGCATTAACTAAGGGCAATGGCACTTGTAAAATTAATAGGCCAATATAACTAACTATAGCAATAACCAGCATATCAAATAGAGTGCCTCTAATCCAGCCAACCAAAGAGCTTTCGCACTCGGAAAGAATTTCCTCAACTCGCCGCCGATAAAATGCCGGAAATGCCAGCACAAAAACTCGACGATATGGCGCAGGATTCACCAGAAACATGATAGTTACTACTAAGAATAGGAGAAAATTTAAGAGAATATTCAAAGAATTGTTGAAGATAGTAAAAAAGTTGCTGAACAGCCGACTTGCCCAATTTTGTAAATTTTGTGTCATTCCTTCCAAGCTACGAATATTATCTACTAGTTGTTGTGGAACTACAGTTTGTATCCAGTCAAACCAGAGACGCAATCTTTGTAAAGATAGGGGTAATAAATCAACTAATTTTTGTACTTGATCGATAATTGGTGGAAATATCAGTGCAAAGAAACCAACTATACATAATAGTAAAAGTAAAACTGTTAAACCAACAGCAACACCTCGTTTCATCCGAGTTCGCTGAAATAATATGACTATTCTATTCAAAACCGTTGCCAAAACTACTGCACCAAATACTAACAATACAATCTGGTGAATTTGCCACAATATATAAACAGATATAATGAAGGCAAATACTCCTAACCATTGCCCAAAACGCACAATTATGGCTCCTATTTTGGCTATTATTGTCAAATATTATCCTGGGTTTATTTCGGTTTGGCATCTATCTTAAGGTAGCCAACAAGAAAAAACTTATTACGCCTATACTATGGTAATTGTAATTATTGCTACGAGGAAAACCTCTGTAATTTATAAGTTTAGCTTACGGTTCGCTCATTTGTTAGGGAGTTAGAGAAATTGGGCAATTGAACCATGAAGCCAAACAGTGTTAAAATGGCTAAAATCATTATTTTGCAAGAATTACAAGCTTGTAAACTTGGACGATATTAATTTGTTAGCCGACAACTTTTGTCCATTAAAATTGATATCCTTGCCTCAAGCCAAGCTTAGTCTAAAAGCAGAAAAATAAGACAATTGTGTTTGGGAGAAAAAATCAAATGATTATTAGTGCCAGCCGACGCACCGATATTCCAGCATTTTACCATAGATGGTTTATGAATCGTATTCAAGCAGGTTATTGCGTCGTGCCAAATCCCTTTAATCGCAATCAAGTTTCCCGCATTGATTTGACTCCAAAAAATGTGGAAGTAATTGTTTTCTGGACGCGTAATCCTAAACCTTTATTATCATCATTATCTGAATTGGAGCGACTGGGATATAAATATTATTTTCAGTTCACAGTGATGAATAATCCCTGTTTTATAGACACTAATAAGCTACCTTTGCCTTCTTCTATTAAAACATTTCAAGAATTAGCTATCTTGATAGGTTATGAAAGAGTCATTTGGCGATACGATCCGATTATTTTTAGCGATCGTACTAATATAGATTTTCATCTTAAGCAATACTCGGAAATTGCTAGGCAGCTATCTGGTTATACTAGCCGATGTGTTATTAGTTTTATGGATAGGTACGCCAAAAATAATTCTCGCCTCAAAAAGATTGAAAAAGAACAAAAGATTAAAATTTTTAGCTTTGAAGATATCCCAGAAGTTTTTAGCGTTTTTTTGCCATCAATAGCAAAGATTGCTAGTCAATATAATATGCAGCTTTTTAGCTGTGCTGAATCTTATGACTTGCAATCTTATGGTATTAATCATGGTAAGTGTATAGATGATGATTATATTAATCAGATTTTTCAAATAGAAGTCAATCATAAAAAAGATTCTAGTCAAAGAGAAGCTTGTGGTTGTGTCAAGAGTAAAGATATAGGAATCTATGATACTTGTTTATTTGGTTGTCAGTATTGTTATGCAACTACCAGTTTTGATAAAGCAAGAGAAAATCACCGACAACATAATCCCGATTCGCCTTCTTTGATTGGATGGTATGAGCAAGAGAGTAGATCTCAAGTACAACAGGTAGAAACTACTAACCTTTGAGCTTAATTTTGTGCAAAGTTATAAAACTACAATCAATATCTTTACTACGAGGGATTAACTTATCTTTTCCGCTTAAGAGATTTTCTTTAATAATTGTGGGAATACTAGGGTAAGCTTTAATTTTTAAGTCTTGATATCGAGGACGATAAATTTCAAAATCATCTCGATTACTTACTTGTTCTTCCAATCGATCAATTATAGTTGCGTTTTGGCGATAATTACATAAATCGATAATAATTATTACCCGATCTAAAAGTATCTCATTAAGTAAGAAATCGATATTTTTTTGAACTGTAGATATATTATAAATTTCATTCAGACAATTTTGGAAAATGAATAGTTTGCTTTTCTTAATTATTGTTTTTATCGAATGAAGAGAATTAGATTCACATAAATCTAGGTAATTATTATTTAATTTTAAATCTCCTGACCAGTATTCCGGTATAATAAATTTTTTGGTAATATTTCTGCTTAAAGTCCATTCCTCAGAAGCAATGTCATATACATTAACAATTAACTTTTTAATATGTTGATATTGCTCTGATAACAGTTTACTTAAACCTACTATTTCTGGGCATGGCCCTCCACCAAACAAGCATACTTCTAGCGTTTCATTAGTTAAGTTTTGAAAGATATTTTGATTATGTATAATTTCTAAAATTTGAAAATTCATGTAAGCATAATGGGGATAGTAACGTATTAAATAAACTGCTTGAACTGACGCATCTGAATAATTGACTTTAACCTGATTTGATCTGTAAGAATTCCACAATTCTTCAGCTGTTTTTTGTAATGATTGTAAGTAGTTTTCAAATGTCTGGTGGTTTTCTTTGTTATAAAAATCTATTGAATTTTCTAATCCCGCTAAAATGCAATTGTATAATCCTGTTTTTTTGATTTGTCTTACTTCAGGTTTAACAGTAATTTTTTGCGTAATTTCTATTTCTTGATTTTCAAGGTAAAAAATTACAGCTTGTAGATTTTCTCGCTGCGTATTTAGAGATTTGATCTCTTCTTTAAGCTGATTAACTTGTCTAAGGATTGAGTTATATTCTTCTTCAAGCGTTATGTTTAATTGACTTTTGCTATCAATTACTTTTCCCAGACTTCTCTTTTGATTTTTCAGGTTTGAAATCTGATTTTCAAGGCTTTTTAAGTTTTCGGTGTGGATATTTTTTAGTTCTCGTTCAGATTTTTTTCTGAAAACAAACGCGCTACTAAGGGTGCTAATTGTCGCTATACTAGCTATGGCAGCACTTTTAGTAACATTTTTTTCTACTACTATACCTAAAGTAAAGGCAATACTAAAACTTAATGTTCCTAATACAAATAAATATTGCATAACTCAATTAGCCGTAATTTGATAATTTATGAAACTATAGTATTTTAGAGTAAAGCACTGATCGAAACAACCAGATTTATGAGTCCAAGCTTTTAAGCAAACTTTATTCAATTACTCACTGTAATGATACTTACAACCCATAATGAAAATTTTGTCCTTGCTGTAAGATTTCAGTTAAAGAAAGTTCCCGCAAATGCACTACAGGCTTTGAGCCTGTCTCAAAATTTGTTAATATTTCAAATAAAAGTCCTTGATTAAAGCCACAAATTCGGGGCTATAAATATGTCTTGCTGTTTCTATTACTAGCATACTTTCTTGATATTCTAGTTGACTTTTACCCAATTCTAATAATATGCGTTTAATCGGACTTTTTAAGGTTGGTTTAACGTAGAGTTTGCGCTGGCAATAAATGCCAAAACTTTTGGCTGTTTCTTGAAATGTTTTTGCTTGTTCTGTTGGATAAATTATCGCTAATCTGCCGTCTTCAGAAAGTAGCTTATCGGCTATTTGTAAGATTTCAATTTGATCGAGGGAATCGCTATGTCTGGCTATAGTTCGTGCTTTGACTGCGGCTTTGGAAGCGTTGGTGAAAAATGGGGGGTTGGAAGTTAATATATCGTAGCGTTTGGGACAATTAATTGCGTAATTTTGGATAGAATTATGATATATTTCGATGCGGTTTGACCAAGGGGAATTATTAATGTTTTCTTGAGCTTGATTAAAGGCTAGGGGATCAATTTCTACTGCGTCTATTTGGGCGAGGGAACGTTGGGCTAACATTAAGGCAATTAAGCCTGTTCCTGTGCCAATATCGAGAATTTGTTGACTGTTGGTAATATTTGCCCATGCACCTAATAAAACGCCGTCTGTACCGACTTTCATAGCACAGCGATCGTGAAATACTGTAAACTTTTTAAAGTGAAAGTAAGGATTAGGCATGGGAAATTATGGGTCAGGAACATGGATAAAGAAACGATTACGCCCGTTTAATTTAGCTTGGTAAAGGGCGCGATCCGCTGCTTCAATTAAAGCTAAAGGAACTTTGGTTTCATCGGGAATTTTTGTTGCAATTCCTATACTAATAGTTACTGATTGTGCCACAGCAGAAGCAATATGAGGGAGATGCAATTCTTGGATGGTTTGATGGATTTTTTGAGCAACTTTTACGGCTCCTTTACTATCAGTATGAGGTAAGATAATGGCAAATTCTTCGCCACCATAACGGGCGACTAAATCGATCGCCCTTTTAACAGCTTTTTTCAAAGCTTGGGCGACAAGTTTTAAACAAATATCTCCGGCAGTGTGACCATAAGTATCATTATATTGTTTAAAATAATCAATGTCACAAAGCAGTAATGATAAAGGACGTTGTTCGCGAATTAAACGATTCCATTCTTCCGCAAGAGTCAGATCGAAACAACGACGATTAGCAACTTGAGTTAACTGATCGATTAATGCTAAATTTTCTAACTGTTTGTTGGCAATTTGTAATTGTTGATGCAGTTCTGATTGTTGAATTGCGATCGCTACTTGCATTGCTAATTGTTGCAGCAATTCACTTTCCCAAGGATGCCACTGTCGTGGGGAACTACAATGATGCGCTACTAACAAACCCCAAAGATTATCACCTTGTAAAATTGGGACAATCAGCTTGGCTCTTACTTGCAATTTTTCCAATAATTCTATATGACAAGGATCAAAATTTGCTTGGTAAATATCTGAAATTTCTCGAACTGTATTGTACTCATATAACTTTCCTTTTCTTTCAACGAAATAAGTATCTGTGATTTCCATATTGAGAATTTTTAGCCAACCTTCGGCAACTGATTCTTTAACTACTATGCCACTCCAATCAGGATTAAAACGATAAATAATTACTCGCTCAGTTTGGAGAAAATGTCGTACTTCATCAACTGTGGTATTTAAAATTTGCTCTAAATCTAAGGATTGACGAATGCGTTGGGCGATCGTATAAATCATCCTTTCCCTTTCTGCTTGTTGGGTTAAAGCTTCTTCTATTTGTTTGCGAATTGTGATATCAGTAAATGATGTAACTACAGCATAAGGTTGAGTTTTATTCGGGCAAAATAAAGGTTGAGAATTAATCGAAATCCAGCTAAGATTTCCATCAGGTTTGTGAACTCCCATGATAATATTAAATTGCGGTTTTCCCGTGCGTAAAGTGACTATTGCCGGATGAGTTTCTCCCGGAAAAGGTGAACCATCTTCGTGTATTGCTTGCCATCGGGGATCGATCGAACTTCGCCCCATCATTTGATCGGCAGTTAACCCTAAAATTCTTTCTGCACTTTCGTTACAAGCGGTAATTGTTCCATCAGCTTGCTGTAAAACAATGCCTTCTGCCATCGTTGCAATTAAAGAACGATAACGTTCCTCACTTTCGCGCAAAGCTTCTTCCATAAATTTGCGTTCAGTGATATCAGTATTCGTCCCAATCATTCGCAAAGGTTGACCATTTTCTCTGCGCTCAATAACTTTACCACGAGCCAAAATCCATTTATAAGTTCCGTTTTTACATTGCAATCGGTACTCTTTAATAAGCTGTTCAGTTTCTCCACGAAAATGTTTTTCAATTTCTTGATAAACTCCCTTTAGATCGTCAGGATGCACCAATTTTTCCCAATCATTTATATTAGTGCCGATTTCGGTTCCGCCAAATTCCAGCATTTCTTTCCATTGCTGAGATAAGATCAGTTCATTTGTCTGAAGATTCCAATCCCAAACGCCATCTCCGTTTCCTTCTAAGGCATATTGCCAGCGGGTTTCGCTTTCATGTAGTGCGGATAGCATTTCGATGTATTCGCTAATATTTTCAGCAAAAACAAAACAATATTCTTCATCATTAAACTTGATATAATTAGCACTTATTTCTACTGGAAAAATTTCACCATCTTTTCTTTGATGTCGAGTAATCAAGGTAATATTTTTGCGTTGTTTAAGCGATCGCCAAGCTTTTAACCATAACTTCTGAGAAAAATCTGGATCGAAGTCATAAACGGACATTGATTCTAACTCGGTACGCGAATAGCCGAGCGATCGACAAGCGGCTTGATTGACACGCAAAACCTTACCTTTTTTGTCAAACCAAGTAGCAGAAAGAGATAAAGATTCAAAAGAAATATCAGTTAAGCGGAGAGACTTTTCTAACTGTTTGCGATCGCTAATATCTTCAAAAATATATAACCTGCCAAAATAGCGATCGTAAATATCTCGAACTTGGCTAGAAAAGCGACGAATCGTTCGCCCATCGACAAACAAAATTTCATCCTCAATTGTGCAACGATTTTCTTCAATCTGCAACGGTTTACAACTTTCTACAAAAGCGGGTATATCTGCAATTAAACGCACGCAATCAGGAATAATACCATTATTTTTTATCTCACCTCGTTGCATTTTTTCTGCTAAATGTTCAATTCCCCAAATTTCACAAAAGCGGTGATTAAAATATAAAATCTCATCATTACGGTTATTAACAACGTAAAAACCAAACTCTGAACTATCAGTCATCGAACGCAAAAGTGCTTCTTGACCTCGCAGTTCTTCTTCAATAGCTTGATGTGCTTGTGAAAGAACTTGTTCTCTTTCCAAGAATTTATTCTGCTGTCGTAATTGCTGCTGCATTTCTAACTTTTGCAAGACAACTCCCATTTGTGAAGTAATCAATTGCAGAAATTTAATTTCCAAAGATTTCCACTGACGCGGACTGCTGCATTGATGAACAATTAGTAAACCCCAAAGATCGGGATCGATAGTAGAATTATCTTGCGGTTGTTGGTGCGTTACCCAAATTGGTACGACCAATTTCGCTTGGATTTGTAAACTGATTAATAAATTTTTGTAACATGGTTCTAGAGGTTGGGCATCAATATCTTCTAAAATACCGATTCTTCCTTGTTGATATTGCGCTACCCATTTAGCTTGGAAGCAAGAATCATAAATCAGTTGTCCCATAATGGGTTGCCATTCGGGACTGACAGATTCTTCGGCTACTACTCCATCTCCTTCCGAGAGGAAACGATAGATGACCACCCGATCGCATCCCAACACTTCCCGAACTTCCCGCACAGTGATGCTAAGAATCTCACTTAAGTCAAGCGCCTGATGAATTTGCAGGGTAAATTCTCTCATGCGATCGAGTATTTGTTCTAAAGCAACATCAACACCTGATAAATCTCTGGGAAGCATGGCAGAAAAAATGTTAATCTCTGTACTATTTAATACAATTTTTTAGAGAAAATCTCTATAATCCAAGATTACACATAAATTAATAGAGAACTTAAGACAGGGTTACAAATAATTCCGTGACCTTTGGGATGTAAACTTATTGCTACACAATTAAACTGCAACCTTGATAACAAAGATGAATCAAAACAACCAACGTGCTTATTGGCGAGCAAACACAGCCTTGATTCGTAATTTACTAATCATTTGGGCTGTGGTTTCCTTTGGATTGAGCATATTATTCGTACAACCTCTTAACAACTTCAGAATCGGTAGTGTTCCTCTAGGTTTTTGGATAGCACAACAAGGCTCAATTTACGTTTTTGTGGCCTTGATTTTTTACTACGCCTACCGCATGGAAAAACTCGATCGCAAGTATCTGAAAAAGAATAATGATTCGCAACAGGACTAGAGGCTAGGAACTCTTGAGAAAAGGGAACAAGGAAAGTTCTTTAACTCAAAATTCAAAACTTTCCCAGTACCCAGTACCCAGTCTCCAATCCCCAGTCCCCTACTACCAATTACTACAATCTTTGAGGTTTCATAATGTCAGCAGAAGTTTGGACGACTGTACTCGTCATCATTTCATTTATTGTCTACATCTATATAGGATGGCACTCGCGAGTTAAAGATACCAAAGGCTTTTTTGTAGCCGATCAAGGTGTGCCTTCTTTAGCGAATGGGGCGGCGACTGCGGCTGATTGGATGTCTGCTGCTTCGTTTATTTCAATGGCAGGGATTATTTCCTTTTTGGGTTACGATGGTTCGATTTTCTTGATGGGTTGGACAGGGGGATATGTGTTACTGGCGCTGTTGCTAGCACCTTATCTTCGTAAGTTTGGGAAATATACAGTGCCGGATTTTGTAGGCGATCGCTATTACTCAAATGTCGCTCGTTTAGTAGCAGTAATTGCGGCAATTTTCGTGTCTTTAACTTATGTTGCCGGACAAATGCGGGGAGTGGGAATTGTCTTTAGCCGCTTTCTGCAAGTAGATATTAATACCGGAGTAGTTATTGGCATGGTAATTGTTGCCTTTTTCGCCATTTTAGGTGGCATGAAAGGCATTACTTGGACACAAGTTGCCCAATATGCAGTATTAATTGTGGCTTATTTGATTCCGGCGATCGCAATTTCTATGTTGCTCACCGGAAATCCAATTCCACAACTTAGTTTCACCTTTAGCGATATTGTCGAAAGACTTAACACAATCCAAACTGATTTAGGTTTTCCCGCTTACACTCAACCTTTTGCTAATAAACCAATGATTGATGTGTTGTTCTTTACTATTGCTTTAATGGTAGGAACAGCTGGTTTACCACACATTATTGTTCGATTTTACACTGTTCCCGATGTAAAAGCGGCACGTTGGTCTGCTGGTTGGGCGTTGTTGTTCATTGCTATTCTTTATACTACTGCCCCAGCTTTAGCTTCCTTTGCTCGTTACAACTTAATTGATAGTTTGAACAACAAAACAGTTGAACAAGTGCAACAACTTGACTGGGCAAGAAAGTGGGAAAATACAGGATTGTTGAAGTTTGAAGACAAAAATGGTGATGGGCGTTTTCAATTAACACCCGACAAAAAAACTAATGAGATTATTATCGATCGCGATATCGTAGTTCTCTCAACTCCAGAAGTTGCTAAACTCGCCCCTTGGGTAATTGCGCTTGTCGCCGCAGGTGGATTAGCAGCAGCTTTATCAACAGCTTCGGGTTTGTTATTAGTAATTTCCAGTTCGATCGCCCATGATGTTTATTATCGAATGATCGATCCTGGTGCTTCCGAAGCAAAACGGCTATTTATTGGTCGAGTTATGGTGGGAATTGCGATCGTTATTGCTGGTTATTTTGGCATCAATCCGCCCGGTTTTGTCGCTGAAGTAGTTGCTCTCGCCTTCGGGTTAGCAGCAGCTAGCTTTTTCCCAATTATTGTGTTGGGTGTGTTTGATAAAAGGACTAATCGGGAAGGTGCGATCGCAGGCATGATTGTCGGTTTAGTTATCACCACTTTTTACATTTTCAGCGTCAAATTCGGCGGGATGCAACCTTGGTTTGGCATTTCCGCAGAAGGATTCGGCACAGTTGGCATGATTCTTAATTTCATCGTCACTTTAACCGTTTCTCGCTTCACTCCCCCACCCCCCGCCGAAGTGCAAGCACTAGTAGAAGACTTGCGAATTCCAGAACATGAACCCCCAGCATTACCAGACATTGGCGAGGACGAATTAGATTAGAATTTGGCGACTGGGGACTAGGGACTGGGATTTCTGATGTAGAGAGGTTATATGTAACGTCTCTACAAACTTTTGGGGTATTGACTGTTAAGCACAATCAGTAGGGTGCGTCAGAAGCTCAAACCCTGATTCTATCAGTCAAATTTAATGTCTGACGCACCCTACAATTCGATTCAAATGTGACTAATTAATTTACAGTGCAAGACTCGTCATTGCATACTTTCCCTGGAGTTTTTGTATGTTACGTAACAAATTGTTTCTATATCATCCATTATGCAATTAGTTCTGATACTGTATAAGAGTACACAAAAAACGGGAGGGAGTTGTGAGTCAAAGAGTTACCATAGCAGTTCCAGAGTCACTATTTGCCCGACTTAAACCCGTTAAACAACACTTCAATATTTCTGCCGTTTGCCAGGAGGCTCTAGAAATGGCTATTACAATCGAAGAACTCAAAATCCAAGTTGCTGAAGAAGATAATTTAGTCGAACGCCTTCAGTCAGAAAAGAAAGTTCTCCTCAACAAGGTTCGTCAAGAAGGATTTGAATTAGGAATTCGCTCCAGTTCCAAATTGTCCTACAAAGATTTTCGCCATTTTGAACGGGTGCAGTCTCTAGCGGTAGCCCTCGATGAAGATGTTCTCGACTACCTATTTTCTTACCTGGATCTGAAAAACTGTCCCGAACAAGCACGCCATCTCGATGCGGATTTTGCCTACTTACTACAAGTCGATCCCCCTTGCCGGATCACCTTTGCACAAGGATGGATTGATGGAGTGTTATCCGTTTGGCAAACCCTGAAGACTCAAGTAGAAAACCTTCAGTAGGTTAAGGGTAGGGGCGAAGCATTCGGGCGACAATTTTTGGCTCAAACCCTAAATTTTCTGTCCGAATGCTTCGCCCCTACAAAGGCAAAAAATACTTAACCGAGCAGTATTGAGAGACGTTGTATACAACGTCTCTACAAAAATTCCCAGTAACGCACCTTTAATTTCTGGAGATGTCTAAAAATATCGCCAAAACCAAAAAGGACAATATTAATCAAGTTCTTCTTTTTTGTTGTCAGACTGATTAGGAAACCAGTCTTCATTAAGTAGTTCGTCAAGGGTGTAAGGGCATTCTAAGGGGAATTGTACCTGATTTTTAGTTTTTGCTTTTACAGCCTTTAAAGCTTGGTTGTAGATATGTTCTAATTCTTGTTTTAGGTAATTACGAAGGTTCGTCGTCATCCTTTGGCTTAACTGAAATCGGAAAGCATAAATTTCTTCTTGCCAATGAGCCGAATTATTTTCATACTCACTTATCCAATATTGCAGTAATAGTAAATATTTTATTGTTTGATATAATAAACTAGCTACTGCATTTTTCTTTTCGCTACCCAAATCTTCTAATTCCTCGATTAAATTATCTAAATCTAAAGCATTAAACTGCTTATTTTTTAGCAGTTCTATGGTTGACTTTAACCACTCTAAATTATCAGTTTCATAAAGACTTTTTAAATCAATCACATTCATTTTGCCTTCCTTTCCTAATTTTTATATCTACTACATTATTCTATTTTATCCTAGTTGTCAGATGCGTTATGTTAACACTAACCACCCTGAAAATAGTGCTAATCGATCAATCTTTGTACGGAGATGAAGATATGGGGAAATGCGATCGCGCAAATTTCTCCAGATGTTAATGTTTCCTCAGAACGATAATCACCATCAACCGGATCGCGAAATACTTTAAGTTGTTTATTTTTTAAGTCTACTACCCAATATTCTTGAATTAATGCAGCGGCGTAAGTTTTACGTTTAGCTTCCAAGTCTTTAGCGAGAGTTGTCTGAGAAAATTCAATCAACCAAAAAATGTTTTCCGGGTAAGGATGGTGTTGTAGGTATTCTCGTCCGAGTGGTTGGACGATCGCAATATCCGGTTCAGGTTCAGAATTACTGGCGATAATTGTAATTGGTTTGCCTTGGCGAATTGTAACTCGATCGCCTAACAATGCCTTGAGATAATCACTGCCTTCTGTTGAGTAGTAAGCATGGGGTTCTCCTTCTGGTGGCATTTCAACAATTTCTCCATTCAATAATTCTACCTGACGACCTACTAATAATCCCACTTCAATCATCTGGTGATAGTCGTCTAATGTCCATTTAGCAATAGTGACTGTCATGGCATGAACTCCTAAACTAAATTCTCAGAAACTTGTGGAATAGAATATTTTTAATATAAACCACCCGGAAATTAATTTTCGGGTGGTTGACTGAAAAATTGAAAAATATTAATTAATATCGTACAAATGCTTGGGAAAGGGCGGGTTTTGATTTTAATCTTATGGTTGGGTATTCCAGGCTTTTGGCTAAACCCGCCCCTACTTTATTTGTAGTTGTAGGGTGCTCTACTACAATAAATTCGATACGCCTACGGCAGGCTACGCGATCGACAATATCAGCTTTGAGTTTCTGAGGCACCATAAAAATAATGGGATGGTGCGTTAATAACGCACCCTACAAATAGATTAACTGACTCCAACCATTTGTTTAGGTTTTTCTACTGGAAGTTGAGCACCTTTCCAAGCAGTCCAAGAACCGGGAATATTAATCACATTTTCAAAGCCATGTTTTTGCAGCAAACTAGCAGCAATGGAAGCACGATAACCTGTACCGCAATAAGTTGCAATGGTTTTAGAACGATCCAATTCATCCAAATTTTCGGCTAAATGTGCGACGAAAATATGTTTAGCACCGGGAACAAAACCACTGTTAAATTCGCTGTCAGTCCGCACATCTAAAATGGTTAAATCTGGATCATCTTTGTGCTGATTCAATTCATGCACAGTCCATTCGCCAGTGCGTTGTAAAGGTAAACCTGCATTCTGCCAACTAGTCATTCCGCTGTGTAAATAACCTGCTAAATTGTCATAGCCAATGCGGAAAAGTTGTTCTGTGACTAGCTTGATATCTCGATCGCTTTCCACCACCAATAACAGCTTTTTCTCAGGCGGAATCATCCAACCAACCCAGTTAGGAAATGCGGGAAGCAAAGCGATATTAATTGCACCGGGAATATGTCCCCCACCAAAGGCGAGAATTGAGCGAGTGTCAATGACTAAACTATTTTCATCCTGCATTATTTCCCGGAATTCTTGGGGGGAAAGTGGCGCTAAAGTTGGTACACAACCTTTAATTGTTGCACCTTTGGCATTGACTTTTTTTAAGCGTGGGTAATGTGTCGGTGGTTCTGGCATATTGCTTAAAATCCACTCGACAAATTGTTGTTCGCTGCGTTCTTTTAAGGCGGGATTAAAGATTTTTTCATTACCAATTGTGCTTTGTCTGCGATCGCCAATTGATTTCCCACAAGAAGAACCCGCACCATGACAGGGGTAAACTTCGATGCGATCGCCCAAAGGCACTAACTTATCAAACAATGAATGATAAAGTTGTGTTGCTAATTCTTTTTCCGTTCCCGTTCCTAATAAATCTGGACGACCAACATCCAAATTAAACAAAGTATCTCCGGTAAAAATCCCAAAAGGTTTCTCCCCTTGTTTCGCATCAAAAATCAGCAAACAAATATGTTCGGGAGTATGTCCGGGAGTCTGCAAAGCACGCAAAGTTACACTACCTAAATGTACCTCATCTCCCTCTTGCATTTGCTGTAAATCAAACTGGTAATCATCAGTTTTTCCGCCGTAAATGGTAGCATTAGTTCTGGCTTTTAATTCATGAGAACCAGAAACAAAATCAGCATGAATGTGAGTTTCTAAAATGTGAGTAATTCGCACTCCTCGATCTCGCGCAATTTGCAAATAAACATCCACATCACGGCGCGGATCGATCGCAGCAGCTACCCCAGCTTTATCATCACCAATTAAATAGGAAAGATGTGCTAATCCTTCCACATTGATTTGTTCAAATACTAAAGCCATAAGCTAATCTCCAAAATCAGACAATTGACAAAAATGCTTTATCTTTATTTAGTTTTGTACTCCCACAACTTTTAAAGCTGCGTTTGCACGAGTACCAGCATCAGCTTCCGAAGCTTTTGGTAAGTTAGCAAAATCTCCGCGCAAGACTTTTAAAGCGAATTTTTCTTTGTCAATTTCGCTGCGAGTACGCACACCTAAGCGACGAATTACAAATATTGGTGGACACCAACCTTGTACGGCGTGTTGAAATAGAAATGGTAGGACAATTCCAGTTAACCAAAACCAATTGTGATTTACAAAAATACCCAACATTAAGCCAGTAAAAGCCAGTACTGATGCGTTGGCTTCTAATATGCGTTCAGTGTCCCATTCTCTGTCTAATTCGGCTATTTTTTGGGTAATATTTGCTTCAGGTTGGTTGGCGTATTGTTGAATGTTTGTGGCGATCGCTCGATCGATATTCTGATTAACCTCAGCTGAGGTACTTCTTCTGACGCGATCGCCATTATTTGTCTCTGCATTCATATTATTGTCAACAGTCATTTTCCCTAATTTCTGTCTAGTTCTATACTTATATGATGAAAAATAATCAAAAAAATACTTCTATCGCAGGTAAACGATCGCATCTATCTGCTGATAGACTAATTTCTTTCTAGAGGCTGATGTAATCTAGGTTTGTAGTAATGACTTTAGTCGTTTCTTTCCAGCACGTAAAAATCCACATCAATTTCTGCATTCAGTTCGGCAACTTGCTGCATAATATGTTTATCAAAATGAATAGCTGGAACACTACCACTCCAATAATAAATTACACCAGCAATTTCGGCATAATACTGAGAAGATAGTTCAACCAAAGGTAGCCAACCTGCTTGCAATTGTTCGAGAACTGATTTAATGTGATCTTCTAATTCAGCCGATTTATCCAGTTTAGAATTCAGCCTCCAACCATTGTGTTTTTTGCGAATAGTACCTCTAGGCGTAATCAAGTCACCAACTCTCCAAGTTTGATCGGGAATTATGCCAACTTTGGCAGTAATTTCTTCCGGTTCAAAATCAAACTTAGTTAAGGCGAAATAAGCGTAAATTTCAGATTCCATGCTAATAATCCTTTATTAAAATTATTAAAAATCATTAATATTAAGTCCTGTATTCTCACCTGGAGCTTGACCCCTTTTAGGTTTAACGTATATGTTTCCATCTCTGTCTTTATAAAGGTCTTTCTTAGAAGCACTTTCTTCATTTTTCAGAGCATGGATATCTATCCCTTCTCTTTGGAGTTTAGCAACTTCACCAGAAGTAAGTAGCTTGTCTTGTCTCCAGTTTCGCTCATGTTCGCCTCCCTCTGATTCTATTTCTGCCATGCACTCTCCAATGTAGATTTTAGCCATTTTAAACCGGAAGCGATCGCACTCTCCCCAAAAAAAAGCGATTCCCGTTATTACTACGCGAATCGCTTATAATCAGTTAAACAGGCAAAAGCTATGCCTCATTCTTATCAGTTTCTAAACCTTCAGTTGGTTGATTTACTGGAGTGGGATTTGCCACTAATACGGTTTTTTTAGTTGTTGGTGTTTCGGGAGTTTGTCGTTTAGCAGTTGTTTGATTTTGTTGGTTTTTTGGTGGTACTGGAGGGAAAGAACTTGCCACTGATTCAATTGTTGAATGATTACCATTATCACGCATTAACTGATTGATTTGTCCCAGTAAAGCGCCTAATTTTCCTTCATCCAACAAAGTGTTAATCAAGGATAAACCACTAGTCGATAACAGCAGTTTATTCACATCGCCAGCACCGTTACCATTATTGCCATTTGCGCCAGGGAAAGAGTAGATTCTGGCATCGCCTAAAACGCCTGGTTGTGGTGCTAAAGCTTGTAAAACTTCCGGCAGTTTTTCGGATAGTTCGGGCCAAATTGTAGTAATAATTTTTGCAGTTAAGTTGGCATTACTAATCGTATTTTCAGCGGAAATTTTAGCTGCAACACCTTCGGCTTCGGCGACGAGTTTATCGCGGTTTGCTTGTGCTAAAGTACGGATTGATTCTGCTTCTAATAGAGCCGCTTGTTGGGCGATTTCTGCTTGGCGTTTGCGACGGAAAACGTCGATTTCAACTACGTTTTGATCGGAGATGCGGCGTTCTTGTGCTTCTCTTTCGGCGGCGATAATTGAAAGTTGTTTTTCCCGTTCGGCTTTTTCAACGGCGCTTGCTGTGATGACAGATGATTCTGCTTTTGCTTTTTGTGCTTCTGCAAGGAAACTTTCGCGTTTTTTGTTGGAAACTGCGATCGCCACATCTTCCTGTGCTAACTTCGCTAATCTTTCCGACTCTGCTATTTGTACTTGTGCTTGTAGTTTAGCAGCTTCGACATTTTGTTGCCGCTGAATTTCCGCCAATTCTGCTTCCCGCTTTTGCAATGCTTGAGCAACTTTTAGTTGTTTACTGCGTTCTTCTAAAGCAATATCAGCATCAATTTGGTTTTGTTGTACAGATAGTTTCTTGCCAATTTCTTCTTCTTCAACTGACTTATTTTGTAATATCTTCGTCCGCTGAATTGTAGCAGCTTCTCGCGCTTTTGCTTCTTCAATTTCCCTTTCTCTTTGCGCCTTCATTGCCTCAACTTCTAAATGTTGCGCCAACTTAGCCGCTTCTTTTTCTTGAGCAATTTGCAAAGAGCGTTTTTGGGCATCTAATTCTTTTTGTTCAATTACAACTTGGGTAGTTAATTCCACTTCCCGCTTTTGTTGAATTGACTTTTGAATTGTTTCGGTTCGCAGTTTCACACCTTGAGCATCAAAGAAGTTATTGGTGTCGTAAGTATCGCCTTCTTCAATTTCGGAAATGGCAATATTATTCAAGGTTAAACCGACTTTTTTCAAGTCTGGTTCTACCAAGTTTAACACTTCTTGAGCGAAACCTAATTTATCAGAATCAATCTCTGCTAAATCTTTGGTTTTTGCTGCCGCCCTAATTGCGTCATCTGCCCGTTTTTCCAAGGCGTTTTTAATAATATCTGGCGTAATTTTGCCTTGATTAGAAAGTCGAGCAGCTGCCATTAACACATCTTCTTCGATTTCGTTGATGCAGACATAAAAGGTTACTCTCATATCTGCACGTAAATAATCTTTGGTGCGAACGGCTAATTTTCCGGTGCGTTCTACATCAATGGAAATTTCTCGTAAAGGTACGCGAGTTAATTCGTGAAAACCGGGTAAAACAATGCAACCGCCATTGAGAATTACCTTTTTCTTTTTAATGAAAACGCCGCCAGTTCTGACAAAAGCTTCGTTGTTCGGCGTAATTACATAAACTCGCGTGTAAGCCCAAATTCCTAAGATGAGTAACAGAACTAAAGCAGCAGTAATTCCGGCGAAAAAGGTTACTCCGCCACCTAAATCTACTTGCGCTAATGTGGGTTGAATTGAAGTTTGTTGCGCGATTAAAGTAGATTTTGAGTTGTGCGAATTTACTTCTGTGGGTAAAGATGCTGGTGCTGTTTCCGTAGCAGCAGCAAGAGGTAAAGATTGAATGAATGTTAACCAAAAAAGCATGATTTTTTCACCCTAACGGGGACTTTTCAATTTGCTGGAATTTTCTAACCAAAGTTCTTCATCGGAGCTATCTTTGGCAATTACTAGGTAACTTTTGGGTTGGCGATCGATCACCAAAACCTTTTGATTTCGGCAAGGAACAACTTTCGCCCATTCTGGCAAATTTGCAGTAACAGTGACAAGGTTACGGGCAGTATCTAAAACATCAACTTGACCAATTTTGCCTTCAGTTTCGAGGGGAATTTTGGCAGAAGAAACTGTACCAATGCAACCAATTAAGCGATCGCCACTAGCATCTTCTCCAAAACTAGCAAAAATTTTCCCCATTGGTCGGGCAATTAAACTACCTAAAAACAAACTCATCACTAACGCTAAAGTCGCTACAATCCCCGCCCAAAAACCTTGAGGAAAACTTCCCCAAACTCCGGCGAATGTAACATTAAGTATCCAACCAATTAATCCCAAAAGACTAAAATCTGTAGCCAACAACAACAGTAATGGCGCTTTGCCAAAACCTAACCATCCCAGTATTTGTAAAGCATTAAATTCACCATCACTATCGCTGTCTGTGTCTAAATGCAAACCTCCATCTCCGACATCTACATTTACATCTACATCAACATCAAGATCGATTTCGGCATCTGCATCTAGTTCGATATCATCATCGCCCCCACCAGAAACAATTACTAGTAGGAATAGCAACACACCCATTCCTAAAAAAATCCAATAAGGTAGATTGGCGAGATTAAACAGCATAGTACACAAACATCTATCTGGAGAAATAAAAGGTTGAAAACCTATTCCAAAGTAACTGCTATACAATAAAAAGTAGGGAGAAACGTTAAGATTTTTAATCTATGAAGTTGAAACGACTGGGGCACGTTGCTATCCGTGTTCAAGATGTTAGCCGAGCAGCTGAGTTTTACCAAAACTTAGGCATGGAATTAGTTTGGCAAGATGCAGACTGGGCTTACTTAAAAGCTGGGAATGATGGTTTGGCGCTGTTGAGTCCAGGTTACGATCAAGCAGGAGCACATTTTGGCTTTGTTTTCAGCGAGCGTCAGGAAATGGAAACTGCTTACGAACAACTCAAAGCGCAAGATATTCATTTAACCAAAGTTCACGAACATCGCGATGGTACGGCTTCTTTTTACGGTCGCGATCCTGATGGTAACTGGTTTGAGTATCTTTATGAGCCTGTACCAGTTGCTACACCTAGTTAGTTCGGAGCAGGAGAGCAGGGGAGAGGAGAATTCAAAACTGTGTAAGGGCGGGTTTTGTTGTTAAGTATTCTGCTTTGCCCAGACAATTGTCTGCTAAACCCGCCCCTACAAATGAAATTGTCCCAGTCCCGTAGGACAGGCATCTTGCCTGTCACCCTTATTCCCCCATCTTGCCTGTCACCCTTATTCCCCAAAATTTTCGTTATCCTACTTTTGAGAGGGATGATAGCCAGTCAGGTTAAGCAGATTGACAGAGGTTTCACTACCTCGATCGACCTTAGTTTGTAACCATAACTTTACAAACTCTCAGGCAATAGGATTCAATATGGTTAGCTTGACTGGCAATTACTTGGCTCCACTTAGACCTTTTTATGAACGAGATGAGGAAGTTTTACAGGAAATGTTTGCCGATTTGGATGCGGAAGAACTGAAGCATATCGAAAATTATCCTTTAATTTCAGAAAGTTTCATCTGGGAATTGTGGGAAGAAGTTAGCCTAGATTGTTAGATGTTCTTCTGTGTTTAATTCCCTGAATCCCTGTCGAAACTTCGCAATTGTCAAATTAATTTACACCTATTGAAATTAAAAATTTTAAGCCTTGATTCAAAACGAAACTTTAGACCTACTGGAATGGCCCCGCTTGTGCCATCATTTATCTACCTTCGCTGCTACTAAGTTAGGAGCGATCGCATCCCGTCACCTACAAATCCCTCAAACTCAAGATGAAAGTTTAGCACTTTTAGCCCAAACTAAGGAAGTTTACGAATTAGAAAATCGCTTAGTTTCTGGGTTAAGTTTTGATGGCATTACTGACATTGGTGATGCTTTAGAAAGAGCAGAATTGCAGGGGATTTTGTCTGGTGAAGAGTTGTTGAATATTGCTACAACTCTCGCCGGAACTAGACAACTGCGCCGAGTAATTGATAATCAAGAAGATTTGCCTGTTTTAAATGAATTAGTCGCAGATTTACGCACTTATCCAGAGTTAGAACAGGAAATTCATCGCTGTATTGACGATCGCGGTGATGTTGCCGATCGCGCCAGTCAAAAACTCGCCGGAATTCGCCATCAAATGCGCCAACAGCGAGACAGGATTTATCAGATTTTACAGGGAATAATTCAACGGCAATATAATGCGGTTCAAGAACAAGTAATTACCCAAAGAGGCGATCGCTTTGTGATTCCGGTAAAAGCAACTAGTAAAGATGCAATTCCGGGAATTGTTCATGATACTTCGATGAGTGGCGCGACTCTTTATGTTGAGCCAAATTCGATCGTATCTTTGGGAAACCAAATGCGGCAATTAATGCGTCAAGAACAAAACGAAGCGGAAGCAATTCGCAGAGCTTTAACCGAACAAGTCGCAGAAGTTAAACCAGATTTAGAGCGATTATTGGCGATCGCCACAACCTTAGATTTGGCAACTGCGAGAGCTAGATATAGTTTATGGTTAGAAGCAAATCCACCGCGATTTATTGAACCACAAAAAGAAACTATTACCTTGCGACAATTGCGCCATCCGCTATTAGTTTGGCAACAAAAACATGAACAAGGATCGACAGTAATTCCCGTTGACTTATTAGTTCAACCTCAAATCAGAGTTGTCACAATTACCGGGCCAAATACCGGGGGAAAAACTGTTACTTTAAAAACCTTGGCTTTAGCAGCTTTAATGGCAAAAGTCGGCTTATTTATCCCCGCACGCGAACCCGTAGAAATTCCCTGGTTCGACCAAATTTTAGCCGATATTGGTGACGAACAATCGCTGCAACAAAGTCTCTCTACTTTCTCCGGTCACATCCGTAGAATTAGTCGAATTTTAGCAGCAATTTCAGGGGAACAGGAAAACTCTGTAGGGGCGGGTTTAGCAGACAACCCCGATCGCCCAAAAGAGGATTTTTGGGCAAAACCCGCCCCGACAAACTCTGTAAGGGCGGGTTTTGCTGATGTAAGGGCGGGTTTTGTTGATGTAAGGGCGGGTTTTGTTGTTAACTCTTCTGCTGCGGACACAGAGTTATCTGCTAAACCCGCCCCTACAACTCAAAATTCTCCTAGTCCCCAGTCCCCAGTCCCCAATCCCCAGTCCCTAGTATTACTCGATGAAGTCGGCGCAGGAACCGATCCAGCGGAGGGAAGTGCTTTGGCGATCGCACTTTTACAACATCTCGCCAACACCACTTTATTAACAATGGCGACGACGCACTTTGGCGAATTAAAAGCACTTAAATATGAGGATGAAAGATTTGAAAATGCCTCAGTAGAATTTAATGATGTTACCCTTTCGCCAACCTATCGATTATTGTGGGGAATTCCCGGACGTTCTAATGCTTTAACTATTGCGAAAAGATTAGGATTGAATGCCGAAATTGTGGAACAAGCACAAAGTTATGTTGGTGGTGCATCGGAAGATGTTAACCAAGTAATTGCAGGTTTGGAAGCACAAAGAAAACGCCAAGAAACTAAAGCGGAAGAAGCAGCAGAACTGTTAAAACAAGCGGAAAAATTACATCAAGAAGTAGCGAGAAAAGCGGCAAATTTACAAGAAAGAGAACAGCAATTAAAGTTACAACAAGAACAAGCTGTACAAGCTGCGATCGCGCAAGCAAAAGGCGAAATTGCTCAAGTAATTCGCCGTTTACAACAGGGAAATGCGACAGCACAAGATGCTCAAGCTGCGACAGCTGCAATTAATCAAATTAAAGAGAAACATTTACCACCACCAGCAAAACCAAAACCGGGATTTAAACCGGAAGTTGGCGATCGCATTCGCATTCCCAAACTGAATCAAACAGCGGAAGTTTTAACTGCTGCTGATGAAAACGGTAACTTAAGCGTGCGATTTGGCATTATGAAAATGACCGTTTCTTTAGCAGATGTGGAATCTTTAAGTGGGGAAAAAGCCGAACTTCCAATTAAACAAAAACCCGCTGAAAAAGAAACACCTCGCACTTCGCCAAACAAAGGCGGAACTCAAGCACTACCACCTGCACCCGCTATTCGTACCTCGCAAAATACTGTTGATATTCGCGGTTATCGAGTCGCAGATGCAGAAAGCGAATTAGAACGGGGAATTAATGCGGCGACTAATGCTGGCGTGTTGTGGATCGTGCATGGTAAAGGTACGGGAAAATTGCGCCAAGGTGTGCATGAATTTTTGCAAGAACACCCACAAGTTGAGCGTTTCGAGTTAGCTGATTCTAAAGAAGGTGGTGCAGGAGTGACGATCGCTTACCTGCGTTAAAGAATTTAGATCCCCGACTTCTTGAAGAAGTCGGGGATCTGAGTTTTAATAACTTAACAACGTACCGCAGGTTAAGAATTAATTAATCAATGAATTTTGAGGAAGTTCTTGAAACCATAGAAAGGGTGTTACTATCCCGAAAACTAACTCCCATTGAGCGATTCATTTTGCATCAGTCATGGTTAGGTAAAGCTTATACGCAAATGGCAGAGGAGTCTTCTTATTGTAGTGCTTATATTAAAAGTATTGGCTCTCAATTGTGGCAAGATCTCTCCCAAGCATTAGGGGAAAAAGTCACCAAAAAAAATTTGCATTTGATTTGGAATGACTATCAGCAAAAGCAGCAAAAGTTAAGAGGAAGCTAATACATTTATCAAATTAATCTTTCCTCGCAATCAGATAATAACGCCAAGGTGCAGGATAACCTTCAATCGTTAAAGATGAATCATCAGAGTTGAGAAATTCCTGTAAACTATCAATATCTGCCCAAACAGTGCGACGCTGTTCTTCAACTGATAAAGGTGCAGCAAAAAAACAGTTAATCTGCGTAAAACCTGCACGCGCCAACCAATTTTCTAAACAACTTTGCGTAGGCAAAAACCAAATCCCTCTCGCCTGTGCGTAACGCTTTCGAGGAGTTAGGGAAACTGGTAATTCTCCGGGTATTCCTTGACAGTCTATAATGATTTCTCCCTTGGGTGATAAGGCTTGTTTCATTTTTGTTAAAAGCCCGATCGGATCGGGATGATGATATAAAATTCCCAAACAAAAGATAGTATCAAAAAAGTTAGGATAAAAATCAATATGTTCCACACCAAGTAACTCAAAAAATAGGTTTTCTTGCCGAACAATATTCTGGATTAATTGAAAGTTCCAAAAGTGTTTAGCTACAGGTTCAAACCCAATCACACAATCAGGTTTTTGTTCTGCCATGCGAAACATAAAATAACCATTATGGCAACCAATATCCGCGACTTTGCGATTTTCTAAAAATTGAATATAAGGTAAAATTCGCTCCCATTTCCAATCAGAGCGCCATTCAGCATCTATATTAATGCCAAATAGTTCAAAAGGGCCTTTTTTCCAAGGACAAAAAGCTTTAAGAGATTGCCAAAAACTTTGTTGTTGTTCTGGGGAAAGTTCCTCTTTTCGCCCAATTTTCACCACTGAATCGGAAAAGTCAAACCAATTACTTTTGATATCTTGAACAGCTTGCACTGCTTCTTGATACTGCCGATTTTGTGGGGTGAATAATTTAGCTTGGCGTTCCTGACGTAGGGTTAAAATTGCTTCTTTTTGTAGATGGGTGGAATAGCGATCGCAATAATCAGGCGCAAGATAACCAATCAACTCATCAAACATGAAAAAATTCCTATTTAAGTGCTACCAAAGAAAGAAAATTATGCAATTTAATCAAAGAATCAACCTGCTGAAAACCACTATCTTTTAACATTTGCAACTGCTCAGTTTCCGTCAAAGGTACTAAAACATTTTCCAGTGCTTCCTTTTTGCGTTCAATTTCTGTTTGAGCATAGCCATTATACGCCTTAAAAGCTTCATAATGTCGGGTAATTGTTTCTTGAAATTGGGGTAATGGTGATTTTACCTTTTCACTCAAAAATAATAAACCACCAGGAACTAAACCTTCATAGATCGACTTTAGTAACTTTTGGCGCACTTGTAAAGACAAAAACTGTAAAGTGTAATTAATAATCACTACACTGCTGTTTTCAAAAGAGCAATTTTCTGCACTATCACAAATTAATTCTAATTGATGTATTTGCTGAATTGGTAACAACTTTTCCCTAGCTTTTTCTAACATTGCTTGTGAATTATCAATCCCGACTAATGTCGCTGGTTGCTGCAAAAATCGCCCGATTAATTCTAAAAATGTGCCTGTAGAACAGCCAATATCAATAATTTTAGTTCCAGGTTGGTAGTACGCTTTAGTCCAATGAGCAGCACAGGCTAAAACTTCCCGATACAGAGGAACTGAGCGAGAAATCATGTTATCAAAAACATTGACAACATCCTCGTTAAACACAAAAGGTTTGGGCCAAGGGCCTTTTTCAAACAGTTCATCTTTTTCAGGACTAAGATAGAGATTGGTAGGATAAATTTCGTCTTTCATGAGTTTGGTTCTAAGGGAAAAGCTAACCACAACCAAAGATATAAAGGTGCGCCAAATCCAGGGGCAACTATTGCTAAAATTACGGTAACAATTCTTACTGCTAACAGTGGTAAATTGGTTTTTTTAGCGATCGCACTACAAATTCCGGCGATTAATTTATGACGACGACTCCGGTAAAAAATCGCAAATGGTGCTTGTGATGTTTCTTCTCCTTTTCGCAATTTAACGAATTTTATAACTAAAGAAATTAGCATTCCAATTATACCTAAAATGCCAGAGGGAATAGTAATAATTGCCAGTAAATGAGCAAAAGTCATTAAGGTAATTGTTTCTCCCAAAGAGGGATTTCCCGGACATTTATAGATATTAATATCTGTGGTACAGTTGTAGACTTTTGCCAAACCAACTCCGCCCAAACCTATTAGTATGGGGAAAGCTGCGTACAAAATGCAAATTACTAGCAGAACTAATTGCCAAGGAATTGAGAGAGAACGGCGAATGGCGATCGCTGCTAATGCTGGCCCAAAAAACAACAGCAGCGAAATCAAAGAAAGGAAAAAAATTTCACCCATTAGAAAGGTTTAAAGTAATCTAGTTTACCAACTAATAGTTTACTTTATCCTCTCTTTAATGCCTAATAAATTCTTGAATAGAGCCAGCTAAATAGTGTAATAATTGATTGTCCGTACTGGGAATAGGAGTTAAATAAAATCTTTCTCCTGACAATAAGTTTAGTCTTAATCTATAAAACTGAATACCAAATAATTTAAAGGGTTCAACTTCAACTAAAGAAATCTTGCTAATAGGAAAATGGTAATGTCGCCTTCCCAACCATCCTGTTTGTTTAAACACTACCCGATTGTCTACTTTATCAAATAAACAAAATTTTTCCGGGCTACCAAACATCATAAAATTAGCACAAACGATGCAAAAGAATCCAAACCAATCAGTAGGGAATTTAGAAGAGATAAAAATGAGCAATCCAATTGCTGCGGTAAAAATGCTCAAAACCCAAATGGTAATTGGGCGTTCCCGCAAAGTTAGTAAGGTAAAAGTGCGTTGAACTACTCTCATATTTTAAGTATGTCTAGAATTGCAGTTAAGAAAAACTACATTTAGGAAGATTAGGTTTTCGCGATCGCACCTAATAAATCTTACCTCCCATAGAAAAATCAACCTAAAGCAGTACTCACTACCTTACCAAAAGTAGAGGTCATCTTTTTTATAACTAATTAACTCAACATTGATTAAGGATGAGATTTGGGATTTTAGATAGAGATAACCCAAAATTCCAAATCTTAACTCTATCATTCGTTAACTGCTTCCAGAGATTTCCCAGTTGTTTCAATGCGAAACATATAGGTAATTACTGCTGCTAATACGCAACAGATAGACAACAAAACTAGCACAATTGAAATTCCTACCGATTTTTGTAAAATTGGTAAAGCGAAAGTCCCTAAAACGGCTCCAGCTTTGGCGAAAGCAGCGGCAAAACCAGCACCACTGGCGCGAATTGAAGTGGTAAAAACTTCGCCTGATAATAGAAAAGTTGTAGAATTTGGCCCAGCATTCATCATTAAATTAAAGATGAAGAAACCGAGAAAGACGATCGCCGTACTCCAAAAACTACCTGAGCTAATCAAATTAGAACTTGCTAACACCAAAAGTCCCACAGCCATGCCACAAAAACCAACAATTTGTAAGCGAATGCGTCCAACTTTTTCCACTAAAAATACTGCAATCAAAAACCCAGCAATTAAAAACAAATCGACAAAAGCAGAACCTCTTGCAGCAGCAGTTTCTCGCTCCAGAAAACTGGTAGCATTTTCAAAAGCTAAAGCGCCAATAATTGTCGGAGTAAAAATGCCAATTCCGTAGGTAGCAATATCTTGTAAAAACCAAGGAACTGAAGCCAAAATTGTGCTGCGAAGGTATTTAGGAGAAAATAAGGCACTATAAGAAAGACTTGGTTCTCTTTCTGGGGGATCGCTTTCTGCGGTGATTGCGATCGGTTCATCTAATAAAGTAGATGCCGCCTTAGAAGCTTCATCATATTCACACCTGGCAATGTAATAACGCGGACTTTCTAACAAAAAACTAAAACGCAAAATCGCCACAATAATTGCTAATATTAATCCTACTCCTAACATCCAACGCCACGAATATTGAATAATTGGTAACATTGAATCTGGATAAATCACTTGAAACAAATGAATTGTAATTAATCCAGTTACAGCACCCAAAAGTGCTCCCACTGCTTGAAAAGTAAAAGCACCAATTACCATTCTTCCCCGCAGTCGAGAAGGAACATTTTCCGTAATATACGAAACACTAATTGGATAATCTGCACCAATACCAACACCCACCAAAAAACGAAATATAATTAATGAAGTGGCATTCCAAGCAAATGCTGTTCCAGCAGTAGCAATCACAAAAATGGCAATATCAATAACTAACATTAACTGGCGACCAATTTTATCAGTAATTGGACCCAAAGTTAGTGCTCCTACTAACGATCCTGCGATCGCAGCTACCGCCACAGCGCCAACTTGCGTCGAACCCAAATTAAAGTCTCGCTGAAGAAACGGTAAAGCAATACCAATAATAAAAAAATCAAACCCATCTAAGGCAATTAATCCCGCCGATAATATCCAAAGTAACCACATCACGCGAGTTACTGGTGCAGCATCCAGCCTTTCTTCAAAGGATAAAGGTTGGGTAGTTAAAGTTGTAGTCATTTCGTTACTTTCTTAGTTCCTGAATTTTATTGCTAAAGAAGGAGTTTTCATGTTACAAGATTTTTGCCAACGAATTTGAATACCCAGCGATAGAAATTCCGGCAAAACCCGCCCACCTCTACAATTTGTAGCAAATATCCCAACCCTAAATCAATTGTAAAAACCCCTTCTTTTCCTCTTTCTTCCTCTTCTCTTCGCGCTCTTCGCGTCTTCGCGGTTCAAAAATTTTTCTTTCACAAATCATAGAAGATTGCTAAACTTTTGTAAATAACCAATTAAAATCAAGATAACATAAGTTTAGCCCCAAGTAATACCAATGTGGAAACCCGAACTCCTAGCGCCAGCTAAAAACTTAGAACGCCTCAAAGTTGCCATTGCTTATGGTGCAGATGCCATATATTTAGGCGGACAAAAATACGGCTTGCGGGCGCGTGCAGATAATTTTACTGACTATGAATTAGAGCAAGCAGTAGTATTTGCCCATCAACATAATGCGAAAATTTATGTTACCCTAAACGCCTTTCTGCACGATTCTGATTTTGTCGGATTAGCTGAGTATTGTCAATTTTTAGAATCTATTGGTGTTGATGCTGTTATTGTTTCCGATCTGGGTGTAATTCGGGCTATTCGTAACAGTTCAAACTTGAATATTCACTTATCGACGCAAGCTTCTTGTCTCAATTCTTATGCTGGGCTGTTGTGGAAACAAACGGGAGTAAAGCGGTTAATTGTTGGGCGAGAATTGACGATCGCAGAAGCTGGCGCAATTCGAGAAAAATCCGGCATTGAAGTAGAAATGTTTACTCACGGTGCCATGTGTATGGCTTATTCTGGACATTGCACCATTTCTAATTTTACCGCAGGTCGAGATTCTAATCGCGGTGGTTGTATTCAATCTTGTCGATTGCCTTATCATTTAGAAACTGAAGAAAATAAATCGGATGATTTAGTAAGTTTCATGTCTTCAAGAGATTTGTGGGGAATCTATCAAATCGGAGAATTTTTTCAACATCAAATTTGCTCTTTAAAAATTGAAGGGCGGATGAAATCTTCTTTCTATGTTGGCTTAACTTGTAAGGTTTATCGCCAGTTAATTGATGCTTATGCTGCTGGAACATTGAATGCAGAAATGTTGCAAGTTGCGGCGCGAGAACTGCAATCTGTACCTAACCGAGACTATTTTTCTGGCTCTTTAGAAACGCCAGCAAGTAAGGATTCTGTGTTCGGACAATTGTCTGGGATAAATACAGGAACTTACGAATATTTAGGTTTAGTTGTGGATACCACTCCTGATGAAATTGTGCTGCAACTTGTGGAACCTTTAGCATTAGGAGAAGAGATTGAGATTATCCCGTTTCAAGGAGAGGCTATTCGGGGGAGAGTCGATCGCCTTTTCTCCATCACAGGTGAAAGTGTAGAATTTATGCGTCAAGATAGTATTGTGCGAATTCCCAAATTTTCCACAGCAACAAAAGCAGCAAATATTGCCAAATACAATGTAGTTCGATTCAAATCAGCAGTTAAAGAAGTCGCAAATGCAATTTAACACTTTTGTTTCATCAATTTCTGATTTAGAACGGTGCGTTAATGCTCCTAATTTACAGGAAGTATTATTAGAACCGATATTATTAGCACGTCAGGGAAAACTTACAGAAAATCAGGTACAAAGTTTAGCCAAGGAAGCTTTAAAACGAGGATTGCGCCCAGTTTTAGTTTGGGATATTTTGATGCCAGAACGGGTAATGAACGAGGTTTGTGAAAGGTTAAAAAGTTGGGATTTCAGTCAATTTGCAGCGATTCGCGTTTGCGATCCTGGTGTTGCTTACTGGTTGAAAATTTATTTCCCAAAAATGCCGTTACAGTTAATTGTAGAAACGGGAAATCATAACTTTGAATCTTTGCTTGGATGGTGCGAAATTTTTGGGGAAAGTTTGGAAAGATTGATATTGTCGATCGAACTCCCCGAAGAAAAACTCATTGAATATTGCCAAAAACTCCCTCTACCTTGCGAATTACTTGGTGTTGGTCAAATTTTACTATTTTACTCACCACGCTCTCTATTAACTGAACCTTTAGCAGCAGAAGATGATTTAAATTCAACGCTTTATTTACAAGCTAATGCTGCTTTTGAAGATGCACCAAATCGGCATTTTCCCACATTAGAAACTATACATGGAACTTTCATGTTTTTGGACAAAGACCAGTTTATTTTGGATAAATTGCAGGGATTAGAATCAGCAGGATTACATACAGTAAGATTAGACTTAAGACATTTAGAAAAAAATGGCGATGTCGCAGTTGATATCGATAATATTTGCTGTCAAATTCTCGAAGATCCCGCAAGTTTACGATTAAATTGGTTTAGAGAAACTCGCGCCCCATTCTTTAAAGCAAATCGCACTACATCACTTTTCCCCAGAATGAAATCGAAAGTGGCAGATTACCGAAATCAAAATTGTTTAGCAGAAGTGTTAACCGGAGAAAGCGGCAAATATGTAGTTTTTCAAACCTTCCGTTCTTTCGATGTTTCCCAAATAAAAAACATGATTATGCCTACAGGTGAAGAGATTAAAATCCCGCCCGAAACTGTCTTTCGTAATATAAATGGCGAACAATTATCAACTTTTACATCTGACCAAATTCTAGTAACAAATTGGATTAAAAAAGCCGTACCAGGAACTTTACTTTTGAGTAAAGGGTAGAGGATAAAAGGTAAAAATATCCTATTCCACAAAATCCTCTGGCGACATATTGAATAAATCAGCAAGTTGCCGAATTTGATTTTCTGTAAGTTGACGCTGACCACTCAATACTTCAGATACAATTGACTCATTCCCAAAAATAGGAACTAAGTCTTGTGGTTGTAAATTATATTCTATTAACAATGCCTCAATTAGCTCTGCACCAAAAATGTCAGGTATAGGTTCATGATGAAGTTGCTCGTACTCATAAACTAAAGTACCTAAAACATTCAAATAGTCTTGTTCGTCCAGTGTTAATTCACTTCGATCGATCAATGAATCAATTACTTTTTGGGTAGCTAGTAGTTCCTCCTCAGAATTAATTGGACGAGGAGGAAATTTTTTGAGTAATTCTATATATTCGTTAGTGTTAGTTGTACCAGTCGTCATTTTTCCAGTCCTCTTTGTCGTATTCTGCATGGGTGAGGACATGGCGGATAAAAACTTTTTGATATTTGTAATCTACAAATGTAATAAGTCTATAGTTATTACCGCCGATGTTAAAAACTGTGAGATTACCGACTTGATCGGCTGAAGGTATTGTTTGGCGCAATTCATCAAAACTTTGCCATTACATTACCAAATTTAACAAATTATATTATTTATGTCAAATTATTTGAGATTATTTATTCGGGCAATTATTATTTCATTGTAATATTGATTAATTTGAATCAGGACTTACACAGATATTAGTAAACACACTATATTTTGTAGTGAAAATTCATGAAATTTCACTACATACATCATTGCTGTGTAAGCCTTATAAAAATTCTAGCGATAATTTGCCACCATTCGCATTCCGGCGGGTGCTGCTAAAGTTAAACCGCGACGTACTGGACGCACTGGGCGTTTATTAACTAAAGAAACTTGAAAACGTGAGAGAATTGTTGCTAAAACTAACTTCATTTCATACTGAGCAAAAGCCATACCAATACAACGTCGATTTCCGCCACCAAATGGCAAATATTCGTAGGGGGAAAACTGTTTTTCTAAAAAGCGTTCTGGCTTAAATTCCTTGGGTTGAGGGTAAACTTCTTCTCGATGGTGCGCTAAATAAATACTGGGAATAATTACATCTTTTGGTTGTAATTTGTAACCCATGATTTCGATCGCAGTTTTTACCCGACGCGGAAAGCCATTTATAACAATGGGATAAATTCGCAAGGTTTCTTGACAGACTGCTGTTAAATAAGGCAACTTAGCAATAATACTTGGATCTGGATTTTCTCCTAAACTTTCTAATTCTCTTAGTAGTTTTTCTTGGACTTGGGGTAAGCGATCGATCCAATACAACGCCCAAGTTAAACCTGAAGCAGTAGTTTCATGTCCTGCTATTAACAAAGTCATTAATTCATCCCGTAATTCTATATCAGTCATTGGTTGATTATTTTCGTCACGGGCTGACATCATTAAACTGAGAATATCTTGGCGATTTGAGTTGACTTCGGCTCGACGTTCCCGAATTAAAGCATAAATTAATTCATCAATTTCTTGGACTTGGCGTAACATCCAACCCCAAGGACTCCAAGCACCTAAATCTTTTTGCAGAAAGCCAAAAAATAAGGCAAAAGATAAGATGGGAGAACCGAGAAATTCTAACACTGAACTAATTTTGTGTCGCAGTTGTTGTAAATTTTCTCCTTCATCCAAACCAAACACAACTCGCAAGATTACCCGCAAGGAAATTTCTTGCATTGAATGACGAACATTGAAAGATTTTCCTGGTTTCCATTCGGTGATTACCTGTTGGGTAATCTCTGGAATAATTTGACCATAAGCTCGCATTCTTTCGCCATGAAAGGGAGGAGTTAAAAGTTGACGTTGCCGCTGATGACGATCGCCATCTAAAGCTAACAATGAGTTAGTTCCCAACAAAAATGATAAACCGATATTTCCTCCACCTACCTCAAAATAATTAGCATCAGCCGCAAAAATTGCTTGCAGTGCTTCCGGTTGACTGAAGTAAATTAGGGGAATATCATTGCGCCCCAAAACAGTAAAGGAATCGCCATAAATTTTGGCAAAATCTTCTACATATTCCACTGGTTGAGTAACAAACTTAATTAGCCGCAGAAATCGAGGCATTTTTGGGCCATTAGGGAGAGTGCGATCGAAACTCATAAATATATTTTGCTAAATTCCCATCTACTTTATTCTGCCAATTTCTACTTGACAAATGCCATGAAATTTTCAAGTAGGGGCGAAGCATTCCGGTAGATATATTTGGGTTCAACCAACCAATTATTACCGGAATGCTTCGCCCCTACCAATCTACCAACTACCAATTACTGATGAGTAAAACCAATTTACTAAATATGAAAAACTTAAGAAAAAAGTCAAAGAAAGCGGTATATTCTGGAAAGTGAGCGTCGGAAGCAACCAGTGGCTAAAATCATCGCAATTCTAAACGGTAAGGGAGGCGTAGGAAAAACTACTACGGCTATTAATTTAGCTGCAACCCTCTCGGATAAATCAAAAGTTCTTTTAGTTGATGCAGATATTCAAGGTTCCGCCAGTTGGTGGTATGAACGAGCTAAGGATTCCTGGGGATTTGACTTATCGAAAGAAACAAATCCTAAACTTTTGAATCGGTTACGCAAGATAGAAGGCTATGATTTAGTAGTGGTAGACACACCTCCGGCGCTGCGCTCGGAAGCATTAGCAGCTGTCATAGCGATCGCAGATTATCTAGTTTTGCCCACACCTCCAGCACCAATGGATTTAGCCGTACTGATTGAAACAGTCAGGGAAGCAGTCACACCAAAAGGTGTCGCCCATCGGGTGTTGTTGACAAAAGTCGATTCGCGGAGTTTGGGCGAAGCACTAGAAGCACAAAACACGCTTTTAGAACTAGGAATCCCCGCTTGTCATGCTTTTGTTCGGGCTTATAAAGCTCACGAAAGAGCCGCTTTAGATGGCGTACCAATTACACATTGGCGCGGCAAAAATGCGCGGGAGGCTGAAGCTGACTACCGTCGAGTTGCTAACGAATTACAACGAGATTGGAGGTAACGATTATGGCAAGAAAAAATCTTTCTGACTTACTGCGCCAAGAAGCACAAAAAAACCCAAATTCTGAAGATGACAATGTGAAAAATCAGGAAAAAGTAATTGATGTATCAGCAGTAGAAGCAGTGGAAGTTACAGCAGAAGAAGTTACCATAAATGTAAACGATCAATCTTCTCCTAAACGCAGTAGTTCCACTAAAGCCGAATTAGAAACAACTGTCTCGGAATTGCAAGCAGCTTTAGACGCAGTTAAAGAAAATGAAACAAGCTTGCATAAAGAAGTTGAGGAATTACGATCGCACTTAATCAAATCTCAACAAAATGAAGCTAAGCTAGAAAAACAACTGGCAGAATCGCGATCGGAAATAGAAAGTCAGAAAAAATTGCTCAAACAACAAGAACAAAAGCTAGAAAAAACTAGCCAAATCAAAAAGGAATTAGACGAAGCTAAGAAAACTTCCCTGCAATTAGCAAATGCTAACTCGGCAATTGAAGAAGAGGTGAAAGAGTTAAGGAAAAAACTGGAAGACTTACAACCCAAACCCGCACAGTTAACAACAAAATCCGCACAATTAACAGTTAAACAAATAAGAAAAGAAGGGAAACATTTACATTTCCCCTCCCAAACAAATGATAATTCAGATGATTTTGCCTCTAATACTTGGTTGCTGGACTAGAACTTATAGCAGTTGGCTAGTAACCTTCTGCTTTCTGCCTTCAACAAGTTAGCGTTTTTGTAATTTGTTTTCCAGCAATTTGGCGATCGAATCTTTTTCCAGCAATCCCACTAACACACCATCAGCTTGAACTACAGGTAGTTCAGTAACATTATTTTGTTCGATCAACTTTGCCACATCAAGCAACGATCGATCGGGACTTACTACCTTAGTTTGATCTACAGGTTTTGTTAGTTCTCTTACTGGAGTGAAGGGCCAAAGATCGGTAGCAATAGTTCTCATGTCATCAACCGCCATTTCTCCCACTAACCTACCTGTTTCATCGATGACTAAAAACTTGCGCCAAACATCTTTACCAATCACATAATCATTAGCTAATTTTCGCAAAGACATTGATTCTAAAACAATTGGGCTGTTAGGATTTACTGCTTCCTCAGCTTTCAAATTGGTAAGTTGATCTTGTAATTTAGCGTATTGAACAGCACGCCCAGCATTTTGGAATAAGAACCAACCAATCAATGCGTACCACCAACCACCAGCAAAGCTAGTTCCCAACAATCCTAAAACAATTGATAACCCAAAAGTAATTCCTAGTACACCAAAAATTTGACCGACTCTACCAGCGAAAATCACACCTTTAAAAGGATTACCAGTGATTTTCCAAACCAGGGCTTTCAGAACATTTCCACCATCTAAAGGTAAGCCAGGAATTAAGTTAAATACACCCAATGCCAGGTTAATATAACCTAGCAATGCTAACATTCCCGCCAAAGGCCCAGAAATGCCAGTACCTAAACTAATAAATGTAAACAATCCAAACAGCAGAAAACTGACTAATGGGCCTGCGATCGCTACCCAAAAAGCACCCGATGGAGTCTTAGATTCTTCCGCTAAATTAGCTAAACCACCAAACAAAAACAAAGTAATTGATTTGACTTCTATTCCCTGACGAATAGCAGCAAAACTATGTCCTAGTTCATGCGCCAAGACAGAGGCAAATAGCGATAAAGCTACAATTAATCCCAGTACTAAACCCAGTTGGCTGCTATAGCTTAACGTCACTAATCCCAAAATGAAAAACCAAGTGGGATGGACGAAAAACGGAATGCCAAATAAATTACCAATGCGAATAGAACCGTTCATTTGGTTGCCTCTGATTTCAGCTTATAGAAGATAATTTTATCTTCTCTTCTTTTCAATTGTGACAAAATGTAACTATTGTTTTCATTTTTCAAGTAGCGTATTTCCCGTCCTTTTCGGTTCGGTTTTGCCGATCGCAACCAAATTTCCCGATAATTTCGGCATAATATAAGAAGAATCACCAAATCTGAAAACGCATATCAGTCCTCAGATTTATCTATGAGGTAAATCTAAAATTGAAAATCTAAAATCGAAAATCCCATGACACCCACATCCCAAAACAACCAAGTCACTCGCTGTTACAAACAAGAAGATATACAGCAAATTCTCCAAATCGCCATTTCCCGACAAGTTAACGATGGGGAATTTTCCCGCGAACAACTCTGGGAAATAGCTGATGAATTAGATATCGATCCGCAAACATTAGAATTAGCGGAATCCGAATGGTTAGCTAGACAAGGAGAACAAAGAAAGCGCCAAGAATTTAACTTATATCGTCGGAGTAAATTTAAAAGACATTTTGGTAGATATGCAATTACGAATTCATTTTTAATGTTGTTCAACTTTGTAGTAGTTGGACATTTAACTTGGTCGCTTTATCTTCTATTACTGTGGGGTTTAGGTTTGGGACTGAATGCCTGGAATACCTTTCAATCGGATGGTGAAGAATACGAAAGGGCTTTTCAACAATGGTATCGGCGCTACCAATTTAAAGAAACCGTTAATGGCTTTTTCCAGAAGTTAATCAAAGCAGTTAATTAGTCATTGTCTATTCACAAATGACTAATTAAACGCAATAAATGCTAATATCTTCTCCACATCGATCGGCTAGGTAAGACAAAGCCCGAAACCGTAAACTCATTAGTTGATCGTAGAGAGGATTAATTTTACAAAGTGGGGGAATATGTAAAACAGTTTTCCCGAAAACTTTAATATCTCTAGCAAAGGGACATTGGGCGGGAATTAAACGGCAAACTAACTGGGCAAATTGGCGATCGCGCACATCAATATTATCTAAAGATTGACGCATCGGATGTAAAATGTAATCTACAATACTGGGTGATTTGTGATAGTTGCTAGTCATAACAGTCATAATCTCACCTGGGTTAACTTATATTTTTATCTTCATCCCTACAGCGAGTTTTTCCGGTGACTTTGCAAGTAATTATTTGTGATAATTATGGGGAAAATTTGCGATCGGACATCCACCTATTGAGTGACTTGTGACAGCTTTAAGAGTGACTCACCTCACTTTAGTTAAAATTAATTACATATTGTTATTACTCATCACAATTTAATTAACTAGAGTTACGTATTGTTATTACAGATACAGTTTATTTTGGTATTTCATTAAAATAGAAAACTATAGATGCTCATCGCAGCCTCATCACTGCCAACGGAGGTCAGTTTATGTCAGAACTTAAATCTAAAGTTCCAGTGCTTCATAACAATCAAGAACTTGAAGAAGCAATCAAGAAATACAAATCTAGCGATCTAAGCGTTAACGAACTCCTTTGCCAGTGGCAAGCAATCCGTGACGCAGCTTTGAATTTAGGTTTGTCCAACAAAGATACTGACAAAGTTCCAGGTCAAGATAGTTACTAACTCTAGCAAGGGTAATACAGGTATTCCACAAGTATAAATCTGGTAGAATCAAAATTGGTTTTACCAGTTTTTTCAACCGGAAAAAAACACTAACAAAAATCCGCCCAGATACAACAGCAATAACAGAAAACTCTCAAAGCCAATGTTGCCAATGCCATGTTTTTCGCGCCGCAACAAGCCCAAGAGTAGAATCCCAGTCATTAAAATAGTTAAAGCTAAAAGAAATACTTGGTGTTCTGTTAAAGCGTGATAAATTGAACCTTTGTGATAAGCGAGATCGCACAAAGCTAAAACTAAGACATCAAAGCTATTGCCACCGAGAACGCCGCTTACTGCTAAAGTAAAGGCGCGACGTTGTACGGCTGCGATCGTAGTTACTAATTCCGGCAATGATGTCGAAATTGCCGTGAACAAACTACCCACAGCATTTTCCGAAAGATGTGTCGATCGAGTAATAGAAATACCCGCTTTTTCAACACCATACCCAGCAATAGCTAGAATCACCGCAAGTATTAAGAAATATCCCCATAACTTAACTGTTCCCGAACTATCTGTTTCTTCGATCGAGGTTTCAAATTTTTCTGTATCCTGCGCTTTCCACATTGGGGAACTATGGGCTACTGCTACTAAACGTAAGCCAAAAATGTAGGTAATAACTAATCCAATAGAAGCGGGATGAATTCCCCAAATGTTAATCAGCGGATAAGCAGTTGCTAGTAAAGGAATTGTGAGTAAAACTATTAACAAACTTCCTTGGGTTAATGTTTCTACGGAAGCGGCAGCGTATTCTAAATTTGCTTCTAAATAAGTAATATCGGCAATTCCTAAAAATGCCGTTTGCACAGCAATATCACCTAGCGCATTACTTAAAGCTAATACTGGGTGATTGCCTAAAGCGGCACTGATTGAGGTAACAATTCCTGGTAAAGAAGTACTAAATCCTAAGAATAAAGCCCCCATTAATGCTTGTCCGAGTTTGGTTTTTTGGGCTAGGCGATCGGCAATTTCAGCTATGCGAGTACCACTGACAACTATTACCACAGCTGAGATTATAAATAAAACAATACTAATTTCTAGCGATAAGTTACTCAAGTTTTTTACTAATTTTTTGAGCTTTTCTCTTCTATTTTAGAGAAAATTACATCTTTTGAGGTTTAAGAACGATTTCCAATCCGTTTCCTTTGTTTCCACATAATTAAACTGACAGCCAAAACAGTAAATATGAGAATACTTAAAGGTATTGCTAATTTAATTGATGAGTTAGTTACAGATTTGGGAGTAGTTGTTAGCTTATGTGAAGCTAATTGTACTAATAATTTATGGGCAGCAGTTGAAGGATGAATTCCATCCCAAAATAAATATTCGTTGGGGCGATCGCACACATTTCCATCACCTAAACAAGCTTGCGTGACATTTTCCAATCCATATTTTTCTGGAGAATTATAAACTAGTTGAAACAGCGCATTAACATCAATATAGCCAATATTAGTATCACCGAATTCCTGGCGTAAACTTTTCAGAGATGCGGCTAATCCTGTGTTATGATTCTGAGTTAAACGGCTGAGTAAATTGGCACGTTCAGTGGTGCGAGTAGCGGGCAGTTTCCCTAAATCTGGCAAGTTAACCACAACAATATTTTTTGCCCCACTTTCCGCCAAACGCTTGACTGCGGTAGCTAAATTATTAATAGGTAAAGTAGTATCCGTAGCGCCACCAAGGTAATCATTAGCACCAGCCCAAATAATATACAGTGCCTTAGAATTGACAGTAGTATTTTCAGCTTTAAATCTTTGAATTTGGGCTAAAACTCCGGGAGGTAACTGTTGCGAATCGCCTGTTTTAGCGCCCCCATAAGCAAAGTTATTAACTAAATTTGAGCTTAATTTTAATCGAGATGCGAGATATTCTACCCAAACTGGGCCATTAGAATAACGCCCTTTAAAATAAGGTGGACTTGGGGGATTGTTACCGTTAGTAGCTTGGTAAACATTACCTACATCGGAAAGACTATCACCAAAGACATAAATTTGCGGAGAATTTTGTGCTGAAATCGGGTTGAGAGATCCTAAAATTATTGTTAAGCAGATTGTAAATCCGACCGTCGCTAACCACCATTTTTTCATTATTGCTGTTCCCAGATTTATTTTTGGGGTTTTTCTCTTCTATTTTAGAGAAAATTAGAGTTATTGTTATAACTAAGCTTACTTTGCAGGTAATATCCCGACTATGATTAACGAATCAGAGGCTATTTCATCTCCTTTACTGTCTGTATTACAAGATTTGCATCAAAAGTATCAGCACTTACAAGAAGGGGAATTAGCAGATTATATTCCAGAGTTGGCGAAAGTTAACCCAGATTTGTTTAGTATCTGTGTCATGACTACAGATGGTCAAATTTTTGCAGTGGGGGATTACCAACATTTATTTACAATTCAGTCAATTTCTAAAGTTTTTGTTTATGGAATGGCGTTAGAAGAACATGGGCGAGATTATGTTTTAACCAAAGTTGGTGTAGAACCGACAGGAGAGGCTTTTAATTCAATTGTATTAGATGAAATGTCGAAACGACCCTATAATCCAATGGTCAATGCTGGGGCGATCGCTACTACTAGTTTAATCAAAGGTTCTGGCCCAACAGAAAGATTAAACCGAATGTTAGATATGTTCCGGCGATATATTGGTCATGATATTTTTATTGATATTTCTGTGTTCATGTCGGAAAGAACTACCGGACATCGTAACCGGGCGATCGCACATTTAATGCTGAATTTTGGCATGATCGATCGAAACATTGAAGAGGTTTTAGATTTATATTTCCAACAGTGTGCCTTAATGGTTAACTGTCAAGATTTGGCAGTAATGGCAGCAACTTTAGCCAATAATGGTGTTAATCCGCTGACGGGAGAACAGGCAATAAAACGTGATTATGTGCGCGATATTTTAAGCGTGATGTATACCTGTGGAATGTACAATTTTACCGGGGAATGGGTTTATAATGTTGGGCTTCCGGCAAAAAGTGGAGTTTCTGGAGGAATCATGGTAGTAGTACCCAATAAGTTGGGAATAGCGGTTTTTTCTCCACTTTTAGATGAACGAGGAAATAGTGTGCGGGGGGTGAAAATTTGTGAGGAACTTTCGCAAAAATATGGGTTACATATTTTTGATTATTTGTTGGGTAGTTGTAAGTTTAACGGAAATTGATTTACTGGGAAGTTTGACTAACAATCAGGTTTTTTCATCTAAGCTAATCGGCCCCGAACCATAATAATAGACCATTAATAATCCCCCGAAAATTGCTAAGTTTTTCATAAATTGAATTACTTGCATTCTTTCAGCAAAGTTGGTGTGAAAAATCAAAGTTGCGGGGATTAAAAAGAGAATTAGGAGAAGGCTTCCCCAACGGGCTTTGTAACCGATTAGGACTGACAAACCGCCTAAAAGTTCAAATGCGATCGCACCCACCAACAACAAACCTGTTAACTGTAACGGGATACCATTCTGCGCCATATACTTTTGGGTTCCGGCAAAATCTGTGATTTTATCGAAAGCAGATTTCAGAAAAATGGCGGAGAGAAAAGCCCTTGCTATTAAAGGAATATATCTTTGCATGGCTGTGTTAATTTGGTTTGCAGTGCGACAGAGTTGAAGTAATTATTGTTATAGATCGAAGTGTTTGTTGGCATCTATCTTAGGGTAATAAAGGCGATTTATTTAATCCTAAATCCTTAGAAGTAAACCCAAATTTAGCAATAGAGGAGCAAGTTTTCACTACATTACAGAAAAACTGGGTTTCTGAGTCGGGGATTTTTAAAGTTTTCCGCAAAATGTCCGTAGGATTTTTAAAGATTTAGTAAAAATTACCGAAAATTACCGAAAGCTTAACTTCTCTTAAACTAACGCTGATACTTTCAATCAGGGCAAGTACAGCAGATTTACGGTTATTCAGCAACCAAGCCAACACAATGGCAGGGAATAATTCTGTAATTATCTATACCTGCTAACAGCGATTGTTTTTTCAGAGGTTAATTATCATGGCAAAAAATCTACCTGCGTCCAAAGTTTTCGGGAGAATGCAAAAATTCGTTAGTACAACTATTCAATCTACTTTGTTGTTAGGTGTAGTAACTGCACCAGCAACGGCTTTGAATCTGACACCAATGGGTACTTACAATACAGGTATTTTTGATGAAGGCGCAGCGGAAATTTCTGCTTACGATCCGATAACTCAGAGGTTATTTGTTACTAATGCTAATGCTAATACAATTGATATTTTAAGTATTAGCGATCCGACCAATCCATCTTTGTTATTTAACATAGATCTCAACCCTTATGGTGGCGGAGTAAATAGTGTTGCTTATAGCAATAATATGTTTGCGATCGCAGTGGAAAATGCGATCGCCCAAGACCCAGGAAATGTAGTTTTCTTCGACGCAAATGGTACTTTTTTAAACTCAGTCACTGTTGGCGCTTTACCCGATATGCTGACCTTTACACCTGATGGAAAAAAGGTATTAGTTGCTAATGAAGGCGAGCCAAACAGTGATTATACAGTCGATCCTGAAGGTTCGGTAAGCATTATCGATCTGTTTGATTTTAGCGTCAAAACTGCTGGCTTTAATGGAGTTCCGGTTACTGGTTTTGTGCGTCAGTTTGGCCCCGGTGCTACACTTGCTCAAGATTTAGAACCGGAATATATTGCTGTTTCCGCAGATGGGAAAAAAGCTTGGGTAACACTACAAGAAAATAACGCTTTGGGTATTTTGGATATTGCCGAAGGTAAGTTTGAAAAAATTGTTGGACTTGGTTTTAAAGACCATAGTTTAGCGGAAAATTCTCTGGATGCTAGCGATCGCGATAATCAAATCAATATCACAACTTATCCTAATTTATTTGGGATGTATCAACCAGATGCGATCGCCTCTTACAACGTCAATGGCAAAACCTATTTAGTCACCGCTAACGAAGGTGATGCTCGTGACTATGATACTTTTGCTGAAGAAGCCAGAATCAAAGATTTGTTACTCGATTCCGAAGCATTTCCTAATGCAAATGAACTACAAAAAGACTCACAATTAGGACGTTTGCAAGTTACAAATACGCTAGGCGACACTGACGAAGACGGCGACTTCGACAAACTTTATGCTTTTGGCGGACGTTCTTTTTCTATTTGGGATGAAAGCGGTAATTTAATTTTTGACAGCGGTGATGCTTTGGAAAAAATCACTGCGGAACGTTTTCCCGAATTTTTTAATGCTAGTAACGACGATCAAGAATTTGACAGTCGCAGCGATAACAAAGGGCCAGAACCAGAAGGTCTGACTGTAGGCGAATTTATGGGTCGCACTTATGCCTTTATCGGTTTAGAACGCATTGGCGGAGTGATGGTTTATGATATTTCCGATCCGGTGCAACCAGTGTTTGTTGATTATGTAAATAGTAAGCGCAACTTTTTGGGCGATCCTGAATTGGGAACCGCAGGAGATCTCGGCCCAGAAGGTTTATTATTTATTGCAGCAAAAAATAGTCCTACTGGTAATCCTTTGTTAGTGGTAACTAATGAAATTAGCGGTTCAACTACTATTTATTCCGCCTCTGTTCCCGAACCTTCAACAGTTTTAGGTTTGTTGGTTTTAAGCGGTTTTGGTTTGCTAGGTTTGAAACGCAAAGGTTTGTGTTCATAGTTTAGATAAGTTTGGATGGTGCGTCAGAGAAGTGAAAATTTTTAGCGAATTAAGGCTTTTTGCTCTGACGCACCCTACGAATCGAAGATTTTGATTTATTTGTTAGTAATTTGAAACAGTTTTTATTTAAAATTAACTAAAATTAAATTGGGCAATCTGGCGCTAATTTGACAAAATTTAGGACGAGAAGTTAGAAGGAAACTTTAGTGAATTCTGCCAAAAGACAGAGCAGCATTTCTACTCGGTTAACAGAAAATCAATTAATATAATGTATATCTTTAGACTCAGACTCGGTGACAGAGAAAATTGGTGTGCCGATGCGGGGTTGGTAGCTGTGTAGCAATTGCTTTTTGGGTGAGAAAAATGGAACAAGAAAAAGTGATGAATCAAACCCTTCTCGATCGCATTGCGGCACTGGAACAGCAAGTTCAACATTTAGAAAATATCGAGAGTAAGTGTAAGCAGGAAAAGGAAGTATTGCAACAAGAATTGGCGGAAATTCACGGGAAAAGCGATCGCCTAATTCAACTAGAGCAAGTCGAAGATAATTTGCGCGAAACTGAAGAACGTTTACAGTTAGCCCTGAACTCGGCTGAGATGATTGTCTGGGATGTGAATTTAAAGAGAAATCAGGTGATATGTTGCGAGAATGCGACTAAAGTTTGGGGGATTCAAAAAGGTACAGTGGAAGATTTTTTCACACTGGTGCATCCAGACGATCGGCAAAACATGATTCAAGCTTACCAGCAGGCTTTAACTGGCAAATCTGCTTACACTCAGCAATACCGAGTAATTTGTCCTGATGGAAAGGTGCGCTGGCTTTATAGTCAGGGAACTGTATATTTTGATGCCGCAGAACAACCAGAACGCTTAATTGGAATTTCGGTAAATATTACCGAACGCAAGCAAGTAGAAGCGGAATTACGGGAAAGAGAGCAGCGTTTTACTACCTTATTCAACGGCATGGAAGATTGGGTTTTAGTGTATCACGTTACACCTGATTATCAACCAGGAAAATTGATCGAAGTTAATGAGCAAGCTTGTAAACGATTAGGTTACAGCAGAGAAGAATTTTTAACTATGTCGGTTGCTGATATTTTAGGTTCGTCAACTTTAATTCCCAAAATTTATATTGAAAAATTGCAATCACTTAAACATATTGTTGTAGAATCAATTCACCGTACCAAAGCAGGCGAACTAATTCCTGTAGAAGTTAGCGCAACTTTATTTACTCTGAATAATTTACCGACAATTCAAGCAATTTGTCGTGATATTACTGGGCGCAAAAAAGCCGCAGAAACGCTTCGCGCCAGTCAGGAACGTTTAGTATTAGCAAATAAGGTAGGGAGAATTGGTACTTGTGAATGGGATTTTGCCACGGGAAAATTAACCTGGTCGGAAGAAATGGAAGCCTTATTTAATTTGGCTCCAGGGAGTTTTGAAGGAAGTTATGAACATTGGTTAAAAAGGGTACATCCAGAAGATCGCGCCAGTGCCCATGCTGCTGCCCAAAATACTGTAAATTTGGGGGTTGATTTTGACACGGAGTTTCGGATTTTACTTACTGATGGAAAGGTGCGCTGGGTACTAGGAAAAGCACAAATATTTAAAGATTCTTCAGGAAAACCTTACCGTTTGATTGGTGTAAATATGGATATCACCGATCGCAAAAAAGTGGAAGAAGAATTACGTACAAGTGCAGAACGCTTAAGCTTGGCATTAACAGCTGCCAAAATGGGCGATTGGAGTTGGGATACAGCAACAGATATGGTGACACTTTCGCCAAGGGCTGCGGAAATGTTTGGTATTCCAGAGGGTTCTTACATGACTTGGACTCAGATGCGAAATTTGTTGCATTCAGAAGATCGCGATCGAGCAAATTTGGCAGTAGAAAAAGCAATTATTGAAAACAGTGATTATGATATCGAATATCGGGTAATTCGCCCTAATCAGGAAATGCCTTGGGTTGCTGTGAAAGGAAGGGCATATTACAATGCTTCCGGCGAAGTTTTGCGGATGTTAGGTGTAGTACAAGATATCACTTCTCGCAAGCAAGTTGAAGCAGAAAGAGAACAATTATTGTTACGAGAACAAGCTGCTAGGGTGGAAGCGGAAACTGCTAAAGAACAAATTAGTAAGATTTTGGAAAGTATTACTGATGGCTTTGTTGCTTTCGATCGCGAATGGAGTTTCACATATATTAATCATGAAGGTACTCGGACTTTAGGAAAATCTGCTCAGGAATTGTTAGGAAAAAATCTTTGGGAGGAGTTACCGGAATTAGCAGAAACTAGTTTTGGTCGGTTGTTTCAACAAACGATGGTGGAAGGAGTACCGTTAGAATTGGAAGATTATTATCCACCTTTTCATGCTTGGTTTTCGGTGCGGGTTTATCCTTCAGAAGACGGAATATCTATGTATTTTCGCAATATTAGCGATCGCAAACAAACTGAAGCCGAAATTGCCCATTTAAACCGCAATTTACAAAACCGAGTTAACGAACTACAAACTTTGTTTGAAGTAATTCCGATCGGGATTTTAATTTCTCACGATCCAGAATTTAAACAGGTGAGATCTAACCCTGCCTTGGCTAAAATTTTGGGAACTCCTATCAATGATAATATTTCCTACAGGGCAGATATTTTCCCTCCCAAGTACAAAGTTTTTAGTAATGGTAAAGAACTCACCCCCGAAGAAACACCTTTACGTTATGCTGCCATTCACAATGTTCATTTGTCAGGAGTAGAAATTGATATTTTGCGTGAAGATGGGGTATGGTTTAATTTGTATGGATATGCTTCTCCTTTGTTGGATGAACAAGGTAAACCGAGAGGTGCGGTAGGAGCATTTTTAGATATTACCGATCGCAAACGCGCCGAAGCTGAACGAGAACAATTATTAGAACGAGAAAGAATTGCCCGCGAACAAGCCGAAGCAGCCAACCGGGTTAAAGATGAATTTTTAGCAGTTCTTTCCCATGAATTGCGAACTCCTTTAAATCCGATTCTTGGTTGGACAAGATTGTTACAAACCGGAAAATTAGACCAGCAAAAAACCGCTTTAGCTTTGGCAACAATTGAACGAAATACTAAGTTACAAACTCAATTAATTGAAGATTTGCTAGATATTTCCCGGATTTTACAAGGTAAATTAACCCTGCATATATTTTCGGTAGATTTAGCCATGACTATTGAAGCGGCGAAGGAAACAGTGCGGTTAGCCGCCGAAGCTAAATTAATTGATATTCGCACTGATTTAAAATCAGGAATTTCGGTTTTGGGTGATGCCAATCGACTGCAACAAGTAGTCTGGAATTTATTAAGTAATGCCGTAAAATTCACCCCAACGGGCGGAAAAATTGATGTGTATTTAGAATCAATTGACAGTTATGCTCAAATTAGGGTACAAGATACAGGTAAGGGAATTAATCTGGAATTTATCCCTTATGTATTTGAGTATTTCCGTCAGGCAGATAGTTCGATTACTCGTCAATTTGGGGGTTTAGGTTTAGGTTTGGCGATCGCTCGCCAAATAGTCGAACTTCATGGTGGTACGATTAAAGTAGAAAGCCCCGGAGAAGGATTGGGTGCAACTTTTACAGTCCAATTACCTTTAATTACAAGTACTATACCAATCAACCAAAATAATTGCCAGTTAATTCATAATTTGAACTTGCAAAATCAGCATATTTTAGTTGTAGATGATGAAGCAGATACACGAGAATTAATTGCCTTTTTATTACAACAATATGGCGCGAAAGTTACTACCTCAGCCTCAGCAAAAGAAGCATTAATTTTGATGGAACAAGCAACTTTCGACTTACTAATTAGTGATATCGGAATGCCAGATATTGATGGTTACAGCTTAATGCGTCAGGTGCGAAACCAAAACTTAAATAAACAAATTCCCGCCATTGCTTTAACTGCTTATGCTAGCGAAGAAGATCAAAAACAGGCTATTATTTCTGGATTTCAATTACATATTGCTAAACCTTTAGAATTAGAGCAATTAACGCAAGCAATTGTTAAGTTAATGAAATTTTACAGCCACCGCCAATCTGATTAAAAAGCTATTAATTGTTACTCTTGCTTTTCGGGCATTTGACCTTTACTACCAACCAGAATTTAATTAAAAATGACACTGATAAATTTTTATACGATCGCAGGTTTAGGATTAGTATTTATTGCTTTAATAGACATTTACCTCACGGTTTTACATCCGCGAATTGATAGCACTCTCATCAGTGCGCCACTCGCTAAAGTCATTTGGTTTTTCTTCCGCTGTGTTGCTAAAATTTTTCCGAGAATTAGAAAGCAGATGTTTTCTCACAGTGGGCCAGTTATTATTATTACTATTGTCGCTACTTGGTTATTATTACTACTTTTTGGTTTTGCCTTAGTTGTTTGGCCTAATTTAGGATATGCTATTAAATCTTCGGAAGGTTATACACAGGTTGATTTTGCTACCGCACTTTATTATAGTGGCTACTCTTTAACTACATTAGGGACAGGAGATTTAGTTCCTGAAACCGATTTTCATAGGTTGTTAATGGTGATTCAAGCGGCGATCGGTTTTTCCATTTTTACCTTAACAATTACTTATATTTTATCAGTATATAGTTCGATCGTTAAACGCAATACTTTTGCTCTTAGTTTATACCATCGTTCTGGAGAAACAGCAGATGGGGCAATATTTTTAGTAAAACTGATATCAAATAGTAATATTAGTAGCGTGCAGCAGGATCTATCTAATATCGCTAGGGATTTAATTAATTTACTAGAAACTCAAAAAACTTATCCTGTGTTACTTTATATTCGCTTACCACAAACTTACTATTCGTTACCCAGAATTCTGTTTTTAGCGATGGATACTACCACATTAATCAGAAGTGCATTACATAAACAAAAATATCGATCGCTAATCCATTGTGCCGCAGTTGCAGAATTATGGGGAGGGGGAATGCACTTGCTGAGAATCCTATCAAATTTGCTCGTACCAAAACGCCATTTACTCATTAGTGAACAGGAGGAAAAAAACTGGAGAGCGCGATATTATGAAGCTGTGGAACAGTTCAAGGGTGCTAACATTAAAACAGTCGATAATTTAGAAGAAGGAGCAGATTTATATGTGGAGTTGCGCCAGAAATGGACACCATACTTAGGTGATTTAATTGATTACATGGCATATAATTGGACAGAAATTGCTCCCCATGAAAATCACCCTAATTAGCTGAATTTGGTAATTTCGCTGATGAAAACTTACGAATATCAAGTTGGCGGTAGTCTCAAATTCAATGCGCCTAGCTACGTGGAACGACAAGCAGATTTGCAACTTTATAACGCTTTAGTGCGGCGAGAATTCTGTTATGTTCTCAACTCTAGGCAAATGGGTAAATCATCTTTGAGATTGCGAGTTAGACATCAGTTAGAACAAGCAGGAATGCGTTGTGCTTCTATTGATATGACGCGCATTGGTAGCAAGAATATTACCCCGCAGCAGTGGTACAAAGGCATAGTAGTTGATTTGTTAAAAGGGTTTAATATTTATGGCAAATTTAACCTGAAACAATGGTGGGAGTCGCAGGAAAGTTTTTCGGATAGTCAAAAGTTGAGTTTATTTATTGAAGAAATTTTACTGCAACAAATTCCCGATCGAAACTTGTATATTTTTATTGATGAAATTGATAGTATTTTGAGCCTGAATTTTCCGATCGATGATTTCTTCGCATTAATTAGATACTGTTACAATCAAAGGGCAGAAAATCCCGAATACGATCGCCTAACTTGGGCATTGTTTGGCGTAGCTACACCATCAGATTTAATTAGGGATAAAAATCGCACGCCGTTTAATATTGGGAGGGCGATCGATTTACAAGGTTTTCAATGGCATGAAGTTAAACCTTTAATTCAAGGATTAGTTGATAAAGTTAATCATCCCGAAGCGATAGTCAAAGAAATACTAACTTGGACAGGAGGACAACCTTTTTTAACCCAAAAAATTTGTAACTTAGTCAAAGTATTAAGTCAAGAATCGATCGATCCTTTGCTGACAATTCCTCTGGGTACAGAAGCATATTGGGTAGAGCGTTTAGTGCAAACTAACATTATTGAAGATTGGGAAACTCAAGATGAACCTGAGCATTTACGGACGATTCGCGATCGGATTTTAAGAAACGAACAACAAGCTAGTGCTTTACTCGGACTTTATCAGCAGATATTACAAAAAGGTGAAATTTTAATCGATGAAACTCCCGAACAAATGGAGCTTTTACTATCAGGCTTAGTAATTAAGAATCATGGTTTTTTAATCTGTAAAAATCGGATTTATCAGCAAGTTTTCAACCTGCAATGGGTCACTCAACAACTTAGCAATTTACGTCCTTATTCACAACTATTAGATGCTTGGGTAAATTCTCACTTTCAGGATGAATCAAGGTTACTGCGAGGACAAGCTTTAATTGATGCTCAAGCCTGGGCGGAAGGCAAAAGTTTAAGTAATTTAGATTATCAATTTTTAGCAGCTAGTCAAAAATTAGCTCAACAAGAAATTCAACGCACTTTAGTAGCCGAAAGAGAAGCCAAAGAAATTTTATCAGCCGCCCAACAGAAAGCCAAACAAACAATTCGTCGAGGTTTCATTGGTTTAATTATCATTTCTTGTTTAGCAGTTATTTTCTTAGGAGTGTCCAGCTTTTTAGCTTATCAATCAGCCGAACAAAAACGCCGTACCGTAATCAATGAAATCAGAGCCTTAGCCCTTTCGAGCAAGAGTTTCTTGGCAGCAAATCAAGAATTTGATGCCTTATTAGAAGGAATTAAAGCTGCAATTCAACTGGAAAAAGAGCCTTGGACGAAAGAGAATACTGACCTAAAAATGCAAGTTGAAACTTCTCTGCAACAAGCTATTTACTGGATAAAAGAACGTAATCGGTTATCGGGACATGAAGATTCTGTACTCAGTGTAAATTTTAGTCCAAATAACCAAATAATCGCTAGTGGAGGTCGAGAAGGAACAGTAAAACTTTGGACAAAAAATGGTCAATTAATCCGCACTTTGCGCGGTCATAAAAATGCAGTTTGGGGAGTAGTTTGGAGTCCTAACGGTGAGTTAATTGTCAGTACAAGTGAAGATAAAACAGCAAAAATTTGGCGTAAAGATGGCAAAGAACTACACACTTTAAGAGGTCATAAACTTTGGGTTGTCAATGCTGCATTTAGTCCAGATGGTAAAAAGATTGCGACAGCGAGTTGGGATGGAACTATTAAAATTTGGGATTTGAATGGGGAAGAATTGCGATCGCTAAAAGTTCCAGGTACAGGATTTTTTGACGTTAGTTTCAGCCCCGATAATTCAAGCATTGCGGGTGCAAGCCGCGATGGAAAAGTTCACATTTGGAACCAAAACGGCGAAGAACTTTCAGTAATTAACGCCCATGAAGATTGGGTTTTTAGTGTTGCTTTTAGTCCTGATGGTAAATCCTTAGCAACGAGTTCGCGTGATGGAAGCGTCAAAATTTGGCGCTTAGAAAAAGGCAAAAAACCCCAATTACGAACCAACATTAGCGGACATAAAGCAGCGGTTTTTCGCTTAAGATTTAGTCCCGATAGCCAGAAAGTTGCTACTACTAGCTGGGATACAACAACTAAACTTTGGAACTTAGACGGAGAAGAAATTCAAACCTTCCAAGGACACAATGATTCTACTTGGAATTTGGCTTTTAGTCCTGACGGAAAAACCCTAGCTACTACTGGCGAAGATAAGACTGTAAAACTATGGAATTTGCAACCAGGATTAAAAACTTTTCGCGGTCATGAATCAGCAATTCGTGGAGTCAGTTTCAGTCCAGATGGTACGAAATTAGCCACAGCTGGAATGGACATGACAGTAAAAATTTGGAGTATTAAAAAATCAGAAACACCCACTCTAATTCAAACATTAAGCGGGTTTAATTCTGCGATTCGTAGTGTAACTTTTAGCCCGGATAGTTCTAGGTTAGTTACTGCTAATTGGGGGAGTTTAGTAGAAATTTGGAACTTAGAAAATCAAACCCCAACTTTAGAACATAAACTTGCTGGACATCAGGAAGCAGTTTGGAATGTAGCTGTTAGTCCTGATGGCGAAACAATTGCTTCTGCGGGTGAAGATAGAACTATTAGATTGTGGAGTTTCCAGGGAAAAGAAAAGCAAATCCTGCGCGGACATCAAGCGGGTGTTTTGAGTCTCAGTTTTAGTCCTGATGGTCAAACAATTGCTTCTGCAAGTAAAGATAAAACAGTTAAATTTTGGCGTTGGGATAATCGAAGTAAAAGCTACATTGCTGATGTTAATCTTAGTGATTTTGAGGATTGGGTAATTGGCGTTAGTTTTGCAGCCGATGGTAAGACACTTGCTACTGTAAAGCGAAATGGTGTGGTTAAATTTTGGGATTTTCAACCGGGAAAAATGCCTGTTTTGCGATCGACTATCCCCGGACAAAATGATTCTGTGTGGAGTGCAAGTTTTAATTTTGATGACAAGCGAATTGCTTTCGCTTCCGAAGATGGGACGGTTAAATTATGGAGCCAATCTAGTGACAGTTTAAAAACTTTACGGGGTCATTTGGGAGCAGTAAGAAGTATATCTTTTAGTGCTGATGGGATGCAATTAGCTTCCGCAGATTCATCAGGAAAAGTGATTTTGTGGAACTTAGAATTAGATATGGATTTACCGGGACTTTTAGCTAGAGGTTGCTATTGGATGAAAGATTATTTGCAGTATAATTCGGAATTGACAGATGGCGATCGACAACTTTGCCAAAATGTTAAATTAGGAACGAAGCATTAGGAAAAAATTAATTTTTATCACTCAATTGTTCCGAGAAATATTGCCGATATAACTCACAACTAATTGTTGCTTCATTTCCCTGAAGTTTTACTAAACCCATGCTTTCTAATTTGTAGGCTGCGATCGCCTCTATTCTAACACTTACTGGCGTATTTACTACCTGTTGAAAAGCGGTAACTAACTCCGGCGATTTTTGCAACTGCGATAAATGAAATCGTAAATGATTACTATAAATTCCCGCTATTGTTGGAGCATCTTCTAATAACTGAATTAAACCTTCCATTCCTCCCAATTTACCTTGCGGAGGATTAGCTAAATGATAAAGTGCTAACCTTACTAACCGCGGATGTCCTCCCACCATTGCCATTAGTTGTTCCAGTTCATTTGGACCGATCCAACTTAACCCATGACGGATGACTAAATCTTCCACTTGCGCCACTGTAAATTCGGGTAATTTAATCGGTAATCCCACATTAAAAGGTGATTGATTAATATTTAATGGCACATAAGATTCTGTAGCATGAACCACAATAAACCGTAGTTTTTGCCATTCTTCAATCTCTGCTGCATCTTCATACCAAGAACGCAACAAAGGTAAAAAATCCTCCGAAACTTCGCCATATTCAAACAACCGATTTACTTCATCTAAGGCTAATACTACAGGTGTATCAATTTCTGCTAGTAAATAACTTTGAATATAAAGAGTACAACTAACTTTACTGCCAATATCCTCATCCCAATATTCGTCTAATTTTGGAGTCAAATTTAACTGCCGACTAACATTAGCACAAAACCAACGTAAGAATTTATCTAAAGATGTAAAAACGCTATTATCAGCCTTATGTAAACTCAACAATACTGTACGAAAACCTAATTGTTTAGCATGAGCTAAAACTCTTTGCATTAAAGATGTTTTTCCCATCTGTCTGGGAGCTTTGATCCGAATTAAACTACCAGGTTGCTCAATTTCAGTATAAGAAGATGCTTCAATTGGTGGACGCTCAATATAAAAATTAGAATTCAGGGGAACTGGTCCACTGGGAAATTCTAATTTATGATTGGTAATTAATGGGGAAGCAGGAGTTTTTGTACTGACTCGCTGATAGTTTGCTAAAACAGATTGCACATTTTTTTTCGTGACTTTTTCCCCTAACGCTTCCGAAAGAGATTGCCACAATAAGGAACCAACCTCTTTGATATAGTCGAAATCGTATCCCAGGTTTTCGGCAATCTCGGAATAAGTTTGTCCCATCCAAGACTGGGAAAAAACTAATTGTTGAGTGTGATTTAGACGCTTTGATTCGAGGATGCGATCGATAATTTCTAGAGCTTCTTCTAAGGTAATCATTTCCACCAGTGTGACAGGCTCAAGTTGGATCGAGTTTTGGGTAAAGGCGTTCGCGTAACGTGCCGTAGGCATTAGCATTCGGACAAGAATTTATTACTCTTTCTACCCGAATCCTTCGTCCCTACTTTTCTATTTTCCTCACTTTTCCCACTTTTTTCCAAAAAGCTAGCTGAATCTACCCACCTTTCCCCACAGACGCAGAACTTGGAGTTTGGTTTGATAAAGCTATAGAACATTCAGTTTGTGATTTGACCATGAGACAGGAAGCTAAGAGACAAGCAGAGTTAATTCAAGAGTTAGCGGCAATGCGTCAAAGCATAATGGAAAACAACCAAAGTTCTCCCCTAATAGCTAACTTACAAAGTCAGCTAAACCGAATTACAACTGAGTTGAGTACGATCGCTCAATCCGCAAACACAAATCACAACGATCCTAATTTAAATGGGTTAATTCAACATTTAACCACAACTTTGCAATCCTGCTACAATCTCGTTGCTGAAATTAATAATTCGGAACCACTATCATCAGATAAAAATTCTGTAACTAATTTAGCCGATCGCCCAAATCCAACACAATTCCAATTTCCTAACAATTCTCAACTGCGAGAAATATTTGCTTTCATTGAAGCTAATTATCAAAAACCGATCGGCTTAAATGAAATTGCTAAATCATTTGGTTATTCCCCTTCTTATCTCACTAGCTTAGTGCGTCGTTTAACCGGACAAACAGTGTATCAATGGATCGTAGAACGACGAATGTTTCAAGCCCGTCACTTGTTATTAGAAACCGATTTAGCAGTGCGTCAAATTGCCAAAGCAGTGGGATATATAGATACTGGTCACTTTGTTAAACATTTCCGCCAATTACACCAACATCCCCCAAACACTTGGAGAGAAATGCAACGCTTTCCAAACAAAAATTCAGCTATCGATCGCTTATTTAAAGACGAACAATTTGATTACACTGCCTTGACAGTAGCACTTTGATCCAAATAATTCCAATTTTTTTAATTAATCATAGGAGGACAATTATGATTCCTTGGAACTCTAAATTAGCTTTCACCAAAACCACTTCCTTATTGCTGTTTTTCACAGTTGTCAGTAGTGGTGTTGCCACAAAAATTGCTCGAAAAGATCACCAAGAACAAGAAACTGAAAAACAAGCTAATTATCAACTTGTCCAGGAGATAGCTCACAAAGAAACGCCAAATTTAATGATGCCGGAAAAGCAAGTTGAAGTTCCAGTTGTGCTAGCATCTAGATTTAAAGTTAAGCCGGAAAAACGACAGACTTTTTTAAAGCTAGCCACAGCCGCCCTAGAACCAACTCGCGCCGAAGCCGGAGTAATTAGTTACAGTTTTTATGAAGAATCTAATGCCAGAAATTCTTTTATCTACTTTGAGGAATGGAAAAGTAGAGAAGCATTAGAACAACACCTCAATGCTCCTTACGTGACAAGACTTTTAGAAAATTTCCCTGATATTATCGATGGCGAAGCCAATATTAAAGTTTATGACATTAAAAGTCTATCTCATGGATTGGATTCTTAGATGTCACGTAAGACTCCTCAAGCTTTCTCCCACAACTAGACTAATTTCAGACGGGATTCCTACCCGTCTTTTTTTGTTGACAGACTGAAGGGATATTGCGATCTTTGCGAAACTGAAAAAATTCGTTAACTATCGAAGCAATATTTATTGGTAATTTGAGAATTATAAAACTGACGATATTTGCCACAAAGGTTATGATAAAGTTGCAGTTTTCATCTTGACTATTTTTCGGTAATCTGTAATTAAGCTTCTTCTTATTTATTACCAACTACCGATTACTAACTATCGTAATACTATGCAGATCGCAAAATCCGACTTAGCCAAAATTGTTGCCCAAGCTAGCTCTCTGTCAGATCGCTTCCTGACGAATTCGTTTGCAGTTAAGGGTACAGGTACCGGAGAATCACAACCTCATCCTCGCCTAGAACGCTGGTGTCAAGTGGTGGCGCAAGGTAACTGGGAAAAGTTTGCTAAACGCTTGATCTGGGATGATTTAAGTTTGGAGCAAGCAAATCAAATTGTTCGATCGCTTCCCCCCATCAATCCTGAAGATTTGCCAACTTGGGCAGAAACCTTAACTGAAATTATTCAGGCTGCTTGGTTATTAGTTAATGACCCAGAAAAAAGAGCCGAAATTTTTGCTTGTGAACTCAAAGATCAGCATCATTTTATCTCCGACGATGAATATAATTATCCCCTAACCACTGAAATCGACAAATTGCCTTTAGATCCTGGACTAAAATTACCCTTCAAAGAAGTCTTACTTCCGGCGATTTATGTAGCAAGGCAGAAATTATTAAATACTCTAAATTGTGCGGCATCTTTGCCTTTAGAATTACTTTCTACTTCGGCTTATTTTACTTTAGAACGCAACCTACTAAACCAACTTTTAAATTTAAGTGGGAAAACTTTAGAATATGAATTTGCCCGATCGCGTCCTTTAGGGCAAAACTTACTTAATTTACTGCGACAATCAACAGGCGATCGCGCCCAAATTAAAGCTCAGTACGATGCTTTTGTGCAAAAAATTCTCCAAGATGGACTAGTAACTTTTTTCCAGAATTATCCTGTGCTAGGTCGATTAATGGCAACATCAGTTGATTTCTGGGTAGAAGCAACAGCTAAATTTTTCCGACGCTTGCAAACTAACTTAAATGAAATTCAGCAAGTATTCCAACCAGAGCAAACTTCATCCAGTGAATTAGGAAAAGTTATTAAAATTAAACCTGCTCTTTCCGATCCTCATAATTCTGGCGATACCGTAATTGCTCTTAATTTTGAATCTGGGTTACAGCTAGTTTATAAACCCAAAGGTTTAGGTGCAGAAGTAGCTTATAATCAATTTTTAGAATGGTGCAATCACCAGGGAATTATTTTAAAATTTAAAGTTGTAAAAGTCTGCGATTACCAAACTCATGGTTGGGTGGAATATGTCGAACATTTACCCTGTAAAGATGAAGCCGCAGCCAAACGTTTTTATCAACGATCGGGAATGTTATTATGCCTACTTTATGCCCTGCGAGTAGTAGACTGTCACCGGGAGAATTTAATCGCCAATGGAGAACATTTGGTGTTAATTGATATGGAAAGTATCATGCACCAAGAAGTTAATCCTTTAGCTGATTTACAGTCGGAAACAGAAGCCGAAATCACTGTTAATTCTCACTTCGCTGACTCAGTTTTACGCACAGGTTTATTACCCCGTTGGGAATTTGGCAAAAACAAACGTTTGGCTTATGATACCAGTGCTTTAGGCAGCGTTGACGCTCAAATAACTCCACCACCAGAAGCACAGGGAGACACAAAAGATCTGCAATTTTCCATTCCTTCTAATGTACCAGTTTTAAAGAATTTTCCCCTATCTCCGAATGATTATTTAGCCGAAATCATCACTGGTTTTGAGCAAATGTATCGGTTTTTAATGAAAAAACGGGAAATTTTGCTAGCAAGCGATACACCATTATTATTAATGAAAGATCGGCGAGTGCGGTTTATCTTTCGTGCTACTAGAATTTATTGGACAATTTTACAAAAAACTTTTGCACCACAATTTCTTCGCAATGGGTGCGATCGCAGCATTGAACTAGACATTCTCGCTCGTGCTTTCTTAGTTAGCGATCGAAAACCAAAAGCTTGGTCAATTTTTCAGGCAGAATTGAAAGCAATGGAGCAAATGGATATTCCCTACTTTGCCGCTTCTCCTGACAGTGAAGCCCTAACCATTGGTGTAGAAAAACCTATTGAACAATATTTTAGAGCATCTAGTTATCAGGAAGTAATCGCACAATTACAAAATTTTGATGAAACAAATCTAGTTCAACAAATAGAGATAATTAAAGGCTCATTTTATGCTAGAGTAGTACGAAATAACTACAGTAATACCACCATAAACGCCAACTTATCCACCTTAATTTCTACAGATTTATCCCAAATTCAACCATTAAATAAAAAGCAGTTAATTCAAGAAGTGAATCGCATTGCCACCGAAATCCAACAACGAGCAATTTGGGGAAAAGATGGCAGCGTTAAGTGGATTAGTTTTGCCTATATTCCCAATGTCGAAATCTTTCAATTGATGCCTTTACCTGAAGACCTTTACAACGGTAATGGCGGAATTGCATTATTTTTATCAGCCTTAGATTATGTCAGAGGTACACAACAATTTCATCACCTAAGTTTAGCCGCCTTTCAACCAATTCGCAAATTTCTCCAAACAGCTGATTTTGAATCTACTCGCAGATTCCTGCGCTTAGGAATTGGTGGAGGTACAGGTTTAGGTTCGATTATCTACGCCTTAGTAAAAACTAGTTACTTTCTCCAAGAACCTGCACTTTTAGAAGATGCTTTAGCTGTTGCTCAATTAATCACTCCTGAACTTATTACTACTGACAAACAATTTGATATTATGGGCGGTACAGCCGGAGCAATTTTAGGATTGTTGGCATTATACGCTGCCACAAAAGAAGCAAGCGTTTTAGCTACAGCTATTAATTGCGGTCAACATTTACTCGCCCATCAAACCGAACCCAAAAAACCATTTAATTATCCCAATTTCCTAACTCAAAATCCCCAGTCGGGCAAAGCTTGGAATATTTTAGGACAGAAACATTACACAGGTTTTTCCCACGGCGCAGCTGGCATTGCTTATGCTTTATTAAAACTTTATGCAGTAACCCAAATTGAAGCCTTTTTAATCGCTGCTAAAGATGCTATTACTTACGAACAAAGCGTATTTTCTCCTACTGCCGCTAACTGGCCCGATTTCCGAGCATTTACGCAACAAAATGGTCAACCTAGTTTTATGGTCAGTTGGTGTCATGGTGCAACTGGAATTGGTTTAGCCCGGTTGGGTGGCTTGTCAATTTTTAAGACCGATGAAATAGAACAGGATATAGAAATTGCTTTGCAAACTACTCAAAAATACAGCTTGCAAGATGTGGATTGTGTTTGTTGCGGTAATTTTGGTCGTATCGAACTGTTACAGGTAGCTGCGGAAAAATTATCCCGTCCTGAGTTGAAACAGATTGCCGAACAAAGAACTACTTGGGCAGTAAATTGGGCAGAAAAATCAGGAGGATATAAATTACCCAATTTGCCAAACTCTGTATTTAGTCCTAGCTTTTTCCAAGGAACTTCGGGAATTGGCTATCAATTACTCCGGTTAGCGTATCCAGATGTTTTACCTTCTGTTTTATTGTGGGATTGATAGTTAAAAATTACTAAAACCTTTGTCTGAGATAGTCTCTCAAGTTTTTATAGCCTAATTTAGTTATAGGGTTATGCTTAATATTGATGTAACAAACTAAACATAAAAATTACGTATTAATAATTAAAAATAGTAAAATTCTGTCAATAAACTTCATCGGTGAAATTACGCATAAATTGAGTACCAACACTGAAAATCTTATTGATAATTTCACAGTTAATTTACACTTATTTCAATATATTTCTTTTAAAGTATATTTAGGTTGAGCAACCCACAAAATTATGCTCACTCTGGTTTATAAGATTTTAATCGATTCAGTTTAGCGGTAAAAGTCATGATGTATAATCCTCCGGTTCAATCAATTAACGCAGAAGAATTACCTGCTGAAGAATATCACTTTGTCAAAACTCAGCAAGCTATCTACAACCTCTGTAGAGCGATCGAAAATAATAGCGATCTCAAATCTCAAATAGAACAAACAAAAGATATTGACTCTTTCCTGCAAATTGCCGCTGAAAATGGTTTTGACTTTACAGCTTCCGACTTACAAATTGCCTTGAGCTTGGGATTAGAAAATATTCAGGAAATTTCTGATGAGTTTGATGATTACGAACTGGAAGAAGACGAGTTAGAAGTCGTAGCTGGTGGCACCTGGGCATGGAGACGAGGCGCATTCTGGAACAGCTATTGGCATTCCACAGGGATTGAGGTCGAAGATCAATGTTTTTACTTGTTACAGCAATCTAGCGAACAACGAAACGTAGTAGTCAAAGCACTAAGGGATATGGAGCAATGGGAATGGGTTGGTAATAATTCCGTGAAGGTCACTGACTTGGATGGAAATCTTGGTTCATTCCTAATCTCTAATATCACTTATGACGGTAGTTTTACGACAGATAGGAGTGGTTTAAGTTCCTCAGTGTGGGAGACAATTTTCTAATTTGAGATTAGAAAAAGTTAATTTAACTACTTATTTACTCCCAATTATAGGAGCATTATCTTGAAAGTTAGAGGTAATTACTGAGGTAGCAAAACTTGAGGCAATCTAGAATCATCAGTGAAAATCTTCACTTGAATCCTTGAGGAATTACTGATGTTGCGAAATCCAATAGAGCCAATCAATGCTGAAGAATTACCTGCCGCAGAATATCGATTTATCAAAGCTCAACAAAGCATTTATGAGCTATGTCAAAATCTTGAGCAAGATCCCACATTAAGATCTTCTTTAGAAAATGCTCAAACTCCTCAAGACTTTCAAGAAATTGCTGCTAAATATGGTTATGAATTTGCCATTTCAGATTTGCAATTTGCGATCGACTGGGCTGGAGAAAAAAGCGAACAGAATTTTGATGAATTAGATGATTATGAGTTGGATGAAGAAGAATTGGAAGCAGTAGCAGGCGGTACATTTAGTCGCAGAGGAGTGACTAATAATAGTTATTGGCATGATACTGGTATTTTAGTTAACCAACAATGTTTTCATTTAATCGATCGATCTAGTGAAGCACGTATTCAGATAGAAACAGCAATGAAAACAATGGAACTGTGGGTCTGGGAAGGCAACAATACAGTTTCACTGATCGATCTCGATGGAGTACATAGCTCGTACAAATTGACTAACATTGCTTATGATGGCGTGGCTTTAGGTTTGTTGCAGGATACATCGGATCAAAACACTTGGTCGAATTACTCCTCTAGAAACTTAACAAACATTATTCTTTAAAAAGACTCAGTGCATTATTTTTGCTTAAAACAGTAGAGACGTTTCATCAAACGGCTCTATTTTTTTGCTTGTCCCTAACAGTCTCAATCGTGATTAACCAGTTATAATAGTTGCGTCTTGATTGAGTAGTGATATATAAAACTTCATAAAGTTGTGATAATTTTTGATTTTTTCTCAAGGCGGACGAGCAAATGCAAACTTTTGTGAGAAAAAGATTTGGCTGGTGGTTGGGTCAGTTAGGTTACTTAACTTTTAGTGGAATTGCTTTATCAACTCAACTTAGTGTAGCTCAGGTTATTCCCGATACTACGTTAGGGAATGAAAGCTCAGTTGTTAAACCTAGCGTCATTAAAGATATTCCTAGCGACCAAATTAATGGCGGAGCAATTCGCGGTAATAATTTATTTCATAGTTTCCGAGAATTTAATGTTGGTGCAGGGCGAGGGGTTTATTTTACTAACCCAGATGGGGTAGCGAGGATTCTGACTAGAGTAACAGGAAATAATATTTCGCAAATCTTAGGAACTTTGGGAGTTTTAGGTAATGCTGACTTATTTTTAGTTAATCCTAATGGAATTATTTTTGGCCCTGGTGCGAAATTAGATCTGAATGGTTCATTTATTGGAAGTACGGCTAGTAAGATTAGATTTGCTGATGGTTTAGAATTTAGTACTACTAATCCTGAAGCACCACCATTGCTGAGTGTTAATGTTCCTGTGGGATTACAATTTGGCACAAATCCCGGTCAAATTGTGAATCAAAGTGCAGATGAAGTGCCAAATTTTTATTCAGACCTTCCAGGTTTTCCTATTCCTAGATTAGGAGTAGCATCGGGAAGAACTTTCGCGTTAATCGGTGGTGATGTGCTGTTAGAAGGCGGCACTATGGGAGCTTCCGAAGGAAGAATTGAGTTAGGTAGTGTTGGTGATAATGGTTTTGTGGGTTTGAGTCCGATTACCCAAGGTTGGGCGTTGAATTACGATCGAGTGCAAAACTTTGGCGATATTAATCTCTCTCAAAGTGCCATTGTTGATACTAGCGGCGAAAGAGGTGGCGATATCCAAATTCGAGCTAGAAACTTGACTCTTAAAGAAGGTGCAGTTATTTATTATGCCCATCAAGGTTCACAAATTGGGGGAAATATAGATATTTTCACTACTGAATCAGTAGAACTGATTGGTGGAGTTAATCCATTTTTTGGCAATACTGATATTCCTACCTATACCGAAATTTCTGCTTTTGCTCTAGGAACTGAAACTGGAGCTACTGGGAATCTAACACTTCAAACTCGCAGATTAACTATTCGAGATGGCGCTTTTATAACTAATGCCTCTAGTGGTGATGGAAATGCTGGAAAATTAACAGTTTTAGCCTCAGAATTAGTCGAACTGATTGGAGTAGTACCAGACGAATCTTTATCCTTTCTGGCTAGTGGCATATTTACTCAAGTTGTACAAGGGGAAAATGGCAGCGATATACCGATCGGTAATGGAGGAGATATTACTATTGAAACCAAAAGGCTACTAATTCAAGACGGTGGGTTAATCAGTAGTAGCACTTTTACCGCAGGTCGGGCGGGAAATGTGACTATTAAGGCTACTGACTCTGTAGAATTGATTGGCTCAAACCCCGATCCAATTTATTCGGGTGGCATTTTCACAACAGTTGAGTTTGACCCGTTTCTCAATATTCGGGCTGTAGGTAATGGTGGCAATTTAAGGATTCAAACTAGACGATTATTAGTTCAAGGTGGAGGACAAATCGCTAGTTCTACCAGGGCAGATGGAAATGCAGGTGATGTGGTAATTGATGCTTCTGAATCGGTTGAATTAATCGGAACTGCCCCAAATCCTGATGCTGTATTTGGTAGCAGTGGTTTGTTTGTTTCGGCAGAAGGAGGTATAGATGGAGAATCCAGTGCTACGGGTAATGTGGGAAATTTAACGGTTAATACGAGAAGATTGCTGGTTGAAGATGGAGCGAGAATTTCTGCTGATAATTTTGGCACTGGAATTGGGGGAGATGTAACAATTAATGCCAGAGAATTGAGCCTTCAAAGTGGGGGAACGGTGAGAGCAGGTTCTTTTGGGGAAGGCTCTGGGGGAATGTTAAGTGTGAATGCGGAAAATGTGAGAATTAGTGGGAGCAGAATTTTAGGAGAGCAGTTAATTAATAGTAGTTTATTTGTAAGTGGTACGGGTTCTGGTGCGGCTGGTAGTTTGGAAGTTAATGCGGCAACTGTGGAATTGAATAATACTGGAAGATTGGCGGCTGATAGCACAGCTGGATCGGGTAATATTAGGGTGCAAGCCAGAAATTTATTAGTGCTACGCGATCGTAGTCAAATTAGCACTAATTCTACTGGTCAAGAGCCAGGAGGAAATATTAGCCTGACAACAAATAACTTAGTAGGGATAGGAAATAGTGATATTACTGCGAATGCTACTAATAGTCAGGGTGGTCGGGTAACTATTAACGCGACAGGTATTTTTGGTCTGGAATTTCGACTACAGCAAACTCCTAATAGTGATATTACGGCAACGGGGGGAAGTCCAGAATTAAGTGGGGTGGTGGAAATTAATTCACCGGAAGTTGATGTGAATTCTGGGCTAGTTTCTTTACCTACAAATGTGATTGATGTAGCGGGATTAGTTAGTCAAAATGCTTGTACGCCACAGTTGGAAGGTAGTTCTTTTGTGGTGACTGGTCGAGGTGGTTTACCGCCTAATCCGGTTAATTCTGCAACTAATGATGCAGTAATGGTGGAATGGGCAAGAGTGGCAGATGTGAGTCAAAATGTTGGTTCGCAAAGACGCATAAATAGTAGGAGTAATTATCATGCTAAGATGCCAAGAACTAATGAGCAAATTGTAGAAGCTCAAGGTTGGAGAGTGGGGGCTGATGGCAAAGTGGTACTAATTTCTGGGGGAGGGACAGCTTCGCCTCACAGTTTGGATTTAAGTCATCCTGGCTGTGGTGTTTTACCAGTTCAAAAGTAATTTGGGGCAGGGAAGCAGCTAATGAAAGTTAATAGTTTGTTAATTATTAGTTTGGGAAGTTTATGTTTTTTGGGCGTGAGTTGGTGGGGAAAAAATGCCATGTCGGTTTCGGCTTTCCCAGAAAATAAAGTAACTCACAATCAGTTAGTTGTGAATAATTCAATAAGTGATTGGGAAGCAGAAGCGGAAAAGCTTTATGTAGAGGGAAGGTTTGGGGAGGCGATCGCTATTTTAGAAAAACTAAATAATAATTATATTGCTCAAGGCAATGAGTTAGGTCAAGCGAGAGTGGCGAGAAATTTGGCTTTAGTTTATCAACAAACTGGTGAATGGTCTAAGGCTGAATCAGAAGTTGCTAAGAGTTTTAATTTGCTAGAAAAACAGGCTAATAGCAAAGAACGCCAACTACTATTCTCCCAAAGTTTAGAAGTTCAAGGATTGTTAGAATTAGCTGTTGGTGAGACGGAAAAAGCTTTAGATAGTTGGGAAAAAGCTACGACTAGTTATCAAAAAATTGGCGATTTAGCTGGGGTAAGTCGCAATCAAATTAATCAATCTCAAGCTTTACAAAAGCTGGGTTTGTATCGACAGGCGATTAAAATTTTGGATGATTTAAATTTAATTTGGCAAAACCAACCGGATAGTTTAATTAAGGTGAAAGGTTTGCAAAGTTTGGGCGATGCTTTGCGGGTGGTGGGGGAGTTAGAGCGATCGGAAAAAGTTTTAACCGGAGGTTTAACAATTGCCCAAGAGTTAAAGGTGGCTGATGCGATCGCGGCAATATTTTTAAGTTTAGGGGAAACAGCAAGATTACAGCAAGAAGTACCCACAGCTTTAGATTACTATGAAAAATCTTGGCAAATTACTACTTCTCCTTATATTAAAACTCAAGCAATGCTGAATAATTTAAATCTTTTAGTTGCTGAAAAAGAAGGAGAAAAAGCTCTAAAATTAGTCCCAAAAATTCAAGATAGTTTAGCACAATTACCTTTGAGTAGACAAGCAATTAATGGGCGGATTAATTTAGCGAGAAGGTTAATGCAGCTGAGAAAAGCGGGAAATAATCAATTATTAATTCCTAGTTATGGGGAAATTGGTAGAATTTTAGCAACCGCAGTCCAACAGGCAGAAAGTTTACAAGACAAAAGGACATTATCTTATGCTTTAGGGAATTTGGGTGGGTTGTATGAAGAAAATCGACAATGGAATTTTGCTCAACAATTAACGAATAAAGCTTTACTGTTGTCTCAAAGTGTTAATGCTACTGATATTAATTATCGTTGGCAATGGCAATTAGGGAGAATTTATAAACAACAAGGTAATCGTCAAGAGGCGATCGCAGCTTATAATCAAGCAGTGAATTCTCTGGAGTCTATTCGTAGTGATTTAGTAGCGATTTCCGCAGAAGCTCAGTTTAATTTTCGAGATAGTGTAGAACCAGTTTATCGAGAATTAGTGGATTTACTATTACCAGTAGGAGAAAATGTAAAACAATCAGATTTACAAAGAGCGCGAACTTTAATTGATTCTCTGCAATTAGCAGAATTGGATAATTTTTTCCGAGATGCTTGCTTAAATACTAAAGCGGTTAAAATTGACCAAATCGATCCCAAAGCGGCGATTTTATCAACAATAATTTTAAGTAATCCTAACAGTTCCACTGTTAACGAAAGGATAGAAGTAATTGTGACATTGCCAGGAAAACCTTTGCAGCGACACACAAATGTTATACCTAGCCAAGAAATTGAAGCCACAATTAAAACAGCTAATGATGCTTTAACTATTCCTCGGTTACGACTTTCTAAAAAAAATTATTTAGCTGCGGCTAAGAAATTTCATGATTGGTTAATTTATCCGATTGAAACTGATTTAGCAAATAGTGGCATAGAAACTCTAGTATTTGTGTTAGATGGTTCTTTGAGAAATATCTCGATCGCAGGGATTTATGATGGAGAAAAATATTTAGTCGAAAAATACGGTGTGGCGATCGCTCCAGGGTTACAATTAGTAGATGCTAAACCTTTACAACGTAGTGAGATTAAAGTGCTAACGGCGGGATTAAGCGAACCACGTCAAGGATTTGCCGCACTTCCTAGTGTAACTACAGAATTGAAAAGTATTGCCGAGATTACTAGTACTGAAAAGTTAATAAATCAAAATTTTACAGCATCTAATTTTAAGACAAAAGTGGAAAGTGATACTTTTCCGATTATTCATTTAGCAACTCATGGTCGATTTAGTTCTAAAGCGAGCGATACTTTTATTTTGACTTGGGACAGGAAGATTAATGCCAAGGAATTAGATCAACTGTTACGTAGCGATCGAGGAATTACTAACCCCATAGAACTACTTGTTTTTAGTGCTTGTCAAACTGCTGCTGGAGATAATCGAGCAACTTTAGGATTGACGGGTGTTGCAGTGCGGGCGGGGGCGCGAAGTACTATCGCAACTTTGTGGAGTGTGGATGATGAAGCTACTGCTTTATTGATGGAAAATTTTTACAAAGAGTTAAGTAATAGCAAAATTACCAAAGCTGAGGCTTTACGCCGTGCTCAACAGTCTATTTTACAGAACAGCAAATTTTCTCATCCTTATTTTTGGTCGGCTTTTGTGTTAGTAGGAAATTGGTTGTAGGTGATAGAAGATAGGCATTAGCAGTTTAGTAACTAATATTAAATTACCGATGAATCGCCCAGAGAAGAGGAAAATTTTCCGTACAGAATCACTGAATTATTTATCTACACCAGAACGTTTAGATGAGTTAATCAAAGTAATTAGTCCTCAAGATTGGATTCCTTTAGGGACGTTAGGTGGATTGGTATTAGTGGGTTTAGTTTGGAGTATTTTTGGCAGAATTCCGATTACTGTTGCTGGTCAAGGAGTTTTATTGCGATCGCGCCAAGTAGTAGAACTACAATCTCCCATTTCAGGACAATTGCAAGAATTAAAAGTTAAAGAGGGTGATTGTCTGGAAAATTCTCAAGAAGTTATTGCTATTATCGATCCAGTGGAATTAAAACAAAAACAACAATTAGAAATTCAGAAATTAGCAGAGTTGCGAAAGCAAGATCGGGAATTGGGTGCGATCGTATTACAACGAACTCAACTGGAAAAAGCAGCGTTACAGCAACAAAGAACTAGTTTACAACAACGTTTACAAGATGCCCAATCTCTGACTCCGTTGCTGAAAAGTCAAAGTAGTAGTTCGATCGCTAAACAGCGAGAAAGCTTACAACAACGCCTGCAAAACCTACAATCTTTAACGCCTGTTCTCCGCAGTAAAAGAAGCGGTGCAATTCAACAGAAACGAGAAAGTTTACAACAACGTTTGCGAGATGCTAAAGCCCAAGCTCCCGTGCTTAAAGAAAGGCTAGAAATCCGCCAAGAATTAGCAAAACAGGGAGCAATTCCCAAAGATCAAGTATTAGAAGCCGAACGACAATACAGAGATAGTTTGCAAAATGTCGCTGAAATTCAGGCACAATTAAAGCAATTAGATGTTGATGAAACCCAAGCAGAACAAGCTTACTTAGAAAACTTAAATTCAATTGGTGAAATTCAATCCCAGTTAAAAAAACTGGAACTCGATCGAACGGAAGCTGAACAAAGATATGTAGATAATTTAAATAAAATTTCGGAAATTGAAACTCAGTTAAAAGAGTTAGATACTAAAGAAAAAAACCAGGAACAACAAAATTTAGATGCGGCGAATAATCGCAAAAATCAAATTTTGGAAGTGGAAAAGCAAGTTAAAGCTCTGGAACAGCAAATTCAAGTAAATAGTGTAATTAAAAGCCCTAATAATGGTTGTATTCTGGAACTGACTGTTACTAATGGTCAAGTAGTGACTCCGGGAAGTCGCATTGGCTCAATTCAAATTCAAAAATCTGCTCAGCCACTATTAGCAGTTACTTATTTTGCGGTGAGAGATGGTAAACAAATTAAACCGGGAATGCCAATTCAAATTACACCCAGTATTGTAAAACGGGAAAGATTTGGGGGAATTGTGGGAAATGTGGTATCAGTTTCGCCTTTTCCGGTTACTAAACAAGGTGCTACGAGTGTAATTGGTAATTCAGAAATAGTAGAAAGTTTGCTATCTCAATCTAAAGAAGCACAAATAGAAATTTGGGCAGAATTAAAAGAAAATCCGCATAATTTTAGCGGTTATGAATGGTCTTCTTCTCAAGGGCCATTAGATGTGAAATTATCTACTGGTACGACTACTTCAGCACAAGTTACTGTACAGCAACGAGCTCCAATTGAGTTTGTTTTACCATTTTTGCGCGAATGGAGTGGGATTAAGTAATATCAGAAAAAGATCCCCCTAAATCCCCCTTAATAAGGGGGACTTTGAAAAAGCAAGTTAGGATTATCAGTTATGTTTCCCAGGCTTTTTTTACTCCTCTCCGTCTTCTTGTTCCCCCCTTATTAAGGGGGGTTAGGGAATTATCTAATTTAAAACAATGACAATCAAGAATCAAAAATCTAACTTCGTTAAGACTCCAACCGTACTACAAATGGAAGCGGTAGAATGTGGTGCTGCTGCTTTGGGAATGATTTTAAGTTATTACGGGAAATTTGTGCCTTTAGCGGAACTTCGGCAAGAATGTGGGGTGTCTCGTGATGGCATTAATGCAGCTAATTTGTTGAAGGCAGCTAGGCATTATGGCATGGAAGCTAAAGGTTATAAAAAAGGTTTAGAAGCATTACAAGAATTGCCAGTTCCTTATATAGTATTTTGGAATTTTGACCATTTTTTAGTAGTAGAAGGTTATCGGAGCGATCGCGTTTTTCTCAACGATCCAGCTAACGGTAGACGCAAGGTAACAAAGCAGGAATTTTCCCAAGCATATACGGGAATTGTACTAGATATAAAACCGGGAACAGATTTTGAAAAAGGTGGTCAAAAACGTAATACAATTCTGGCTTTACATTCTCGGCTAAAAAATTCATACTCTGCGGTTTTATTATCTATTTTAGCGGGTTTATTTTTGACTTTTCCTCGGTTAGCAGTACCCGCATTTAGTCAAGTTTTTACTGATGAAATTTTGGTACAAGGTCGGGAAGATTGGCTGCGACCTTTATTAATTGGCATGGTAATTACTGCGATCGTGCAAAGTCTCTTAGCTAGATTACGTTTAATCTATTTACGGCGATTAACAATTAAGCTTTCTCTGGTCATGACAAGTCAGTTTATTTGGCATACTTTACGCTTGCCAGTGCAGTTTTATGCTCAACGTTTTGCAGGTGAAATTGGCAATCGTGCTGCAATTAATGGCAAAGTTGTTGGTGTAATCAATAGTATTTCTACTACTATCATTGATAGCATAATGTTAATTTTTTACGCCATTTTAATGTTTATGTATGATTGGGTGCTAACGTTGATGACTATCAGTTTTGCAACGATTAATATTGTTACTTTGCAATTATTACGCCGTTTGCGACTTGATGCTAACTTAAAAATCAGTCAACAAACTAGTAAACTTTCTGGGGTAACAATTGACAGTTTGCAATCAATGGAAACAGTCAAAGCTTCTGGTTTGGAATCAGATTTATTTGCTAAATTTGCTGGCTACCACGCTAAAACAATTAACGCCCAACAAGAATTAGCTTTGCAAAGTCAGACTTTAACTTTATTGCCAACAATTTTAACCTCATTGGCAACAACTGCCCTTTTAGTAGTTGGCGGTTTCCGGGTAATGGAAGGTAGTTTGACGATTGGAATGTTGGTGGCTTATCAAACTTTAATTAGTAGTTTTCTAGCACCAGTTAATAGTTTAGTTAATTTTGGCAGTACTTTACAAATTTTAGAGGCGGATCTCGATCGCCTTGACGATATTTTACAAAATCCTGTCGATCCAGAAGTTGAAAGATCGGAAACAGCTAATCAATTAACTATTAATAATTATTCATCTTTTAAATTACCAGGTTATGTTGAATTACGCAATATTTCTTTTGGCTATAACCGCTTAAAAACTCCTTTAATTGAGAATTTTAATTTGTCTTTAAAACCCGGACAGCGAGTGGCAATAATTGGTAGTAGTGGTTCTGGTAAATCTACTATAGCAAAACTCATCGCAGGTTTATATATTCCTTGGTCGGGCGAAATTTTATTCGATCGCATTTCTCGCCAGGAAATTCCCCGTTTAGTTTTAGCAAATTCGCTAGCAATGGTTGAACAAGATATATTTTTATTCAAAGGTTCGGTTCGAGAAAATTTGACAATGTGGAATTCCACTATTAAAGAAGAAAATTTAGTACAAGCTTGCCAAGATGCAGCAATTGATCAAGTAATTTTATCCAATCTCGGCGGGTACAGTGCAGAAATTGCTGAGGGAGGAATTAATTTAAGTGGCGGGCAACGTCAGCGTTTAGAAATTGCTAGGGCTTTAGTAATAAATCCGACAATTTTAGTATTAGATGAAGCTACGAGTTTTTTAGATACGGAAACTGAATTAATTATCGATCGCAATCTCCGCCGACGCGGTTGTTCTTGCATTATTATCGCCCATCGCCTCAGCACAATTCGCGATTGTGATGAAATTATTGTCCTAGAACGAGGCAAAGTTGTTCAAAGAGGAACCCATGAAGAATTACAACAGCAGGGGGGAACTTATGCTAATTTACTATTAGCTACTAGCTGATGGATAATTATAATCAATAAGTTATTTACCGGAATACTTCGCCCTTACCAAATTGGGATACTTTCATTAGCGATGTTAAATTCTGATTTATTTAAATCATTGCATAACTTCAAAGGCAACCAACTTTTACTACTAGATAATCCGCAGAAAGTTTGGTTAGTTCAATCTGGTACAGTGGCAATATTTGTTACCAAAGTTGTCGCAGGAGAACCAGTAGGCGATCGGCATTATCTGTTTAGTGTTAATTCTGGAGAAGCATTATTTGGCGTTGCTTTGTGGGGAGAAGAAACACTAGAAAATGCCAACTTAGATGAAAGTTACCCATCTTTTAACTATGGAATTTTAGCAGTTACCATTCAAGAAAGTGTAGTTTTAGAATTAGATTTAGCTGATTTAATTGGTAAGATAGCCGCAGCTGATACCGAAGTAATTTTGCTATTAGAAGTTTGGATCGATCGCCTCAGTAAATCAATCGCAACTTCGGCAATATCAAACAAAAAAACTCAAATACAACCAGTAAAATCTAGCCCTCAAAAACTAGCCAAAGGTCAAGTAATACAAGCAACTTCTAAAACACTTTTTTGGATGAAATTGCATCAAGGTAGTACCGCGTGGATGGGAATAGAGGAATTAAACTTAGATGCTAAATCTCCCCCGTTCCCTCTTGCTGTTCCTACCTGGGTAGAAGCACTTAATTTGGTTGAACTTGACACAATTACTACTGGGAAAATTGCGGAGAACTTATTTCACAGTTTACCTTTATTTCATACTTATGCTTGTCGCTATTTCCAAATCAAATATCAACAGAAATTAGAAGCAGAAATTCAACAATTTCAGCAACTAGAACAGCTAAATATTCAAGTAACAGAAAATGCTTTTAATTCCTTAGCTTCGGCTTTACAACCGCAACAATTACCTTCAGAAGAAACAGCTTTATTAATTGCTGCTGGGGCTGTCGCTAAAGCAATGGGAATCACAATTCGTGCCCCAATCAAATCAGAAAACTTACAGCGAATAGATCCGGTAGAAGCGATCGCCATATCCTCTAAAATTCCCATTCGTCGTGTTTCCTTAAATGGGGAATGGTGGAAACAAGAGAATGGCCCTCTTTTAGCTTTCACAATTGACGATCATCCAGTAGCTTTATTAGTTGATAAAAGCAAAGGTTATCGTTATATTTTGTTCGATCCAGAAACGCGAATTCGCACATTAGTTAACCAAAATATTGCTGCTACTTTAGCCTCAGAAGCTTACATATTTTATCGTCCTTTCCCCCCGGTAATTAACAAAGCTTTTGAAGTGTTTAAATTTGGGGTAAAAGGATATGAAACAGAAACAATTAAAGCGATCGTTGTCGGAATTTTAGGGACGATTTTGGGAATGGCGGTTCCTCAAGCTACAGCAATTTTAATTAATCAAGCAATTCCTAATGGCGATCGCCTTCTTTTATTACAATTAGCATTAGGTTTATTAGCAGTATCCTTTGGCAAAACAGCATTTAATCTATATCAAGGATTAGTAGCTTTACGAGTTACTAACGGCATTAATAGCAGTTTGCAAGTAGCTATTTGGGATAGATTACTGCGATTAAAACCCTTATTAATTCGGCAATTTACCACTGGTGATTTGCTAGTAAGAATTATGTCCATCAGTCAGATTTATAGCATTTTTAGTGGTGCGACACAACGCACTTTGTTAAGTGGTTTATTTTCGTTATTAAATTTAGGATTAATGTTCATTTATGACTTGCAACTAACTTTAGTAGCAATAGGAGTAACTTTCCTAGCTGTAATTTTAACCATCATCTCTAGTTTAATTTTATTACGTAAAGAACGAAGGCAAGAAGAATTAAGCGGTGAAATTCAAGGATTAGTAGTACAACTAATTAATGGTGTACCTAAATTGCGAGTAGCTGTAGCAGAATCACGGGCTTTTGCAGCTTGGGCGAAAAAATATAGCGAACAAAATCAATTAACTAAGGAAATTATTCAAGTTAATGATATTGTTTCTGTATTTAATGAATTACTATCTTTAGTTAGTTTCATTTTGCTATATTGGTTTGGGTTTTTAGCAATTCAAGGTTCGCAAACTGGCGAAAGTAGCTTAACACTGGGAACATTTTTAGCATTTAACGCTGCTTTTGGGATATTTTTTGGCGGAGTCACGTCCTTGAGTAATACTTTAACTAATATCATAGAAATTGCTCCTTTATGGGAGCGATCGCAACCCATTTTACAAGGTCAATTAGAATTTGACGAACAGAAAACTAATCCCGGTCGTTTGAGTGGACAAATCGCATTAGAAAATATTACTTTCCGTTATCGAGAAGATAGCCCAATTGTTCTTAATGAAGTAAATATTTATGCCGATCCAGGGGAATTTATCGCTATAGTTGGCCCTTCTGGAAGTGGGAAATCAACTATTTTTCGCTTATTATTAGGCTTTGAAACTCCGCAAAATGGCAAGGTTTATTATGATGGACAGGATTTATCTAAATTAGATTTACAAGCAGTGCGGCGACAATTAGGAGTGGTTTTACAAAATGGTCGAGTTACCCAAGGATCGATTTTAGAAAACATTACTGGTGGCGCATTAGTGACAGTTGAAGAAGCTTGGGAAGCCGCAAGAATGGCGGGATTAGCTGAAGATATTGAACTCATGCCAATGGGAATACAAACGATGGTTAGTGAAGGAGGTACTAATCTTTCTGGAGGACAAAGACAAAGGTTATTAATTGCTCGATCGCTCATCTTTAAACCGCCCATTATGCTCTTAGATGAAGCTACCAGTTATCTTGATAATCGTACTCAAGCAATAGTCACAGAAAGCTTAGAAAAATTGAATGCTACCAGAATAATTATTGCCCATCGCTTGAGTACAATTCGCTATGCCGATCGCATTTACGTCTTAGAATCAGGTCGCATATTACAAGTCGGTTCTTTTACAGAATTAGTTCAACAACCTGGACTATTTACCAAATTAGTAGCCCGACAATTAGAGTAAATTAAATTTATTGATTACCATTGAGGTTGTTCAGCTAATAATGCTGTTGCAGCTTCACTATTTAGCGGTTTAGAAAAATAATAACCCTGTCCATATTCACAACCTAACTCTCTTAATATTTCCATTTGCGAGACTTTTTCTACTCCCTCTGCAACTACATCCATACCTAATTTATGGCTGAGCATAATTACAGTTTGGACGATCGCTAAATTTTCACTACTATCTTCCATTCTGCTCACAAAAGAGCGATCGACTTTTAATGTATCCACAGGAAAGCGATGTAAATAACTCAAAGATGAATACCCCGTGCCAAAATCATCAATACTAAAACGTAAATTCAAAGCCTTTAAACGTAGGATAGTAGTAATAGTAGTTTCGACATTTTGCATTGCCATACTTTCTGTAATTTCTAGTTTTAAAGTATGTCCATCCAGCTTGGTTTCATCAAGTATTTGTTCAATCCTTTCAGTTAAATCCGGTTGAGAAAACTGTTGGCTGGAAAGATTAACACTTAACGATAAAGGCGATGTTAGGGAAAATTGCTCTTGCCAAGTTTTTAATTGACGACAGGATTCTTTTAAAATCCACTCCCCCAAAGGAATAATTAAACCAGTTTCTTCAGCTAAGGGAATAAAATCAGCTGGAGAAATGAACTTACCCGGAGGTTGCCAACGAATTAAAGATTCAAAACCTACTATTTTACCCGTTTGCAAAGATATGATTGGTTGATAAAAAACAATAAATTCTTGACTTTTTCCCGTAGTTAAATTAGCGATCGCTCGGCGTAATTCATTTTCTAATTCCAAGCGCGAAACTATTTGGGTACGCATCACCGTAGAAAACACTTCGTAACGTGCTTTACCTAGTGCTTTTGCTCGATACATTGCCGTATGAGCATCTCGCAACAGTTCCTCTGGTTGGCGATTAACTAATAATTCTATATCTTCAGGTTTGTCACAACCTATCTGATTAAAAGCAATACCAAAGCTTGCTGAAATAAATATTTCTTCCCCTTTCAAGTTAAAAGGTAAAGACAATTTTTGTTGCATTTCGTCAGCTACCGATGTTGCTTGACTGACATGACTGATATTTCTTAAGAGAACAACAAACTCATCTCCGCCAATCCGAGCTACTGTATCCTTAGACTGTACGCAAGATTTTAATCTTTGCGCCACAGTAATTAACAGTTTATCGCCAATATGGTGATTGAATTTATCATTAACTATCTGAAAGCGATCGAGATCTAAAAATACTACTGCCACTAAGCAGTTTTCTTGTTGTTGAGCGCGAGTAATTTCTTTTTCGATTTTTTTGAGAAAAAAAGTTCGATTTGGCAAACCTGTTAAAGCATCATAAAACGAATCATGAAATAATTTATAAGCTGCTACACTACTGGCGGTTATTAATAATCCCAATCCTGGCACTATTAGCGGTATCCATCCTGCTTTTAAAAAGCTAACGGAGAAAACCGTCAATAAAATTCCTAATGCTATAACTGTAGCAATAACTAACACTAATGGTCGGCGAAAATACCAAACTAGCATTCCTCCTACTAGCGACCAAATCCAGATCCACAACCATTCTACCCACTGAGGCAAAAACCAAAATAAAGGTTGTTTATCTACGATAATACTAATAATTTGACTTGCCATCTGAGCATGAATCAGAACTCCTGGCATAGCGGCTTTATTGCGATCTGTAGCCGTATAAGGAGTAAAAAATAAATCCTTTTGACTGGGTGCTACTGTGCCAATAAGGACTATTTTATCTTTCACTAAATTCGGATCTACTTCTCCATTAAGAATTTGCCTTAAAGTTACTTGTGGCGCAATATTTTGACTTCTACCGCGGTATTTTAATAAGATTTGATAACCTGCTGTATCAATATTTTGATATCCCCCAGAGTCAGGATCTAAATGGGGGAAAACCCGATCGCCTAATTTAAGTTGATGAGGTTCGGCTTTTAAAACTGAATTCTGCTCTTGCAAATATTTTAAACTGATGCGTAAACCGAAAGAGTAATATGCTTCTTTATTGAGAGTAGCAAACAGGAAATTTCTCCGAATTACTCCATCAGGATCGAGTACAAAATCATTAAAACTAATTTGTTCTTTTGCTACACTAGGAGGCGGTGGCACACTTGCACTTTCCCGATCTCCTAATTTAGTAATTACTACTACATTTGGCGCTTGTAATTCCCTAATTAAATCTGTATGACCGGGCGGATAAGCCATCTCTCGGTACAAATCTAAACCGATAACTTTCGGTTGATACAATTGTAGAGTTGCTATTAGTCTCGCCAACGTTCGATCTGACAGAGGCCATTGCTTTTCCGCTTGAATATCTGCTTCCGTAATTCCCACTACCAAAATTCTTGGATCTGGCTTCATCTCCGGTTCCAATTGGGTAGCCCGATCGAACTCCATTAACTCCAACGGCTGCAAAATTTCCAAATGTCTAATTGCTAATAGCGAACCCGTAACCAGTAAACTGATAATCAACACAGGTTGCTGATAAATAATCAGTGATTTGTAACAAAACTTTTTAACTCCAGCATCCACTATCTTGTTAGACAATAGCTGAGGTAGTTTTTGAAACAGTTTAGCAGGCACAAATTTAAGCAAAAGCACTACCAGGCACGAATTTTCTTTTCAAGTGTGTTTCCGTAGGTCAACTAGAACTTCTGGCAATCATCTCTCTTACTTCTAGCCAATACCCTATTACTTTTTTGGCACAAGTTAGAGTTTGAAAGCAGCTTTTATCCTCACAGAGGCAAATTTTTTTGATGACCCTATATTACTTTTAACATTGTAACTAACTAATCATTAAAATTTTCCCTCTGCTTAATCAAAGTTTAACAAGTGACTATTCGTTACTTAATAAAAATTCAATCTTTATAGATTTACTCAGACAAACTCTGTATCAATTATCCAAGAATTGATTACGTAATAAAAAATTTTGGCTTCTTAAGAGAAATAACACAAAATTGTAAAAATACAGAGGCGATCGCAGTAGAGATTGTGTGTTTTTACGGAGCCATTTACCTCAACAATTCGACTATAATCAGCGAAAGACTGTTCCACATTAACATGATTAACCTGGCGACAGGTTTTATCAGTAACCATCCAGCTTATTTGAGATCATGATTGGTTAATATGCGTAGCGTAAACTTGCCTCAAATCATTACAGCCGCTTGCTTGTTATCCCTATTCGCTTTTTGCTTCAGTAGCGAAACCAAACAAGTATTAGCAGAAGACGTTAGCCAAGCTAGAGAAGGCTTACCAGGAAGACGAGTTGGTGGCGGTACTCGTTCCGATATGTTCGTGTCTGAAACGCCTTTGGTAGCATTGGTGCCAAACAATAATCAAGGGCTGACAAGCTCAGCTACTCCTACATTCTTTTTCTATGTTCCGAAGACTCAAAAGCCGCAAATAGTGGAATTTGTGTTGATAGACGAAAATGAACGTCCGGTGTATGAAAGACAATTTACAACTGATGGAAAATCAGGAGTAGTTGGGATTAAAATTCCCGGAAGTGAATCAGGAGAAACCCTAGAAGTTGGCAAAACTTACCGCTGGTATTTTGCGATAATTCCCGATCGCGAAAATCGCCGATCGGATATTTACGTAACAGGTTCCATTAAACGAGTCGCCGTTAATCAGGATTTAGAGAATAAACTCAATCAAGGTGCTTCTTTAGACCTGGCTGATAGTTACCAAGCTAACAATCTCTGGTATGATGCAATAGCAACAATAGCTGAGTTACGTCGTTCCCGTCCTGCTGATACAGCTATAGCAACTAAGTGGGAACAACTACTCAATTCTGTTAACTTGCAAAAACTAGCGCAAGAACCTTTAGTAGAATACAACAAACAGTAATTTCACATTTAAGATCGAGGGTGGTTTGATACTCTTTTGCTCCCCGATCGCATAAACCCGTAGCATCAAAATACGGGTTTTCCGTAGGATCGCGGTTTTTTTTAACTAGTTACTACTGATTTAACTTAGTTGGAGAATGCTAACTTCAGATATAACAAAATCTCGGTTTGGGGAAAATTTTTTCCTTCCCTAGTTTTTCCCGATCGCTTTCTAAATTCATAATTAACAAAAAAGACTATTCGGCAAAATATACTTAAATAAAGAAAATGGAAGCGATTCGGTTAAGAAAACTAATTAACTTTTTGCAAGAGGAGTTGAAAATTCCCCCTAACTCCCTTTCCCTAGCCCTGCGACACTCCGAACAGTCTGCCACATCTTTACCTATGATACTTTGGCAGTACGGGTTAGTCAGCCTCAATCAATTAGAAAAAATCTTCGATTGGCTAGAAACAGCAGCAACTCCCGCATCTTCTCATCAGTAAATTTTCAATTACTAATTTGAGATAGAATAAATTTGATCAAAAAACTGTTGGAACTTATTCTGTCAAAGCAATTCAAAATCAGGAAAAATTAAATCAGTCTTAGGGATGATGTATTAAATAGTGATATGCTGCTAAAAGCAGAGTTGTATTCACTATGAAAAAAGTATTTTGGAAAATAGAAACTTGCCCCAAATGCACCACTTTTGCAGTCAAAAGCTTAGATGAGTTTTGGGGATGTTTGAATTGTGGCGACTTATCAGAAACCGCAATTAACAACTTTTTAGCTGGGAAATGTGCCTTTTGTGGCAAACCGATAATTCCGCTAATGGATGCTTGCTTATGCTGTGGCAATCAGCCAAAGTATTTAAATACAGCTTTAAAAAATTATTAATTTAGTTTATTGTAACTGAGATCCGCGACTTCTCCGAGAGGTCGCGGATCTATTGCCATTTCAAAATAGAGGAATGTCAAAGTTGCGTGTCTATCACCTGCAAATTTCATCCAGCTTAGTTCTGAAGTTTGAATCGGCACGTTCCATGAAATTGTTTCCATATTTTTTAGGCGTTCTAAAAAGGTAGCTTGAATTTGTGCGATCGCACTACAAAAAAGAATTCTGCCGACATTTATCCCTATTTCGTCTTGAATTGTTCTAACTTTTGTCTAATTAACATCTCAACTTCCTCAACCTCAGAATTTGTTTTTGGGATGTCAAAAGTCTCAGTGGAAGCTTCAGAAGTAAAACGGTCAACAAAGGCATGAAACGCTGCTTTATCGTTGGGGTGAGCAATGACGTAAGCTCTTAGCTCGATTCTAGTCATGCTACTAAAGTCAGGCTTGATCATAAAAACCTCCAAAGACCATTCGGATAAATTTCTATCTCTATGTTATCTCCTGCTAAGATAAACAGATTACCTGTTCTCTCATCCAAGCGGACAACAAAAATCGGCGTGAATGTATTGGTCAAGGATTGACATAGAATCACACATCTAATAGCTTGTTTAGCAGTTGGCAAAGTTGCTCGACCTCATAATCATATAAATTAAATCATTATATATTGGGGTGCGATCGCACCTGAGAAAAAACAAAGTGCGATCGCTTTTTCATTTTAGGCGATCGCACATCTGAAAAAAGGGACTGCGATCGCCTTTGGCGCTGCGCTTCGCGCAATCGCAAAGTGTGTTTTTTTGCATATCGTTCTTGGTTTTGGTTGTTTATTATTCGGTAAATTGCTCTCAAGTAAGCTATAATTTGGCAAAACTTCTCCGATCTGATATGGAAACAATGAAACTGCGATCGCAAATTGGAACAGATGGCATATTGCTTCTCCAGATGCCTACCGAGCTTAAAAATACTTCTGTTGAAGTGGTGGTAGTTATACAGCCGTTATCATCTGAAGAAACTAAACTACAGTATAATGCTTGGGGAAAACCAACTACTAAAAAATCGATTCAAGAAGCAGTTGCCAAAATGCAACAACTAAGGCAAGAAGTAGGAATAGATAAAAATTCCATTCGCGAAATGATTGAAGAGGGGCGCAGGTTTTAATGCGGTTTGTCTTGGATTGTTCGATAGCAATCAGTTGGTGCTTAGTAGATGAAAATGACAATTATGCTAATGCTATGTAATTGATTTAATTATTGCTTGCATTATCTGAAAACGAAAAATATCGATTAAAATGTATGTATGGAGCAGCAATAAAAATTTATATGGATACCCCATTAGAACTGAACCAGAAAGGCTTTGAAGCATTGATTGCAGCTTTGGGATATGCAGATGCGGTTCGATTTATTAAGCAATTCGATACGGGAACGGGCGATTACACCAACGATCGCCATCGGTGGTTAGATGCTTTTAGTCTGGACGATATTTGGGCTGATATAAAGCAGCAACAAGTTGTCGAAGAATAAGCAAATGTATTTTGGACTTCAGGGTATATCGACTCAGTTAAGCAAATTTGTGATCTGTAGGGGCAGGTTTAGCCAAAAGCTTGGAATACCCAACCATAAGATTAAAATCAAAACCCGCCCTTTCCCAAGCATCTATAGCTGGAAGGTTAATTTTTTGGCAGTTCCATCGTCTTGAAAGCGTTGTTCGCCAATGCCAACTACTTGTACAATTACTTCACGAGTTGGTAGTTTCCATTCTCCTTGGCGTGCGGCAATTTCTACAATTATCTGTTGTTCTTGGTGGTAAACTTTGTAATTTGTCGTGGCATAAATGCCATTTTCATAAGCGAAAGTTTCGCCGTCATCTTCATAGAAAGTTAACTCGCTATTTGCACCTGGGTAAATTCGCAAAGTTAAAGGATCGATCGCCCTTTCCCCCACATATTGCATCACAGGAGACATAGGAATTATTGCCCCTGCACGGACGAAAAGTGGCATTTTTTCTAATGGCGCATCTGCTAAAATATGGGTTGCACCTTGATACTTTTCACCCGTCCACCAATCATACCAAATTCCTGCGGGTAAATAGACCGATCGACATTCCACACCCGGACGATAAATTGGTGCAGCTAAGATATGAGAACCGAGTAATACTTGATCGTAAAGATGATAAGTTTTCTGGTCATTTGGATAATGATAAAGTAGCGGTCTTAAAATTGGTGCGCCAGTGGTTGCTGCTTCCCAAAAAAGTGTGTAAATGTAAGGGATTAACTGATAGCGTAACTCGATATATTCTCGACAAATCTTTTCTACTCTTTCCCCAAAAACCCAAGGTTCATGTTGTGCTGTACTTAACGCAGAATGTCCGCGCATTAATGGGTAAAGTATGCCTACTTGCATCCAACGGGCGAACATTTCCGCCGTTGCATTGCCAGCAAAACCGCCAACATCACAACCAACAAATGCGACTCCTGATAATCCCATGTTACAAAGCATTGGCAGGGACATTTCTAAATGTTCCCACAAAGATTGATTGTCGCCCATCCAAACGGATGACCATTTTTGGATGCCAGCAAAACCCGATCGCGTCAACACAAAAGAACGTTTGTCTCGATGTTTTTTCAACCCTTGAAAACAAGCTTTAGACATGGAAAATCCATATAAATTATGCACTTCGGCGTGAGTTGCCCGTTCATCTTTTGGCCCTTGGGGTGCATCTAAAGGAAACCAAATTTTATTACCTGGATCTCCGAAAGGTCGATCGTCCAAAGCAGGTTCATTCATATCATTCCAAATGCCAGCAACCCCAATATCTGTAAGAGATTTTTGTAAGTCTCCCCACCAGTTTTGCACATCAGGACGGAGAAAATCAGGAAATACTGCTTTATCGGGCCAAACATAACCATGAAACAATTTTCCTTCAGCATTACGCACAAAGCAATCTTGTTCTATTCCTTGGTCAAAAACATGATAATCTGCTTCTGGTTCGTACTTGACTCCCGGATCGATAATGGTGACAGTTTTAAATCCATTATTTGACAAATGTTGAATTAATTTTTCTGGTTCCGGGAAACGTTTCGGACTCCAAGTAAACACTCGATAACCGTGCATATAATCAATGTCTAAATGGATGACATCGCAGGGAATTTTGCGCGATCGAAATTCTTTTGCTAACTCCTCAACTACTTCTTCTGATTCATAACTCCAGCGACATTGATGATATCCCAAAGACCATTTTGGCGGCATGGGCATTCGTCCAGTTAGTTCGGTATAAGTGTTGAGAACTTCAGGAATTTCCGGGCCATAAATAATGTAATAATCTAACTCTGGGGCGTGAGATCCCATTTGCAAAATTCCCGGTTGTTGGGCACCAATATTAAATTGACTCCAATAAGTAGTGTTAAAGAAAATTCCATAAGCAAACCCTGTTTCCTGTTCATCGGGACGCAAGGAAATAAAAAAGGGAATTGCTTGATACATTTCATCGGTAAGAACACCGTAATCTAAAGCATCAACCGTCCAATTAGTTTTAATTTCACTGTTTTTATTGAGTAAACCTGTGCGTTCGCCAAAACCATAAAAATTTTCGTTAGGTTCAATTTTTTTCCAAGCTGCAACGCTACCCATGCGCCAACCCATATTTAACTGTGCATCGTGGGCGAAGGGACGGTTATTTTTATCAAAACAAGCGATCGCACAAGGTTGACGTTGAATGTAAACTCGAATTTGGTCGGTTTCAATTTCGATTTTTTCTGGTGTTTCGCGGATTTCAAATTTTACTTGTAACCATTTTGGATCGTCCTTAGTAACGGCCCAAGAACGACGGGGAAAAATGTCTCCAATTGGAGACATTTTTACTCGGACAAGGTTAGGTGCTAGGATGGCGATCGCCACACTCGCCCCTTCACACTCACATATAACGCCACGTTCGTTGCGTTTAACAGTTTGTACCGCCCCAATAGATGACCATGCTTGTTCATTTACGGGTAATTGTCCGAAGTATTGTGGCATAAATTTATTGATTAGCAGCTAAAAGCATCTAACAACCAACTAGGGAATTCGATCACCTATCGATAGGTAGGTTTAAATATTTGGCACAGACGTTCTAAATTTACATAGGGAACATTAGAAAACATCAATTGCATAAACTTCTCTTAAATTATTCATATTAACTTCATAATTTTCTTATTTTAATCTAAAGCAATAATAATCTCAGTAATCCTTAAAAAATGAGCATTATACTCTTAACTCACTTGTATTCATCATTTGCATAAAGGAGTCAGACAAATGAAGCGACCTACAGGATATGATGTAGCCCGTTTTCTGTTAGCATTTGCTACCATAATTGGTTTCACTGGTTGTAGCGAAACTGAACGACCACAAGCCACTGTAGAAAAGAATCTTCCCTTTGAACAGCGGATGAGAATAAACGGTGCTGGTGCATCTTTCCCTGCTCCACTGTACCAAGCTTGGTTTCGCAACTTGAGTATCAAAGAACCAAGACTTCAATTTAATTTTCAATCTGTTGGTAGTGGGGCTGGCATAGAACGGTTTACTTTAGGAGTGGTAGATTTTGCAGCCAGCGATATTGGGATGACCGATCGACAAATTGCTAAAGTTGACCGAGGAGTTATTTTATTACCGATGACGGCAGGAAGCTTGGTTTTGGCTTATAACCTTCCCGAAGTCAAGAATTTGAAGCTAACTAGGCAAGCATACGTTGATATTTTCTTAGGCAAAATCACTAAATGGAACGATCCCAAAATTGCTCAATCTAATCCGGGTGTGAAGTTACCAAATCAAAATATTACTGTAGTACATCGCTCCGATGGCAGTGGAACTACAGCAGTTTTTACTAAGCATTTGGGAGAAATTAGCCCGGAGTGGAAAAAAAAGGTTGGTGTTGGGACAGCGGTACAGTGGCCTAGTGGTGCTGGCAAGACTTTCATTGCTGGGAGAGGGAATGATGGAGTAACTGGTCTGGTCAGCCAAACTCCAGGAGCAATAGGTTATGTAGAATATAGCTTTGCTAGTAAGAATAAATTGAATATGGCAGCATTACAGAACAAAGCTGGGAAATTTGTTGTTCCTAGTAATGAATCTGGTTCTGCAACTCTCGCCCAAGTTGAATTACCTGATAATTTATTAGCATTTATTACCGATCCTCCAGGAGAAAGTTCTTATCCAATTGTTACTTACACTTGGATGTTGTTGTATAAAAAGTATAACGATCCGAATCAAGCGATCGCGCAAGAAGCAATGATTCAATATTGCCTGACAGATGGACAAAAACTTTCTTCACAACTTGGTTATATTCAGTTGCCTCCTAATGTGGTGAAAAGAGTTGCAGCTGTAGCCGATCGAATTACCCCTGACTTCAAAATTACAATCCCCGAATAAACTTTAACCGGGAACCGAGGAAAAATGTCTCCAATTGGAGACATTTTTCCTCGCATCTAACTGCGAGGATAGCGATCGATCTCAGAGATAAAAGAGGAACATAATTCTTTTGTGCAAGAGTTGACCAGCCTCTTGGGTGAATCTGAGATCTGGCATCATTCTCAACAAGACCTGAAAAGCCGAGTTTCTTTACGGAAAATCAGTGCTTTCAGATTTAACCATTGGCAAAAAACCAAGTTTTTAGACCTGGTGCAAGATCTCAGTTAATCATTTTGCGTTTTTGGTAGCGGGGAACTCTAGCTTAAATTGTGTCTCCGTAAATTTACTCTGGTTTCTGCAATAATTCTTATGGTAGTTTGAACTCATTGGTTAATAAAGATTTACATATTTGTTTTTAAGCAACTGATAAATAAACTATCTGGGTTCACCCTTGATGCTTTCTTTCTCGGTTAGTTATTACTAGTGCATTTTTGTGAATAAACAGGCTGCCAACTTACTAAAAGTAAATTATTTAATCTTTCTACCGATCGCTGAAAGGAAAGTTGAGAACTTTAATTACCACTGGGTCAATTTTTGTGGTTTCAGATAACTGCGATCGACCCAATTGACGAATTTGCTAACTACTAAAATTACTCAAATGAGGTGCATCAATGGCTGATTTATTTTTTTCTAAATATATCGAAGGTAGCAGTTTCAATAAAGCTTTAGAAATTTACAACGGTACTGGATCTGCGGTTGACTTGGCAGCAGAAAACTATGTTGTCGAGATGTATTTCAATGGCAGTACCAATGCTGGCTTAATCATAAATTTGATGGGAACTGTTGCCAACGGAGATGTTTTTGTCCTCGCACATAGTTCTGCAAATCAAGCTATCTTAGATCAAGCGGATCAAACAAATTCATTTGGTGGATGGTTTAATGGAGATGATGCCATTGTTTTGAAAAAAGGTGGCGCAAGTGGAACAATTGTAGACTCAATAGGACAAATTGGTTTAGATCCTGGTACTGAGTGGGGAACTGAACTAATCAGTACAGCCGACAATACTCTTCGCCGGAAATCAAGCGTCATCACTGGGGATAGCGATTCAAATAATATCTTCGATCCATCTAGCGAGTGGGAAGGCTTCGCCAACAATACATTTGACGGACTGGGTAGCCACACGATCGCAGCAGTAACGCCAACAATTGCGATCGCCACTATCGATGCCAACGCTGCCGAAACTGGCAACGATCCTGGCACTTTCCGTATTACCCGCATAGGTGATACTACCAATGCCTTAACTGTCAATTATGCTGTAGCTACGGGATCTGGACAAGCCACAAATGGCACAGATTACAATCCCAATTTAACAGGTACAGCGACGATCGCAGCCGGACAATCCTTTGTCGATATCACCTTTACACCTGTAGATGATGCCATTATCGAAATCAATGAAACTGTTACTATTACTTTGCTTGATAGTACTGACTATAATTTGGGCGCAAATATTGCGGCTACGGTGGCGATCGTTGATAACGATCTAGTCACTAAACCAGATTTAAATCCTGGCATTTCTACTCCTGGTCCCCTAACCGTCGGAACTGCTTTCAACTACACTTTAGATATTCAAAATAATGGCAATGATAATGCTAGCGGCATCGAATTAACCTTCACTCTACCTGCTAATGTTACCTACAATTCCGCCAATATTTTCGGCGGTGGTTTTAGCAGTCCAACTATTAATGGTTCTACACTTACTTTCATTGGTGGAAGCATCAATGCAGGTACATTTGCCAAAATTAATGTTAACGTTACTCCCACCCAGGCAGGTATTCTCGGTGGCACTACTTTAATTGCCGATCCTAACAACAATATTGCCGAAAGTAACGAAACAAATAACTCAATTACTACCGCTGATTTTACAGTCAACGCTATACCAGGAGTTACTATAACTCAATCTAGTGGTAACACCAATGTTGTAGAAGGTGGTGCAACAGACACTTATACAGTTGTTTTAAACACTCAACCCACTGCTGATGTAATTATTGCCATCAATTCTGACAGTCAAACCACAATCAATCCCACAAATCTTACTTTTAATAATAGTAATTGGAACACGCCACAAACCGTTACTATTACCGCAGTTGACGATCCAACAGTAGAAGGAAACCATACTAATACAATTAACCATACTGCCACTAGCAGCGATAACAATTACAACGGAATTTCCATTACTCCTTTCAACGTCAGTATCACTGATAACGATATAGAAACTCAACCCGATCTGTTGACTAAAATTAGCGCAATTCAAGGCAGCGGCGCAACCAGTCCTTTAGTTGGTACTACACAAACAATTGAAGGTATTGTTGTAGGTGACTTTCAAACTCCTACAAGCGCCAACGGTTTAGGAGGATTCTTTTTACAAGAAGAAGCGATCGATCAAGATGGCAACTCCTTAACTTCTGAAGGGATATTTGTGTTTGCAGATAGTAACTTCATTGATGTTAGCGAAGGGCAAAAAATTCGCGTAACAGGTACAATTTCCGAAACCTTCGGACAAACTCAAATTACTCCTACTAATGCTGCTGCTATTCAAATTCAAACAGGTGGTTCTTTAACTCAAATAACACCCGCTACTGTTAACTTACCTTTTGCTAGTAGCAGTTTTGCCGAACAATTTGAGGGAATGCGGATAAATTTTTCCCAAACTCTTACGGTTAGCGATACTTTTGAATTAGTCAGATTTGGTGAAATTACTTTATCTAACGGACGTTTATGGCAACCTACTAATATTGTCAATCCAGGTGTAGCAGCAAACTCGCAACAAGCTGCCAACAACTTAAATCAAATTATCCTCGATGACGGCAGAAATGGTTCTTATCAAACTCCATTCGTTTACGGTTTTAACGCCACAAATCCGATCCGAACTGGACAAACAGTTACCAATATAGAAGGTGTCTTGACTGAGGCTTTCAACGACTACCGAATTCACCCAACCATTAACCCTACATTTACCGGAAACCTTCGTACAAATGCGCCAGAAAATGTGGGTGGAAATATTAAAGTAGCATCTTTTAACTTACTCAATTATTTTAACGGCCCAAACTTCCCCACTGCCAGAGGTGCTAGTAATTCAGCGGAATTTACTCGCCAACGTAATAAAACAATTGATGCCATTCTCAAGATGAATACCGATATTATCGGACTAATGGAATTAGAGAATGATGGATATGGAAGTGATAGCGCCATTCAAGATTTAGTTAATGGTTTAAATAGTTCTCTTGCTAAACCTAACGGAGTTACATATTCATTCATTAAACCTAGTTTCTCTCAGTTTGATTCCGATGAAATTACTGTTGGTTTAATCTACAATTCTGCGAAAGTTACACCTGTGGGTAATGCTGCTATTTTAAATACTGGTGCTTTCGCTCAAGGTTTGCATCGTCTACCCTTAGCACAGACTTTTCAAGATATGGCAACTGGGGGTAAATTTACCGTAGCAGTTAACCATTTTAAATCAAAAGGTAGCGATCCTGAAGCTGGCGATCCTAATACTGACCAAGGCGACGGACAAGGCGCTTGGAATTTAGCAAGAACTCAAGCTGCAAATGAATTAACTGCTTGGTTAGCTACCGATCCAACTAACAGTGGTGACTCAGATTTTTTAATAATTGGTGATTTAAATTCCTACGCTAAGGAAGATCCCATTACTGCTATTGAAGCGCAGGGTTTTACTAATCTAATCGCTAAGTTTGTCGGTCAAGATGCTTACTCTTTCAATTTCCAAGGTCAAGCAGGATATCTCGATCACGCTTTATCTAGTAATAGTTTAACTTCCCAAGTTACTGGTGCGACAGAATGGCATATTAACGCTGATGAACATCGCTTAATTGATTATAATCAAGAGAATTTGCCGAATAGTGCCCTTGCTAAACCAGCAGATTTTTATAATGTCGATCCTTATCGTTCTTCAGATCACGATCCGGTAGTAATTGGGTTGAGTTTAACAGTACCTTCGTCAACAGCAATTTTGTCATCTAATGGTTGTCAATGTGAGGATTTGGAACAGTTAGTAAATAATAGCTATAATGGGGCAATTCCAGAAAGTCATCCTCCTGACGATTTGATAGTGGGGAATGATGATTATAATGTTTTTTTTGGTGGTATTGGTAATGATAGTATCTTTGGCGGATCGGGTGATGACTTAATATTTGGTAATCAAGATCGGGATTTTATTAATGGGAACAAAGGAGACGATCTCATTTTTGCTGGGAAAGACAATGATTTTGTTAGAGGTGGTCAAGATAACGATCTTCTTTTGGGTGATTTAGGTAATGATACTATCTGTGGCGATCGCGGAAATGATAGCGTTTTTGGTATGATTGGCGATGATGTTTTATTAGGTAGTGAAGGCGACGATTTCCTCAATGGAAATTTAGGGAAAGATACGGTTTCTGGTGGGGAAGGTAACGACATTGTGCGCGGTGGTCAAGATGATGATAAACTCAGCGGCAATGGGGGAAATGATACTTTGTTTGGAGATTTTGGTAATGATAGTATTTGCGGTTGTGAGGGTGATGATTTAATTTTTGGTGGTGCGGGAAATGATACTCTTGGAGGTGGCGCAGGTCGTGATATTTTTGGTTTAATATCTGGTGCAGGAAGTGATGTTATTGTTGATTTTGTCATTGCTGAAGATCGATTAGGTTTAACTAGTGGTTTAAGTTCCCCCAGTTTGATTGTTTCCCAAGGAACAGGTGTACAAGTAAACGATACTTTAATTCGTGTTGCTACTACTGGTGAACTTTTAGTTTCCTTAGTGGGAGTTTCCGCAAGTGCGATCGCTTCTAATCAGTTGATAACTATTTGATAATTTTGCCCCACTCAGATCCCCGACTTCTTTAAGAAGTCGGGGATCTAGAGAAAAGAAAGAAGAAAACAGAATAGGGAGTGGCAATATTAAACGTCGTACATTCGACATTCATCGGCATCGGGGCGCTGTTGACAGTATTTTTCTAAGGAATTTGTAGAGCGTTCTTTGCCTAAACGATCCGCCTTTGCTGTCTGCATTTCTTCCACTGCATCCCAAGCTGCTGCACATTCAGTAGAGTAATCACCTGTAGTTTTACAAGCCTCTCTTGCTTGGTCGATCGCATCATTAATTGCTTGTTCTGTAAGTTGTTGATTTTCCATCAACTGAAACCTCGAAATTCTACATTGTTTTGTCGCTATTTTGAACTAACGACGAGAAGCTATTAAGCGTTCTTCGTAAATGCTAAAATCGCCATGTCTTTGCTGAGTCATTTCATACATTGATGGTTCTTGCTGATAGGAATAACTTTGGCGATTGAAATCAGATTCATTGGTTGACGTGGCATTTCCGGCTTTACCTTGGTAGATAATGCGGATTTTGTTTTCCTGTTCAGGAGTCAGGCTCATTTTTTCTTGATATTCTGGTAGTTGTTCAGCTTGTTCTTTGCTCAAACCATCAACAAAAACTCGTCCGGCATTATAATCAATTCGAGATAGTCCGATCGGTAACAGAATCTTTTTACCAAAACCTAAAAATCCTGTACTAACTACCAAATACCGGAACCGACCTTCTTCATCAACTAAAACTCGATCGACTGAACCAATTTTTTCTCCACCTTCAGTGTAAAGATCTAACGCTTTTACATCATCGCCATGAAAAGCTTCTTTGTAATTTGGGTAAAAATCTTGTAATTTATATAGTGGCATAATTGGTTTTTGAATTCATCCACCTAACTACAATAATTAATTAGCATTGGCGCTTCATCTTCCAGTAGATAGAATAAATTTAATCAGGGAGTTTCACCTAGTAAATGCTGCGCCAGTTTGTTATATTCCTATGAACTCACTACTACAAACTTTAATTAGACTATGGCTAATAATGGGAAGTGGGCAAGTTATGAAGCGGCTTTGTTACAGGTTATGGGGTGTGATTATGAGCCATATCCTGAGTATTGGTGGTGGTATCGGTTTTTGTTTATTCCTAGTTTTGCTGTACCCAGTTGTTTAATTATTAGTGGTAATGAACTAGCGGGAGAGTTACATTTTGCTGTCTTAAAAGAGCAACCTTCTGACATATTTGAAGTTGTTTATTTGTCAAAAGAAACTGATTCCGAAGATTTAGAAATTTTGCGAGTTAGGCAATGTCGGGAGATGATGGAGTTGCTGACTAACAAAGAAGTACAACAATTTCGCCAGCATCTCGCAACTATTCAGCCCATGTTACTACCTGATTTAAAATTTTGGGGTCGGGATGGCATTTTTATTCGTTGTTGGTGTCAAGAATCTGGGAAAAAACATACTTTTGAAATGTCTCATTCTAATGCAGCACAATCACCAAAATATAAGTTACTTTTGTCTGCTAGCTTGCAGTTGCTTAAACCGCATATTACTGACCCAATTTTGCTAGAGTACTTGGCAAAAAATTGGCTATTTTCTAGTTAATTTGGCGATTTACACAACGTTGGAAAGCGGGAAGATGTCGTTCTTGGGAAACATAACGCAGTTGACTAAATGCGGCACGGAGATCTGGTTGTTGGATGAAAGTTAAAAAGCGATCGTACATAGCAACATTAGCAATTTCGGCTTTCACTCCAGCTTGACAAGCTGCTTGCAAAGTATCAGGAACGTCTACTTTCCCAGCAAATTTATCAGGGGGTATTGGTAGCCCATATTGAGTAAAAATTGTCTTCCATAAATTGACATGGCGATCTTCTGCATGGACAATGTTACTAAAAGGACGTACCTCACCAAATTTTTTAATTACAGCATTATAAAAAGCACGGGCTTGATATTCATCATTGATGGAATCAATCATTGCTTGTTGGGTTTGATTATCGATTTTTGTCTTGGTTGTAGCGTTAGTTATTGTGGCACTGGCAGCTATTGCTACTACGGATAAAACAGCTAATCTCCAACGATTTAAGCGCCTACTTTGGTAATTATTCATTGCTTTCTCCTAGAGTTTATTTAATCAACAATTTGAGTGATTCGATCCCCCCTAACCCCCCTTAACAAGGGGGGAACTAGATTTCTAGATTCAAACTTACCCCTTTTTAAGGAATTTAAGGAGTTCAAAGCCCTCCTTTTTAAGGAATTTAAAGGAGTCCAAAATCCCCCTTTTTAAGAGATCGAAGGAGTCCAAAATCCCCCTTTTTAAGAGATCGAAGGAGTCCAAAATCCCCCTTTTTAAGAGATCGAAGGAATTCAAAATCCCCCTTTTTAAGAGATCGAAGGAATTCAAAATCCCCCTTTTTAAGGGATCGAAAGGAATTCAAAGTCCCCCTTTTTAAGGGATCGAAGGAATTCAAAGTCCCCCTTTTTAAGGGATCGAAAGGAATTCAAAGTCCCCCTTTTTAAGGGGGATTTAGGGGGATCGAATTAATAGTTAGCAACAGTTTGCCATTCTTGAACTAAAGATGGGGGAATTGACAGTTTAACAGGTTCTCCATTAATTGTTGCTAATGTCAATGTTAGGGGAATTGCTGTCTGTAACTGTGTGACTAATGGCTGAAGATCGTACTGTCCTACATGAGGTTGGATCTCATCAGTAAAAATATTAGCGGAAGCATCATTAGCTTTCCAAGTTTTACCGAGTGAATCTGTTAGTAATAGGGGTTGAGTTCGATCGATCTCTACCATCCCCGGAAAACCCACTAATCTTAAATCAAAACTTGCTTTACCATCAGGACGAATCCGTTTAAAAGCGATCGTACCCCAACGATTTCCATGTTGATCTTTTAAAGTTTCTCTAGACTGATAAACTACTTGTCCCGGCGCTTCTTCTAATTGGCGAATTGCTGCGGCTGCGGTTGCAGTATTTAATATATCAGATATCAGTGATATACTCAACACTAAAACTCCCAATAACAGCAACCGGGAAAAGAATTTTCTCACACGACATTTCATAAGTAATTCCCAATTCAAAGTTTAATCATTGCTGGTTGAATTTGACAATGCTTGTTGCAGATCGGGAATAAATGCAGCATACATTCCCCGCAAATCACCAACATTAAAGTTGTAGGCTAAATCTTCAGGATATTTATCTTTGACGAACTGAGGTCGATCGCCTTTTTGCCCATGACAAACCAAACAACTAGCTTCGACATTAATTCGTCGATAATAACGAGTTCCCGCTTCTCCATTAATAGTTTCTCGCTGCCAAAAACCCATTAATTTTGGATCTTGTTCAAACCTTGCCAAAGCAATTTTCGCTGCCAAATTATCAGGTGCATGACTAGGATTGCGATATTTACTAGCGATTTGTTTCACCTGCCAGCCATTTTCCTGACTCAGTTTCGTCGCTTGCATTCCCACCGGACGGCACACTTCTTTCATCGTTTGTAATGTTGGTGGTTCAGTCCTTCCTTCCAATGTAGAAGCTAATCCAGAACGCATCAAATCGAGATTTTCAATTGCTTCAATAGCTTTCGCTAATTCAGCGGGATTCGTTTCAGCTTGTGCAGGTAGGGGAATTAAGTAAATAGCGATCGCCAACAAACCAATAAATAACCGATAAAAACCTTTCCACATATAGCAATCCTAAAACTTACTTGGAAAACTAATGCAGCGACCTCGAAAAAATTTTAAGTCGCTGCACTATAGCAATCATCTCTCTCTTCTCTCTGTGTTCTCTGCGCCTCTGCGGTTTAAAAAAAGAGGATTGCTATAAACTTCAACTAACAGCAGGCGCACTTTTCACACTAATTGGACTCATCTGATTACCAGAAATCAAAAGTGGAAAATGATGAGTATTTGGAGCTCGCATTTCTTGAATACCGATAGTTGCCCGATTCAGCAAATCAGCATCAGTAGGAATCACATTTCCAGTAGCATCAAGAACTGAATGGTTAAAATTAAATCCATTCAAATTAAAGGAAATGACGCAAATTCCCAGAGACGCAAACCAAATTCCAATTGTCGGTAAAGCACCCATGAGAAAATGCACAGAACGACTGTTGCGAACGCCAACTCCCGGAACTAACAACCGTCCTAAATAACCAGCGTGCCCAGCTAAAAGATTATAAGTTCCTTCTTGTTGCCCAAACTTATATCCGGCATTTGTAGATTCTAGTTCGCTGGTTTCTCGAATCAAACTGCTGGTAACTAATGAACCATGTAAAGAACTCAACAAAGCACCGCCCAAAACTCCAGCAACGCCTATCATGTGAAAGGGGTGCATTAATACATTGTGCTGTGCTTGTAGAGAAAACATGAAATAGAAAGTGCCAGAAATTCCTAAAGGCATTCCTTCCGAAAAGCTACCTTGTCCGATCGGATAAACGAGCAAAATAGCGGTAGCTGCGGCAGCGGGTGCAGAAAAAGCAACTGCAATCCAGGGACGCATTCCCAAGCGATAGCTTAACTCCCACAACCGACCCAAATAACACCAAACACCGATCGAGAAATGCAAAACTATGAGTTGATAAGGGCCACCATTGTAAAGCCATTCATCTAAAGAACTAGCTTCCCAAATGGGATAAAAATGTAAACCGATCGCAGCTGAAGTTGGTACTACTGCCGCAGTAATGAAATTTTGATTGCCAAGAATTGAACCAAAAATCGGTTCCCGAATTCCTTCCATATCTACTGGAGGTGCGGCAATAAAGGCGATCGTAAAAGTAATTGCAGCTACCAGAATTGTCGGGATCATCAAAACCCCAAACCAACCAATATAAATTCGGTTTTCTGTACTGGTGATCCAACCAGCAAATTTTGACCACAATTCGCCGATATCCAGTTCATTTCGGCGTTGTAAAACAGTACTCATAGAACAATACTCCTAATGCTAGAAAAACGAAAAAATTTCGTTGTTGAAGCTGAATTAAACGCTTCCTTTTGGCTTTTCAAGTGAGGTAATCCATAGCAACTAATTAGCCACAAATGTTAGTAGTATTTTTTTGCCCCTTGTTATGGCTAGCACAAGTAGTACGGATTACCTATTTTTGCTCTACCACATTATTATATGTCTACCTAGTAATGAAAAGAAATTAAGTTCTGTTGATTCTAAGTAAACAATTGTGGCTAAAGATTAATTCCTGTTAAAAAGGTCTTCTGCGTTCTTCCGCAGTTTTAGATTTGTCGTAGGGAATACCAATTTGATCCAGCAAAGGCTCGATCGGAACGACTTTCGCATTCATGCCGCAATCTTTAAAAGGATCGTAACCTAACAGCAACCCAGTCAATTGTGCATAGTCGAGGATGCTCACATTAAACTCTTCTTCCATCAGATCCTTGATCGCTCCCTGTTCGGCATCCAGAAATACCGTGCAACCCGGACAATTGGTAAGCATTAAGTTGCAATCAGGGTGCATTTCTTTGAGACTTTTTAACTTTTTGTAAACGTGACTTGCGGTGTAATCTCGGTTTTCTGGGAATGCACATTGCCGGAAACCCATGCCACAGCAATGTCTGCGTTCCGGGTAATCCACAACCTCTGCACCGAAAGCTTCCAGCAATCCGACTAAGACTTGGGGGAACTCAGCGCCACCCATTGCATGATCGGGAAACATCTTTCCGTAATGACAGCCAACGTGCTCGGTGGCTTTGATTCCCTTGAGGCTATACTTTGCCTTTGCTGCAAGTTTATCGCGATTAGCAAAGAAAACATCAGAAGCATGAACCACTGAAGGTCTACCACCAGAAACATGAGGAATCCAAAACTCTCTTCCAGTGGTTTCTTTCAAGGTTTTTTTGGTGTATTCTTTCAACTCTGGTTCTTCTTCCCAAAGATTGATTACTTCGGTGTAGTTGGCAAAGGAAGTGACGCAGAAGGAAAAAAGATTATCCACGCCTTGTTCGTAATGCGCCAGGGAAAAGTTCCGGGCGGCTACAACCATTTGGGTTTCTAAACAGGATACATCTCCGTGATATCCGATCGCACCACAAGAAGTATGCCCCGGCGCTTCCCGCAAATCTATCCCCAAATCATTCTGCAAAATCTTGTAAGCAACCCCTTCTGAGTAAGGGGCGGTACTTTGCAGGAAACAGCTACGGAAGCAACCCCACAATTTTCCACCTTGGTCATCGATGCTAGGAACCGCCTTTTGGTGTTTTTCCCAAGCTTTGTTCTTTCCTGCGAGTTTCATCAAATTTTCTCCTTGGTTAACTCTTTATCTAATGCCTCTTTCCCCGGCATTGATGCGGTCGGTTGGTAGACTTTAGTTTATAACTATATTGCTTATTAGTAATATAGAAGCTTTGAGAATGATTCGCAATAAGTAATTATGCTTATATTTTAAGTGCGTAGGACTTAGGCTTTAAAGTATCGATCGATAGCTTTTTAACTATTTAGCTGTAAAATCAATAAAAAGTATTTATACCCAAGCTAGCCGATCTACTCAACATTAGGAACTTATGCAAACATTACCTTCATTACAAATTGGTCAACATATTGCTCGTTACCCGATCGTCCAAGGCGGAATGGGTATCCGCATTTCTGGCGCAAATCTTGCCGCTGCGGTGGCTAATGCCGGAGGAATCGGGATTATCTCAGCGGTGGGATTAGGGCTGAATTCGCCTTACTTCGACATTAACCAGCCGAACGCTAGACAGAGACGAGAAGAGTTTTTTGAGGCGAATCGACTGGCGCTGATTGACGAAATCAAAAAAGCCCGCGAACTTAGCCCGAATGGGATTATCGGTGTCAATGTGATGGTAGCGGCGCGAGATTATGAAACTTTGGTTCGCACATCGGCAGAACAGGGGGTTAATTTAATTATTTCTGGTGCAGGTTTGCCGCTTCAGTTGCCGGAATTCACTTTAGAATATCCTGAAGTGGCGTTAGTGCCGATCGTATCCACCACTCGTGCAGCTAGGGTAATTTGCCGGAAATGGGAACAAAAGTACAAACGGCTACCAGATGCCTTTGTCGTGGAAAATCCCAATAACGCCGGGGGACATTTAGGCGCGAAGTACGAAGAACTCGAAGATCCAGCATTGGAAGCAGAACAGGTGATTCCTGAATTGGTAAGTTATTTAGCTAACGAACTTGGTAAACAGATTCCCGTGATTGCAGCGGGCGGTGTTTGGGATCGATCGGATATCGACAGGATGCTAGAGTTAGGGGCAAGTGGCGTGCAAATGGGTACTCGTTTTATTACTACAGACGAGTGTGATGCTGATATTCGTTACAAAGAATTTCATTTGCACGCGCAACCGGAAGATGTCATGGTGGTGAAAAGTCCAGTGGGATTACCTGGACGGGCGCTGCGAAATCCCTTTGTAGAAAAGGCGATGTCGGATTCTGCACCATCAGAAAAAGGATGTAAGTTAAACTGCTTACAAGTTTGCCGTTTCCGCGAAGCTGGGGAACTTTATTGTATTGTTCAGGCGTTGGATAAAGCAGCGCGGGGTGATGTGGAAAATGGTTTGGTTTTTTCCGGTAGTAATGCTGGACGTGCGGAACGGATTGTGCCTGTGGCTGAGTTGATGGCAGAGTTAGTTTCAGTTTGAGATTTAGATTTGTAGGGTGCGTTAGTCATAACGTAACGCACCTCAAGCTAGAGATTTGCTAATTGTTTGCTTATCCAGGCTAAGTTAAAAACCTGCTGATAAATCGGATTTTTGATGCGGCAAACTCCAGAGCATTTTTCGACTAATCCTGTTAATATCAGTTCGCTTTGTTCCGGGCTATTATCAACGGGAATTCCTGAGCCGTTATCTGAAGCAGAAAATAGGAGAATTTTTTGGTATAATCCCAGTAAATTGGCGGCTTTTTGTTCGTTGTACAGGAGGCGATCGCGAATGGTCTTTAAATGCTCCGGTTCATCTTGCTCTTCCCAATTATTAATAATCTCATTTTCCACAATATAACTAATCAACTTTGGACTTTCTAGCGACAAGTTCCCTACTTTTTCCTCATCCAAGCTCCTACTTTTATCCACTACTAATTTACACAATTTTTGGGTTAAAAACGGTTGTCCTCCTGTCCAGTAGAGAATCGATTCTAACACCGTTTGAGGTTGAGAAATTGTTGACGCTAACCCAGGAATCAAAGGTGTAGATTCGGACAATTGAAAACCCCGTAAGTCAATTGCTTTACCAATATTAAATGGGCTGAGAGTTGAATTAGAAATTAAAGCTGTTGGAGTAGCTACCCCAAACAAAGCAAAAGTTAATCTCTGATATTCTGGTTTTTCCGATCGGCTATTATAGCAAGCCCGAATTAAAGCAAAAAAGTCATCAGTGGAAAAATCTAAACTGAGAACGCTATCAATTTCATCAATAAAAATAACGATCGGTTCACCTATTTGAGCTAATAAAACTGTATCCAAAAAATCGCTTAAACGATTCACAAAAGAAAGATGACTACGTTCTTGCCACCAACTTACTAAATTAACCTTTAATTGAAAAGATTTAGCCAAAAGTCCGACAATTGAACTATACCATTGTTCTGGGGAAACTTCTTGAGTGCCAATTGTGGTAATATCAATAATTCCACAACGAATTCCGGTTTTTTCTAAGCGATAAGTAGTTTGCACTCGCAGACTAGATTTCCCCATCTGTCGGGCATTAAAAATATAGCAAAATTCCCCCCGTAACAGTCCGGCAAATAATACTTCATCCGCCTGTCTTTGAACATAAGTAGGCGCATTAAAAGGTAGACTACCACCAACTTGATAATTATTATGAGAACTGGCAATCATTTGAAAACTTCACTAAAATAGGTTTGATATAATAAACAGCTAGGAATTGCTAGTTGGTTTTTAAAACTAATTAGTCCTAATCCTTGGAGTTTGAAAGCTTTGATTGGGTGTAGTTCAATTCCATGAGGATGGGAAACTATTTCTTGGATAGCTTCTTTTAACTCTGGATAGTTCTCTAAATAACCTAGCAGTTGGCGCAAATGAGGATCAAAAATACTTTTAGGAGTAAGTATAGTTTCCATTATTTGCTTTAGGGTCAAGTTTTGTTGGCTTAAGTAAAAGAGTGTTAGTTGAGTTAGGTAGGGATTACCACCTAGTAGTTTAACTAATTCTTGAGCATAAAGTTCTGCTGGTGCTAGTCCGTAACGGACTACTAGTTCTTTTACTTGTGCTTCAGTAAAGGGAGGTAAGCTAATTAACACCCCGATGTTGAAGGGAGATTGATGTACATTTAAAGGTAAAAATACCTCTGTAGAGTAAACAATTATTAACCGGAGTTTTTGCCATAATTGATGACTGTGGTTATTGTGTCGCGATCGCTCATGCCAAGCCCGTAACATTCCGAAAAAACTAGCGGCTGTTTTCGGATAATCAAACAGCAAGTTTACTTCATCTAATACTAAAAGTAAAGGAGTTTCCCCACCAACTAACAAATAGCTTTCAAAATAATCATTACAACTATAGATACTACCAAAAATCTGATTCCAATATTCTTCTAAGTTGTTCGGTAAGCCCAAACTGCGACTTACCATAACACACAACCACTGAAGGAATAGATTTAAATTTTCTAAAACTTTGTTATCTGCTAATTGTAAACTTACTACCGCTGTGCGAAAGCCACTTTCTTCGGCGTGACTTACTGCTTTAGCAATTAGAGAAGTTTTGCCAAATTGTCGGGGGGCGCGAATCCGAATTAAACTCCCTGGTTGCATAATTTCTCTTAGCAAGAATTTATCAGCGGGAGGGCGATAAATATAAAATGGAGAGTTTAACGCTAGTTGTCCTTTCAAAGGTTTTTGCAGCAAGGTAGAAAAAGTTGATTGGGAGCTTTCTTCCTCTGATTCTTGGCTAATATAGTCGTCTTCTTCTAAAGAAAGTTCAAAAGCTTTAAAGTATTCCGTTAATGTTAGTTGATCTACAGGATTTTGCCGACGGCGCACTTTAGTTAAAGTTTTGGCACTAATACCTGTCAGATCGCTTAATTGTTCTAAACTGTAAGCATTACCACGATTTTTTCTTATTGCTGATAAATATTCTGCTGCTTGTAGACGCTGCCATCCCTGAGTACTTAGGATAACACCTCTTCTACGTTTCGGAGATAAAGACTGTTCAGAGATATCTTCTGGAGAACACACAAGAATAAAAGAACCTTTTTGTTATTTGGTTTCCCTGTGAACTATTTTACACAACACGATTTTGCCTCAAAATAAATTTCTGTATTTAGCTTTTAAGTTACCGACTTAAATTTCCCAAATCTATTTTAATCACTTGTAGGAGATGTTACAGTTAATATTGTGAAAACAATCTTAAGTTTAGAAACTTTTGCTTTTATTAATGCTAATAGGGAGACGAGCGAGATTTTCCTTTATACTGATAAGTAAAGCTGATTAATTTTCAAAATTTTGACAATCAGCACTTATAGTTACTCAGTTCCTAATCTCCTATCCCCCCCTTAGATCAGGGTTTTCTATCACAAGAACGAGACAGCCGTCATTAGTTGAGTCTGTGTTAATGAAAATCAAGGAATAGGAGTTAAAAGTACTCGAAACAATTGGAGAAAAATATATGATTACTCAACACGAGTTAGACTATGACTTACCAGCAACTTTTCGACCATATATCCCATATATTATGATTGTTGACGATCGGCTAGAAAATATCCGCTTGCTGGCAGATATATTAACTACAACTGGTTATTTAACTCGAAAAGCAATTAATGGCGCACTGGCTTTGCAAGCGATCGAAAATGAGCCACCAACCTTAATTTTGTTAGATATAAAAATGCCGGGAATAAATGGTTTTGAAGTTTTTGAAAAAGTGAGATCTAATCCGAAAACTGCTCATATTCCGATTATTTTTTTGAGTGCTGCCAGCAATCTGGAGTATAAAGAGCAAGCTTTTAATATGGGTTGTGCAGATTATATTACTAAGCCATTTTATATAGAAGAAGTGCGGGCAAGAGTGCAACATCAGTTAACAATTATTGCTGCTAAGGAAAAAATTATTCATCTAATTACTCAGTTAGACGAGACAGTTAAACAACGTACCCAATGTTTAGAAATTGCTAATGCTCAACTGACAGAAATGGCTTTTCATGATTCTCTGACTAAGTTAGCTAATCGAGAATTGTTAAGCCAGCGACTTAGGCAAGCTATAGAACAGCAGAAAGCCAATTATAATTATAACTTTGCTGTATTTTATTTGGATTGCGATCGCTTTAAAGCTGTCAACGATTCTTTAGGTCATCAAGCAGGGGATGAATTACTGATTGCTATTTCTCAACGCTTAAAATCGCTAGTTCGCCAAGAAGATTTAGTTGCCAGGTTAGGTGGCGACGAATTTGTGATTTTAGTCTCTAACCTGGGTAATTTTGATACCATTAGCCTAATTTCCGAACGAATTTGGCACACTTTTTCCCTTCCTATCACTGTAAAAGAAAAGCAAATTTTTGTCTCCTTTAGTATTGGTATTATCTCTGAATGTTCGCAATACGAAACTCCCGAACAAATCCTCGAAGCTGCTGATATGGCTATGTATGAAACCAAGTATTCCCGAAAATATCAAGAGCAAATCGAGTCCGGGATGAATGTGAAAAAAGCAGCATAAATAACAAACGGCTGGGAGTCAGTGATTAAAGTGACTTTAATCTTTTTCTAATTTCGTTTCTAATACCGATTCTAATTTTGGTTCAACAAAATCTGTTTCATCAGTCCAAGTTGCAATCATGGCAGCAATGGGAATTGAGAGAAAAATTCCTAAGACTCCAGCAACTCTTTCGCCGACAAATATGGCAAAAAATAACAATACTGGATGTAAATCTAGGGAATCTTTCATAATTTTGGGAGAGATAAAGTTATCTTGAATTTGTTGCAAGATTATACAAGCTACTAAAACTTTTACAGCCATCCAAAAGCCTTGGGAAGATAGGACTAATGTGGTGACGATAAGCACTCCCAAAGTTGCACCAATTCCGGGTATTGCGTCCATAATTCCGATAACTAGGGACAAGATTAAGGAATATCTAGTTCCTAAAATACCGAAGATTAATAAACTAGCAAGGGTGAGGAATGCCATTAAGGTTAGTTGGGCGCGAAAGAAACCTAAGAAGCTTTTTTGAGTTTTGTAGGCAAAGCGATCGCGCACATCCAAAGGTACTAATTTTAAAACCCCGTGCCAAATTTTACTGCCATCAAATAACATATATAAACAAATGACAGCAATCAGGATAAACAGCAGAAAATTGGAAAATAAAGATTGTAAAAAACCTAAGCCAGTAACTAAACCTGTCTGGAGAGTTTGCAAAATTCTGTCAATATTTTCTTCTAATCTCAAATTTCTTAAGGGTGGGATAGTAGGTTCAGCAGTGTCAATAAATTCTTTAATTTTTTCTACCAATCCTTGTCCCTGATTTAAAATTTCTAAACCGAGAGTGACTACAAAAGTTGTTAACAGTAACAAACTAGCGAGAAAAACTACTAATACTGCTAATTTTCGGGGAATTAATCGAGATAGCCAATTAACTGGATAATTAAGTAAAGCTGCGGCAATTGAGGCTGTAGTAAACACAAAAATCAGCGTACTAAAGTAAGTGATTAACTGTACAAATGCCCAGCCACAAATAAACAGTAGCAAAAACATCAATAAAGAACGAACTCGCGATGAGTTAGTGAGTTGTTGCCAAATACTAGTGTTAGGTGGTTCATTCATCGTAGTAGTTTTCCTTAACTTCCATAGCTGGGCGTTGGTTGATTCGATGTAGTAGCCAAAGGGCGACAATTAAGCCAATTATTTCAGCTGCGATCGCACTAATTACTGCTTGCAATCCCATCATTTGTAACGGTGTAATTGGTACTCTTGCCACCACAGATCCGCCCTGAGCAGGATTCAATATGGTAGTCGATCCTTGAGGTAAAGATAGTAACTTAACCAACAAATTATTTACTTGGTACATTGCCACAATTACCGCAAAAATCATTCCGGCTAAATTCACCAGTAAGCCAATTGACAAAGTGCGACTCACTTCAAATCGAGAAGGACGTAAGTCAGGATTTGTTAATTTTTGTCCAATTCTGGTATAACGATAACACCAATAGATAGTGAAAACTAGAGCAATTAATGAAGCGTAACCAAAAAAGAAAGCTATACTTCCAGTACCACCTAACTTAGTCGTATTTCGGGGAATAAACAGAAAAAATACGGCGAAAGCAACCGGAATAAACCCAAAAAACAATTGTAACCAAAACCCAGTCCAGCCAATTATCCGCATTTCTTTAGCAATGCGCTGCACACTTGGGGGGGGAGAATTTGACTCCAGTAATTTCAGCATTTGTAGTTAACCTATCCCAAAGTAAGGCAGGAAAATTTTAACTTGTTTAGCTGAACAATTCTACCACGGGTAAAAATAATTAACCAAACTTTTTTACTACCAACCTATAGGTGTGGGTGCGATCGGCTCAATATTAGGTTCTGCACCTATTTGATTGGCACGTAATACCCAAATAGTTGCTCCCTGTTTGAGGAATATTTTTATAACTGTTTCGCCAGTAAGCCTGGGTAAAAGTGTCCGCCAACTTACTAATCCTGTCAGTAATCTTTCTAACAAATCCTGTTCGGGACTAATTCCTAAATTAGTTTGGTTATTTTCCCAATCAGCACGGGCACTACCAAAAGGCAAAAGTTTTCTTTTAATAGATTTACCTAGTTTAATTAATTGCTTTAATTGTTCTGGTTCTCCCGGATCGTCTTGCAACCATTCTAACAGTTGGGGACGAGATTTAATCGCGTCTAGCGTCATTTTAATTGTGGCATAAAGTGCTTGATTGGAATCTTGAGTGCAGTTGTGTGCAGGGCCAATATATGTGCCGCCTGTACCATCGCCAATTCGATAACGTGCCACCATTATTTCTAATTGATATGTTAAAAGATCCAGGGCAGAAATTTTTGTGCCTTTAAGATCAAAATCGTTGGTAACAGAGTCAAATTTAATCAGTGTGTCTGCTATGGGGCGATTCCCTAACCAACCAAATTGTCGATCGCCAATAAACCGATTCCAAGCTATTTTGCCCGCAATAATTCCATCTGGGTTATGAGTATAAACTTGATAATAAACAATATCAAAAATCAATTCATTCGCTAAAGGTTCTCTAATTACTTCTGCAATTCCATAAGCAAAATGTCCGAAGAAAATCGGAGTTTTAGCAGCGGGTTCGCGTTTTTTGCCCCCAATTCCTCCGTAAACGTGCAATACTAAAGCCCGATCGCCTTCTTGCCATTGGATACTAGGAACTGGGGATTGAGGAATTAATAATACGGATTGAATTGTACTTTTTTTTCCTTTAACTTGCCAAGATTTATGTTTAATATAATCCCAACTGTCAGATTTTCCATAAATTACTTGATGTGGTTGCAATCTTAATAAAGCTAGGGGTGCGATCGCTTGCACAACAAACACGCCAGAATTATCTAACGCACCATAAATATACCAACCTGTAACATTCAGTTTGGACTTGTGTAAATTCTGATTTTTCGAGGGGAAAATTCCATTTACATCAGCAACAACTTGAGGAATTCTGATAACTTCTTGAATTCCATCAAATTGGTGAGATTTTTGATTAAAATGCACTACTAGAAAGTAATCTTTGGTTTCTCCATAGTTAGTTACTGGTTGTAAAATTCTCACTAATCCATAAAAGCGTCCCGTAATTTGGATCGGTTCTTGAGAAATCACCAAACTTGGGCGATTTTCTCCTACTAAAAACTCCACTTCTACTGGTTCAGATAACTTGACAATTACATCATCATTTGGTCGAGAACCTGCTAAAGATTCTAAAGGATCTACTTGTCGCCAACCATTTAAGCGATCGGGATGAATCGCCCCTTGTCTTTGACTATATTTGGCATCTTCGCTGAAATACACATCTTTTTTGGCAGAACGAACTGATGATTGGACGATCGGATCTTTACTCCAACGCAAATTCACAACTTGCCCAACTAAATTTTGATAATTAGCATCAGCATGATAAACTTCCAACAAAACACCTTTTACCTCTTTCCTTTGTTCGGGAGTTGGTAAAATTAATCGACCCATCCAATTAGCGATCGGACGATAAATCACAGGATTTACTCCTTGATTTATCGGATAAAAACTAGGTCGATTAAAGTCAGCTTCTTGATAAAGTTCGTAATTACTCGTTTCACGAGTAAAATTTTCTTTTATTAAAGATGAGTTGCCTAAAATAATTCCCGAAACATAATCTAAAGTTTGTTGGAAATAACTGCGACCATCAGGTAAATGAGTGTGCCGATCTAATGGCCCCCCAGAACCATTATGACCTACTGGCCCTAAAGAAGTAATAGTTAATTTACCATATTTTTTCGCTCGATTCCAACAGGATAAAAAAGCAATTTTCCACCTTTTGGGAAAGACAATTGCCCCTAATCTTTCTGCTAAATCTTTGTCACCAACAAAATGATAAAAATGTTCCAATGCTAAAATATCATTATTACCACTAAAGACACCCGAAATAGAAATTATCTCAATAGGGGCTTTTAATGCTCTTTTTAAATAAGGTGCTGCTGCCAGCGCAATTTGTCCACCACCACTATATCCAACTAATGTAATTGGTACACCACTATCCGGTTGATAACCATGATTAATTAGGCTGTTATACATCACTTGGGCGGTTCCCTGATTGTAAATAGGGCCGTAGCGTTGGTCGGCGGAAATCGCCACTACAATCAGATTCCGTAATTGAACTATTAAACTCATTAAAAAACCAATAATTCCCGCAGAGTTTGATACTTGTAAGTCATCAATTATTCGCCAAAAAAATGACAGAATTTTATGTTCTGTCAGAGGTTCATTGATTGGAGAATAGGGCATTAGTCCTTGAATTATTAAAATATCCTCTGGCAAAACTTTTTCCAGTGATTCAACAAAATCAGCTGCCTCTGGAAGGTACTCAAATTTCGCTTGGGCAATGCCATCAAGATAAATTACATAGCGAGAAGCTAGCATATTTGGGGGTACATTTCTAACTAATTCTCCGGGATGAAGATTAGTATTTATTCCCTCTGCATACCATCCCGCCCACCAACCTAATGTCTCAAAGGGAATTAATAAACCTGCAAATATAAAGGCTATTAAACTGATAGCTAGTATATCAATTATTAATTTCCAGGTTGCCCCTAAAGCCATATATGTTACTTGCCATAAACTGCGAACTTGCGGGAAGAAAATGGCGATTAGTAAGGCTACTAACCCTAAACCTACAAATTTAGTAATTCTAGCTAAATTTCTATTCATAAAGTTTTTGAGATAAAATTTATTAGCCTAAAGCTTAACATAACCAATACCAAACTGAATGAAACCTTACCAGTCAACTTCATCTTTTTATACTTTTTTATAAATCCATCCTTAGCTAGATGCTGAATTCTTGCTGTGAGAACAAGGATAACGACTAGGATCGTCCACAAAATGAAAATGACTAATTTTTGTAAAAATTTTGTATCTAAACATTTAATTTCAAGCAAGTTACTATTAATATTTAAAAAAAGACACACTAAAAAACAACGCATTACTTTGTAATGTGTTCCAGTTAAAATTTTCGTTTGAACACAGCTTTTATCGATCGGCTAGTCAACAGGTATTAGTTACTAGTAGTTTCTTGCCAAGTAAGCAAACTAAGCAAAAAGATTGTCGGGTAGTAGCTTAAGCGAAGGCTACAGGAAACGCGCATCTACCTATTCAAAATATGTCATCAATAAGTTGACTTGTGTTGCCTGAGTAACTCAACAAAAAGAGTAAGTTTCAGCAAAATATTCTTTAATACTGCGAGAGTATAGCCATGTCTAAACTCGATTTAATCAATGATTTTTCTGTTCAGACTGTCAGCAATTTTTTGGCAGAATTTGCGACAGACGATGATTTTGAAACAAACGTTGCGATCGCATTTGGTGACGACTTCAACGCCGCAGAATTAGAACCACTTTCCCAGCAATGGGCAACAGGTTATTTTACCGATTTACCAAAGATTGACATCCTCCCTGCGACAGAGCTTAACAACGCTAGCGGGGCTTTTTCCCAACAGACAAACACTATCTATTTGTCTGACAGATATTTAAGTAATCATCAGAGAATTACCCGCATTTTATTAGAAGAAATCGGTCACTTTGTCGATTCTCGAATCAATCAAATCGATACCCCAGGAGATGAAGGAGCAATTTTTGCCGCACTGGTACAAAATGAAACCTTGGACGCAGGGAAACTGGAACGACTGAAAAACGAAAGCGATCGCATTACCATTACAGTTGACGGGCAAACAATTTCAGCTGAAGCCGCAACTGACCCAGAAGATAATTTAACCTTAATCACTGATTCAATTCAACCTTTACTAAATAGCATCAAATCATTACTTAACACCCAAACTTTAAACAACTTGCCAGTTTTGGGCGATTTGGGCTTGCAAACTTACGTAGATCAATTTATTACCAATACCGTCGAACAGAAAATTATTGATGAGTTAAATCAAGAAACGGAAAAAACCGTTACCTCTATTCAAAAAGCTTTGTTTGAAGCTTTAGGCCCCACAGATCTAGGAGGATTGGGATTACTGCTTGACTCCAATGATGACGATCGAATTCAGCAAGACGATATCCAAACTCCAACTGATGAAAACAGCATTGCCTTCAATTTCAAAATTGGTAAAACTTTTAATCCCAATCTGAACTTTTCCGAAAACTTGGGTTTACCAAATTTAGGATTTAACCTCAATGGTGGTATTACTCCTGAATTAAACTTTGGCTTAAATGTCGGTTTTGGGGTTGACAATACCACTGGAAGCGATGCTTTTTTTATTGATACGGGAACAACCGGAGAATTTACCGCTGGACTCAATGCTAAATTAGTTGATAGCAGCGATGAACCGCTAGAATTTGACGGAACATTTGGCTTTTTAAAACTGAAAGCAACAGACAATGGTAGCAATTTAACTAGTAATTTTTCCGCTGATTTTACCAGCGATTTGGCAGATGCTAGCGATCGCGTTAAATTATCCAACCTCAGCAGCATTGAAATCGATCCCAAATTAACCGCCAACGCCGATTTAAAATTCAAACTCAATAGCGGACTTTCTGATAACGGAGTCTTACCTTCGATTTCTTCCGATTTCAACTTATTAGGATGGCAATACGATAGCACTAATTCTGCAACCCCTGCCCCTAGCATTCAATTTAACCAAGTAGAACTTGATTTAGGGTCATTTGTCAAGAATTTTGCCGGAAATATTATCGAAGACATTCAAACTGTCACCCAACCTTTCGATCCGATTATCAATACATTAAATAAACCCCTTCCGATCGTTGGTAGTTCCCTACTTGATTTAGCAACTCTTTTAGCTGAACTTGGCAGCGGCACGATCGATCCTGACACGGTGAAATTTATTGGTCAACTGGCAGAAGTTGTGGATTTAATTAACGAAATTCCCACCGATCCAGATGAGGTAAAAATTAATCTTGGGGATTTCAATCTCAGCGGAACAGATGTTAGAGAAACTTCCGTTAGCAATGTAGAACCAAATCCAGTTCCCAGCTTTTCAGCTTTAGATACTGCACCCGAATCTTATGGAAATTTAGCACCATTTTTTAATGCAATTGAAAACTCAGAAAATGGACTTGCCGATGATTTGGAATTTCCCATTTTAGATGATGCTACAGCAGCACTTAAACTGTTGTTGGGAAATAGTAATGTTGAGTTGTTTACCTACGAAACTCCCAAGTTAGGTTTTGACTTTGAGATCGATTTACCTGATATTCCGGTTTTTGGTCCGATCGTCTTACAATTTGGCGGTAGTGCAGGCGCAGGAGCACAGTTAAAATTTGGTTTCGACACCAAGGGATTAAACGATTTTAGAGCGGATGGTTTTAACAATCCCGAACAAATCTTTGATGGATTTTTTGTTAGTAGACCTGATATGGGGAATAATCTATCTCTATTCGGGGAAATAACTGCCGCAGCAGCTGTTAGTATCGGAATTGCAGATCTTGCCGCTGGAGGCGGAATTAATTTAACGGTTGGTTTAAATGTAACTAATCCAGATCCCGGTTTATCACCACCAGAACAATATAAAGTTAGAGGAAGCACAATTGCCAGCACTAGTCCGCTGTGTTTATTTGAGCCATCGGGTGCTTTATCGGCAATTATTTTTGCTTCGATGTCTCTGGATTTTGGATTTTTTAGTTTTACTAAAAGGTTCGATTTAGCTGATATTAACTTGATTGATTTTACAGTTAATACAGGTGGTTGTGAAGGGTCATTAGCTTCTCATTTTGATGTGGAAGATCCCGAACCAGATCCGCAAATGCAAGCGTTGTTGGCAGGACAAGGAATTATCGATCGCAAAGGCACAAACAACGGCGATACTATTACCGTTACTCACACCGAAGATGGTGAGGACAAAATCGATGGAGAAGTTATTTTGTCTGGTTTAGATCCCGAACCGAAAGCTTATGAAGATGTCAAACTGATTATCATTAATGGCAGCGATGGTAACGACGAAATTAAATTTGTTGACATTGTTGCTAGCGGTCAATTAGATGGCGATACAGGGGATGATTTAATCATTGCTGGAAAAGGATACGACTTTCTTAATGGTGGTGCAGGTAACGATACTCTCGACGGTGCAGGGGGAAATAATACAGCAGTTTATAGCGATTCTCCAGCAGGTGTAACTGTTAATTTAGCAACAGGTATTGCTAATGATGGTTTTGGCACTACAGACAAACTAATTAACATTTACAATGTTGAAGGATCGGGTTTTAACGATGTTTTAATCGCTCACAAATCCGGGAGTGTTTTAGATGCAGGTGCGGGAGACGATCGACTCAATGGCGATACCGGAGATGATGTAATGTTGGGTGGTGCTGGTGCTGATTTTATGGATGGCATGGCAGGCACAGATACCACAACTTACATCGCTTCTAATGCTCCTGTTTATGTTAATCTTTCCGCAGAAGATGTTTTTCTGACTTCGCCTATTGATGGTTTACCTGTTGGTTTGATTGCCAATGGTGGCATTGGTGGCGAGGCAGAAGGCGACCAAATATTTAATGTGGAAAATGTCCAAGGATCGGTTTATGACGATGTTTTGGTGGCAGGAAATACCAGCGTTAATGTTGATGGACTTTTAGGAAATGACTTGATTGTTGCCGCACCAAATGCACAAATTTTAGATGGTAATAAGGGTATTGATTGGGTTTCTTACAGTCCTTCAAATGCGGGAGTTAATGTTGATTTGACCACTGGAAATGGTTCTGGTGGTTATGCTCAAGGAGACGATCTGGTATTTGCGAAAGATAACAAAGGAAATCCGACAGCAGATAGTTCTTTTGAGAATTTAGAAGGGTCGATTTTTGCTGATAATTTGACAGGCGATCGCCAAAATAACATTATCAGAGGTTTAGCTGGCGATGACAACATTTCCGCACTTGCAGGAGACGATCTGTTAATTGGTGGCGCAGGTGCAGATACTCTTGATGGTGGTAAAAACAGCGATTTGTTAAGTGCAGATATTGCTATTTTACAAGTGCGATTCGGTGTCAAAGGCGGAGGCGATACTGCCAGTTATCAAGATTCTAACGATTATGTTGTGGCGAATTTATTATCAGGTAAAGGTTCTCATGCAGATGCCGAAGGTGATACTTTCTCGGAAATTGAAAACTTAATTGGTTCCAGTTTCGGCGATACTTTGATCGGCAATTTTGGCAATAATGATATTAATCCGGGATTGAGTAACGGTGAAACTGATGTTGTTAATGGTGTGTTTGGTACCGATCGTTTAACTTTAGATTACAGTTTCAACGATTTTGGTACAGGAATTAAAGGCGGATTTGAAAATACTACCAGTAATTCCGGTTTCATTTCTCGAAATACCAGTGATGGTAGCAGTATTCAAGATGCGGTTTCTTTTAGTAATATCGATCGCCTTTTCGTCACCGGAACAATTCAAGACGATCGAATTGTCGGTGGGAAAAATAGCGATGCTTTGTTAGTTGGTGCTGGGAATGATTCTGTCAATGGCGGCGGTGGAATTGACTTGCTAAATGGTGATGATGGGATTGATACTTTATCTGATGACTTGTCAGATAAAAATGACGATATTACTCTGATTAGTACCGACATTACCAAAGAAAACCCCGATCAAGTTTTGTCCCTTGCTGATGGTACTTACATTACTCAATTTGAAGTTTTCCAAAACATTCAAACTGGCAGCGGAGACGATGAACTTACTCAACTCGATCGAGTTGACAACAATTTTAGTACCAATTCTGGTACTGATACTGTTAATCCAGGTTTAGGTTTTGACACCGTTGATGGTGGAGTTGGTGGAAGTTTCTTACCTGGAATCGAGCCAATTTTTATCCCTGAAAATGACTTGTTAATTTTGGATTATTCAGTGAAAGATACAGGCAGTGAAATGTTGATGTTTGTATCTCCTCAAGCACAAAAGGGAACTGCTTGGCGAACGATCGATCCAAACAATCTGGAATCTGCATATTTAGATTTCGTCGATTTTAGCAATTTCGAGCGGTATCAAGTAACAGGCACAATCAAAGATGACTTGTTAGAAGTTGGCGATGGAAATGACACTGTAAATGGCGGTGTTGGTAACGACGATTTAATTGGGAATCGCGGTAATGATTTGCTGCAAGGTGAAGCAGGAGACGATATTCTCAGAGGTACTAATAACGTCAATTATGGCGGTGAATTAGGCACCAATAATCCCCCCGATTATCCCGAAGATATGGACACGCTTAGTGGAGGTTTAGGCGCAGATACATTTGTCCTGGGAGATGGCAACCGAAACATTTATTACGCTAACGCTGGTTACGGTGATTATGCGTTGATTACTGATTTTAACCCCACTGAAGGAGATGTAATTCAATTGCGAAATTTGACTAATTGTTATACTCAATATTCGCTGGGTTCTTCTCCTAGCGGTTTCCCCAGTGGCACTGCTCTTTTTGCTGGATCAGATCCCGAATTTCCTGATTTAATTGCCATTATTCAAGGAGAAACTAACTTGAGTTTGACCGAAGCTTATTTCGAGTTAGTTGGCGATCCTTGTGTAATTATCGGTTGATTTTTAGCCTTGAATCGGTGAAAAATCAAACTGATTCAAGGCAATTGTGACATTTTTTGAAGAGGGATTTAACAATGAAATTTTTTGGTCATGTTTTAACTTCGATCGCACTTATTTCCACTGCCGTTTGTAGTTGGCATCAGGGAAAAGTGTTGGCTTTCACTATTACTCAGAACAACAATTTTAGTCAATTACTGACTAATTTACTTGGTGATACCACTGGACTGAGCAATTTTAGTATTAATCTTGTAGGTGATGGGAGAGCTTATGGCACTTTCACAGACGATCCTTTTAATTTAGGTTCAGCTGTGGCAATGAGTACCGGAAAAGTGGTAGATTTGGCGGGAGTGAATCAGATCGATCGCTCCGGTCAAGATTTAAGTACAGATTTCGGCTTACCTGGATCGATAGGTGATTCGATCAGTATGCAAGTCAGTTTTGATAACAGTTCTGCTGACAATTTGTACTTTCAATATGTTTTTGGTTCGGAAGAGTTTGTCGAATTTGGTGGCAGTTCATTCAACGATTCTTTTAGCCTAGCGTTAAATGGTATCAACCGAGCCAAATTGAGCGATGGTAAAACCGTCACTATTAACAACATCGCTACTACACCTTTGGGCCCATTTCATCCTGATTTTATCAACAACCGAGCGGGAACTGGCCCTGCTAGTGCAATAACTAGAATGGATGGTTACACCAAACCTTTGCTTTTTGAAGCGCCGCTGCTGAAAAATCGTAGAAACACGCTAGTTATCAATGTTCAAGATATCAGCGATGGCATTTATGATTCCGCGATATTCATTAAAGGCGGCACTTTCGGCACAGTTCGTCCTCCAGATATTGACGATGGAGACGATGATGGCGATCCAGAAAGAGTGCCAGAACCTTCATCTATCTTAGGACTTTTAGCATTTGGAGCTTTTAGTACTTTCTGGCTGAGGAAAAAGCGATCGACCAGAGTTACCTAATTTGGGAGAATATCCGGCTTGCTTGGTGCGTTCTCCCGGATTCTGATTAATAGAGTTTTTGCCTGTATAAGCTGTTACGCATTTAAATCACTTATTAACGAGTAGGGTGCGTCAGACGGTAAAGCCTATGTAGAACGGAAAATATCTAAATCTGACGCACCCTACAATATGACTGTCAGCAAATACCGTTGGGCAAACGGAATTTCAAGCTTGTGGAGAAGCAGTAAGACTCGGTGGTACTTGTACCAAAAAGCGTGTTTCTGAGAAACAAGAATCTCCCGTCACAGCGCCAGCTTGACGCGAGAGTGTCAATTCTGACTTGGTGTTCTCAAGCATTTGCTTAACTAGAATAGTCAGAATAGATCCGGCAACCTCAACCACTTTAGCCGACCAGATCCAAACCTCATCTGCATAACCATCGACCAGGACAACTTGCCCCTCATATTCATTCAAATGAATTTCATCTAGTTCTGGGGGTTGGGCTTCTGGCATCCTCATTGTAGTGAGCCGACGGTAGCTGCCTGCCATAGAATCTGGCATTAGAAGCTTGAATCTCCCAACCTCTACAATACCTAAATATTGATGCTTCAGATTCATATCCTTATTCTCCTTTTGCATAGAGTCAAAGTTGAAGTGTCAGGAATTGAAACAATATTTAGAGATGACTCAGCGTGCGATCGAGAAGCTCAAATCCTCCCAAAAGATCGGCAGACAGACCAATGAATAAAACTATCAAAGCAACAGCATGGTTCACATTCCACAGTAAATAAGCTAAACCAAACAATAGTGGGAACAGAAGAATCATGCTCAGGAATACAAAGAGGGGTTGTAAACTTTTCATTTTAAATGCCTCCTTGAGCCAAGGATGTGCTTAGAGTTAGAAAGCGACCTCTCAGTTTAATCCTAAGTCAGTTCATTGAGGATAATAAAATCCATTAATAACAATTAATATAATTAGGCTTTATCAGATAAAGATTTCAAGATTAAACCTCCCGATCGGGAAATAAAGTAATAAACTAGCGTTGGCGTAGCCTGCGCGTAGCGCGTATCGCTTAGTCACCTTTATGATGGTGAGATTGGCAGTCGGATGCAGAACTCGGTTTGGCGACCAACTGTTGACTGGACTTCGATCGTCCCCTGATGTTTTTCGACGACGATTTGACGAGCGATCGCTAACCCTAGCCCCGTACCTTTGCCGACAGCTTTGGTCGTAAATAAATGGTCAAATATTTTGGCTTTGACTGCCGATGTTATCCCTTGACCATTATCAGCAATCCGAATTTCTACCTGGTTATCTACTAAGGATGTTTGAATGCTAATTTGATTGGGACTTGCCTTGATCTGTGCAAAAGTTCGTCCCATATTTGATTCCTCTATTGCATCGATCGCATTAGCAATAATATTCATAAATACCTGATTTAATTGACCGGGAAAGCATTCAATGTCAGGTAAATCACCGTAATTAGTTATTACTTCAATCGCTGGACGTTGTTCGTTGGCTTTCAAGCGATGTTTGAGAATGAGAATGGTACTATCGATACCAGCGTGAATATTAAATGGCACTTTTTCATCTCGATCGGCACGCGAGAAAGTGCGTAAACTGGTGCTGAAATTTTTTAGTTTGTCGCAGGCTATAGACATAGAATCTAGCATTTTGGGCAAGTCTTCTAAGCTATATTCCAAATCAATTTCTTCAGCATGATCTATAATTTTATCAGTTCGATCGGGAAAAGTTTCTTGATAGAGTTTTAAGTGTTCGATAATATCTATGAAGGTGGGTTTAGCTTCTTGCAGACTCGCAGAAATAAACCCCAAAGGATTATTCATTTCGTGAGCGACACCAGCAACTAAGTTACCCAAAGTAGACATTTTCTCGCTTTGTACGATCTGTAATTGAGCTTGTTGCAAGTCTTGTAATGCTTGTTGGGATTTTTGATAAAGTTGGGCATTCTCTAATGAGATGGCGGCTTGGGTGCAAAGTAGATTCAGGATTTCTACCCGATCTTTTGTAAATGCACCCGTCGTTAAATTATTTTCGAGATATAAAATGCCCATCAACTTCCCTTGGAGTAAAATTGGGCTGCACAAAATACTCTTAGGTTGCTGATGAATAATATAGGGATCGTTAGCTAAAGTTGGCTCTGCTGTCGCATCCACTAGCACCACAGTCTGCTTGTTGTGCTTGACTTTGTAAATGAGCTTGTGGGGAATTTCCTGACTATCTTCAACCGGAATCCTCTGCAATACTACTGGGTTTGTTCCCTGGGTAATTGAGCCTTTAATTAGCAGGCGCGAGTCTCGCCACAGCATTAACACGCATTTATCAGCCCCCGCATTTTCAATGACGATTCTCAGCAACGATGACAGGAGTGTTTCTAGTTCGATTTCGCTGGAGATAGTTTGGGAAGCTTTGAGAATGGCAGCTAAATCTAAAGCCACAGAAGCACTACTACTGGATGTAGCGGTACTGGCAGAGGTAACGGTTCCCATAGCGAAGATAGTTTCGTCAGTAGAAAGGGTGGAACGGCTTTGCTGTAATATAGGGGCGAGTAATTGGGAATAGCGTTTTTCTAAATCGGCAACTTTGGCTTTTGCTCCCCAACGGGCATAACAATAGTATGCTTCTTGCATATATATTTGAGCGATTTTTTCTTTATCCCAATTGAGATAAAATTTAGCGGCTAATTCATTTGCTAAAGCTTGTTCTTGAATATATTCGTTTTCTTTGGCTCCCAAAATTGCCTTGTCGTATAGCTCAATGGCTGTGGATTTCTGTCCTAAAACTCGACTTTTTTCGGCTTCTACGAGATCGACTTTATGCTGGTGATTCATCGGCGCATAATCTGCCCAATGCTGTAACTTAGTTTGGTTTTCTGCCACCCGTTCTAATAGAGTCGATACTTCCGATGAAGGTTGACTCAATAGTGCTAAAGCTACCAAAGAATCATAGAAATAAAACGCAGGTTCGCCAACTGTTCCCGCACCCGACACATAATAGTTTCTGCACTCAAAGGCATGGTTGTTAGCTAGCTCAACTTCCCCAAACAAAAAGCAAAGCATCAACTTATGCGAGTGGAAAATATATAATCCATTTAGATCGTTGACAGACTGCAACCGGGAGAGAAATTCTGTTTCTTGGAAAGCCGATCGAGACAAAATGGTGGGATGCTCTGCCAAACCTAGTAAATTTGAAGTCACTTGCCAATAAATCAGACAGTAATTAGCTGTTCCCAATTGCTTCAGTTGCAGTAAAGCATGGTAGTAAGTGCGTGTATCTTCCTCCAAATTAGCAAGCGGTTGACCGCACCAAGAAGAAATTAAATAGAATAAGTGAATCGCATATCCAGCGTATTCCGGGTTTCCTACTTCTAGCCCCAGGGTATAACTCTCACGCAAGAGGGGTAACATTTCTTGGAGGTGAGATTTGCGGTGGAGGATATAACCTCCCAGCAGGAAAAATACTTCCATCTTACTTGCTTTATCATCAAATTTTGCCGCCACATTCAATGCCAAATTTCCAAACTCTGTAGCTAAATCTATATTCTGCATATTACAGAGAACTAAGCTGTAACAAGCATAGTTAGTAGCAGAAATAGATATATTGCCATGCCGCAGGGATAATTTGACTAACAAAGTAGCTAGTAATGGATACAACAGAGATCCACAGGCGTAAGCTGCTGCCATGATGCTGCTGGCAATTTGGATAATGGCGATTTTATTTGCATCTGTCATCACAGGAAGGTAGACAAAATCTGCAATTTGCCGATCGCCAATCAGTTCGTTAATTTCTTGAATTGATTGTTGAATATCTTCGGGTGTGGGTGATTCGGTAATGTTTGCGCCCAACTGTTGCAAGATATTAATGCCGATCGCCAGCACTTCATTGAGTTGGATCTGGCAATTTTTACCTTGAATCCTAATGCGGTAAACATTGACTTGTTCTAGTAAAGAATGTGCCTGTTCGATGACAATATCGATCGACTTTTCCATCGCTTCAAAGTCACCGCATAGCATTGCCACTTCTGCCGCTAATTCATGAAAAGCGAGGCTCATTTCATACTGCTGTTGCCAAGCATTTTCTCCCAACAAAGACAGTCCCACTGTGGCATATTCACGCGCTGCTTGATAGGCGGTGGCAGTTCTAGCTTTGCGACAGGCGGTGAGGTTAAGTCGTGCTAGTTCATTTCGTTCTGTTTGTTCGCTAATTAAAGAAGTTCCATAATTTAATTGATTGACTATTTCAAAAATGCGTTCAACTCTTGCTTCTTTTGAAACTTGTTGCAGGAGTAGTTGACCAATTTGGTAATGAGTTGCCTGTTTTTGGCGATCGGGAATTAGGGAATAGGCAGCTTGTTGGACGCGATCGTGTAAAAATTTATATATAATAGTTTCTTGATTTTCTGATGTAGTTTTTGTGGTTTCCTGCCAGACATAAAACTTATAAAAATCACCGATCGGTACAATAAATCCTTCTTGTAATGCTTTCCATAAACAGCTTGCTGTTTCGATTTGAGATTGTTCTGAAACAATTGCCAAAGTTGCTAAATCAAAAGTGTTACCAATGCAAGCTGCTAGCTGTAAAATCTGTTGAGTTGATGGCTGAAGTTTGCGTAATTGAGAACTCATAAAAGCTACAACGTCATCTGTCACTGCTTGAGTTCTTATTTGCGTGATGTCGCATTGCCAACAGCCTAACTCAAAATCAAATTGAATCAGTTTATCTTGATACAATGCTTTGAGAAACTGGGTTGTAAAAAAAGGATTGCCTTGAGTTTTTTGATATATTAATACCGAAAGATTACCAGCTACATCTTCTGAAGTTTTGAGCGTGTCAGCAATTAATTTATTTACTTGTACTTGACTTAACGGTGCTAAAGTAATCGTATTAATTGTCGATCGTGATTTAGCAATGTCACTCAAAGTTAACATTAATGGATGACCTGGATAAACTTCGTTATCGCGGTAGGCACCAATGATGAAAAGATAACCCGTATCAGCCATTAATAGCTGCATTAAGTTCAGAGAAGCTAAATCTGCCCATTGCAAATCATCTAAAAATATCGCTAAGGGATGTTCTACTCTGGTAAAGACTTGGGTAAAATTTTGAAATAATAAATTAAAGCGATTTTGCGCCGCCGTTCCTGATAATTCTACTACTGCTGGTTGCGGGCCAATAATACTTTCTAATTCAGGAATTACTTCAATAATTACCCGTGCGTTTTCTCCCAAAACCTCTAAAATTTGTTGTTTCCATTGCTGAATCTGGGCATCGCTTTCGCTTAATAATTGTCCCACTAAATCTCGAAAGGCTTGTACGAAAGCACTAAAGGGAATATTGCGCTGAAATTGGTCAAATTTGCCTTTGATAAAATATCCTCGCTGTCTGACAATTGGTTTATGCACCTCATTGACAACCGCAGTTTTCCCAATCCCAGAAAACCCAGCAACCAGCATCATTTCTGTTGCGCCAAGGCTGACTCGATCGAATGCTTGAAGGAGGATTTCTACTTCAGTTTCTCTGCCATAGAGTTTGTCAGGGATGATGAAGCGATCGCACAAATCCCGTTGCGCGATCGGGAAGGTTTCAATTTGACCTTTTGTTTTTAATTGTTGCCAGCATCGTTCTAGATCCCATTTCAATCCTAATGCACTTTGATAGCGATATTCTGCATTTTTCGCCATCAATTTGGCTACTATTTCTGAGATGACGATCGGAATTTCTGGATTGATTTCATGTACTAATTTGGGTAGTTTAGCTAGATGAAAATGCAGTAACTCCATTGGATCGTTTGATTGAAAGGGTAACTCTCCGGTGAGTAATTCGTAAAAAGTTACACCTAATGAATAAAAATCTGTTCGGTAATCAATTCCCCGATTCATTCTGCCAGTTTGTTCGGGGGAAATATAAGCTAATGTTCCTTCGAGTAGATTGGGGTTTAACAGGGTTTGGGTTTCTCTGGGTAATAAGGAGGCAATACTAAAGTCAATTAATTTAACTTCTTTGGTTTGGGGATTAATCAGAATGTTGCTGGGTTTAATATCTTTATGAATAATCCTTTCTCGGTACAACAGATCTAGGGCTTCGCACAGGGAAATGGCGATCGACAAAAATTCTGGCAGCAATTGGGCAGGTAATTTTTCCCGAATTTGGAAATAATCAGACAAAGAAACTCCCCCAAAGTCTTCCATTACCAAGGCATAACCATTTTGGTAAGTTTGTAAACTATAGGTTTTGACAATTCGGGGAGAATTCAAATTTTTGGCAATAGTATACTGATTGCGAAATTGAACTAATTCACTGAAATTTGGATGAGGATTTTTCATTAATTTAATGGCGACTGGTAAACCATCAAATTCTCGTTCACCTCGATACACAATAGTTCTCGAACCATTGTACAATTGTTTGTTGAGTTGATATCCTGTTAGATTCATTACGATCGATCTCCTACTTGCAAATGATTTATTTGTGAGATTTACTAAAAAGGAGTCTGGACAGCAAGATTAGCCGATAACAAAATCAATCGTCATTCACCAATGGTATTGGACTAAATATTCTAACCCTAACCGCGAGGAGAACATTAAAGAACAAGGTTCTTGTTCTCCGGGTAATAGTCCCTGTTCTAGCAAAGCTTCAGCTTCTACTTTACTGCTAATGGCAACTAAAGAAGAATGTTCTTCCCACTGATCCGAGCGAAAATGGCGATCGCCCATTTCCGTTTGCACCACAAAGACCAAATCGACTTCCGTTCTGCAAAACCTACTCAAATCTACCTAAGTAGACTGATGTTTGCTTCCTGCTTCGTAGAATCCTTAATAGCAGCGCCATTAAGTTGATTAGATTCTCCACAGGCTAACCCCGTCGAACTGACGGTTAAAGGATAAT